>CALXXO010000001.1 GCA_944392705.1 uncultured Spirochaetaceae bacterium
AGACCAAGGAGGAAAGCATGAGAATTTACAGATCTGCAAGCGAACTGATCGGAAGAACACCGCTTCTTGAACTCTCCAATATAGAGAAGGACCTCTCCCTGAAAGCACATATACTCGCAAAGCTCGAATCATTCAATCCCGCAGGATCTGCCAAGGACAGGGCTGCGCTCGAGATGATAGAAGATGCAGAGCGGTCAGGGAAAATCGGAAAAGGAGCAGTGCTTATCGAACCTACTTCCGGAAATACCGGAATAGGACTGGCTTCGGTGGCTGCAGCAAGGGGTTATCGTACAATTATCGTGATGCCGGATACAATGTCCGAAGAGCGGAGACGAATGATGAAAGCCTATGGTGCAGAGCTTGTGCTGACAGACGGAAGCAAAGGCATGGCAGGAGCTATCGAGAAGGCAGAAGCGCTCCACAAGGAAATACCTGGCAGCTTCATTCCATCACAGTTCAGCAATCCAGCAAATGCTGCTGCACATCAGAAGACGACAGGGCTTGAAATCTATGAGGATACAGATGGAAATATCGATATCTTCATTTCAGCCATCGGCACAGGAGGAACAATAACAGGAGCCGGAAGGTATCTGAAAGAAAGGATCAAGTCCCTCCAGATTATAGGTGTCGAACCTGCAGCATCCCCTGTCCTTTCAGGGGGAAAAGCCGGAAAGCATAAAATACAGGGAATAGGTGCCGGATTCGTTCCCGAGGTTCTCGATACATCAATCTATGACAGAATAACCACAGTGAAAGATGAAGATGCCTTCACCATGGCAAGGCTCGTAGGCAGACGAGAAGGTGTACTTGTCGGAATATCATCAGGAGCTGCGCTTTGGGCCGCTGTCAGAGAAGCGGAAAAGGAAGAGAACAGCGGAAAGAACATTGTCGTCATTTTCCCCGACGGCGGAGATAGATATCTTTCAACGGAGCTCTTTTCTTGATGGATACAAAGCACGCTTTCATGCTAGCTTAAAACTGAGGTGAAATATGAAAAAATTTGCAGTTGCAATGGCAATGCTTCTTGCCATGCTCTCGCTCCCTGCTGCATTCGATGCAAGCATCAGTGACAACCTTTTCTACCATCAGGAAGCTTACGAAGAGGACCTGGATTATCTACTTTCATCCTACGATGAAGCTGAGAACGACAGCGAAAGGGCTGCAATACTCTGGAGACTATCGCGCACAACTCTATACATAACAGACGCAATACCCGAGGAGCAGAAGGATGCAAGGCTCGATGGATACGGAGAGAGCCAGAAATATGCAGAGGAATCCTTATCGCTTGAAGAGAGCGCGGATGCCTATCATTGGCAGGCTTCCGCTATCGGCAGAATCGGCCAGGTCAATGGCCCTTTGAACAGCCTTTCAAAGGCAAAACCGATGAGAGCGCTTATCGAGAAAGTCCAGAATGACTTCAACGCCGATATGTCCGATGCATGGTATGTACTCTCGCTTCTCTACGACCAGCTTCCGGGAGCACCGCTCAGCTTCGGAAATGACAACTTTGCAATAAGCTACATAAGAAGGTGCATTGATACCCAGGATAATATAAACAGACTCAATCTTACGAACTACCTTGAACTCGCTCAGCAGCTCCACAACAGAGGATGGAGCGCTTCAAAGAGAGCCAAGGAGCTAGACAAGATGGAAAAGAAGTATGCTGCAGAGAGCGTCCCTACCGAGAAGATGAAGTACTATGAAGGAAGAGATGGCCAGGATACTATCCCATTCTATTCAACACTGCCGCTTGGAGACTTCTCCGACGAACAGGAAGCTGTAATGCTCTGTCAGTATGCCCTGGCTGTATACCAGACAAAATCAGACCCACTTCCTTCGGAGACAGAAAGAGCTGCCGAAATTGAATCATATATGAATTCCCTCCTTAATCAGTAAGGAAAGTGCTGAATAAGAAGAGAATCAGAAGCATCACTGCATTGAGGGCAAGGAACACCAGAATATACTGGCCTTTCCTGCCCTCTTTCCTTTTGAAATAGAACTTCAGGGAAATAAGGGATGCAAGGGATGCCACAGGAGTTCCAAGCCCTCCGATATCAGTGCCGACAAGAACGCCCTCGAACCCATCTGCAAATCCGGAAAGGAGTATTGCCGCGGGGACATTGCTTATAACCTGAGAGACAATAGCCGAAACAGCCACAGGGCTGGTCTTCATAGGTGTGGAAAGCAGAGCATTCACAGCTTCAATCTCCCTTATGTTCGCGCTGAATATAAAGAAGCAGACGAAAGTAAGAAGGAGGATATAATCAATGCTCAGAAGTATCTTCCTGTCGAAAGCGATAAGGAACAGAGCTTCTAAAGCAAAAAGCGCCTGCCAGGGAACCACATGGAATACGGAAAGCATTGCAAGTGCAAGGAATAGCAGATAGATTACAGTGCGCTTCCGGTCAAAATCCATGATTTCACCTGCATTACCCTCGATAGCCCGCTTCTTCGAAAGAAAGAATGCAAAAGCAAAAGCAATCATCACCGCCGAAATCGCGGAGTACGGAAGAATTGTCCTGAAAAACTGCTGCGCTTCAACATCGAAGAATGAACATATGTAGATATTCTGCGGATTGCCTACCGGAGTCGTCATTGAACCAAGATTCGCAGCAATCGTCTCAAGGACCACAAGTTTTATTATGTACCCCTCATCTTCCCCTTCCCTGTCCATAATCAGGAGAGTGAATGGAACGAACATCAGAAGCGCTACATCATTGGTAAAGAACATTGAAGAGATAAAGACTATAAGCAGAAGCAGCAATGACAATGTACGAGTATTCCCGGACTTTTTAAGCATAGCGGAGCCTGCGTAATCAAAAAGGCCCGATGCCTTAAGACCTTCGGAAACTCCCATAAGCGAAAAAAGAAGCGCAAGCGTCCTGAAGTCTATACCAGCAATCCACTCAAGCGATGGAGGATTGAAGAATGCCGTGACAACAGCCGCAGCAAAAGCTATTACAAATACTATTTCCCTTCTTAAAAATGCCAGCACGCGATGATGATAACCACTTTCAGAGATTGCATTCAACCTTTTTATAAGTATCATGGGAATATGATCAGTGTTGGCAATGACTGGCAGCCGCTTTTCGATATAGAACAGAGAAAGCCCTATTACCTCGAACTCAGGGAATTCCTCAAGAAGGAATATTCAACCAAGACCATCTATCCTCCGATGAATGATATCTTCAATGCATTCAAGCTCACAAGCTTCGAAGATACAAAAGTAATCATTGTCGGCCAGGACCCATACCATGAGGAAGGACAGGCCATGGGACTTTCCTTTTCAGTGCATGGGGACACCCCCGAACCGCCTTCACTTGTAAATATCCACAAGGAAATAGTACGGGAAGGTGTAGAACAGGGCGAGTGGTCAAAGGATCTTACGCGCTGGGCAGAACAGGGTGTGCTCCTTCTGAACAGTACGCTGACAGTAGAAGCCCACAAAGCCGCATCGCATTCGGGAAAGGGTTGGGAGATATTCACGGACAATGCGATAAGAACGCTGGGAATGGATGAAAGGCCGAAGGTTTTCATGCTGTGGGGAAGCTATGCACGGAGCAAGAAAGCCTTGATTGAAAACCCCGAGCATCTGATTCTTGAGTCCGCCCACCCTAGCCCGCTCAGTGCATCCAGGGGATTCTTCGGGAATGACCATTTTCTGAAATGCAATGAATTTCTGAGGAAAACTGGACAGACACCAATAATCTGGTGAAATTTCCACACAAACCATACATATTCCAACATCTCTTTTCTGTTATACTCTCATTAGAGTAAGGAGAAGCGGTTGTGGATATCCTAAAACAGTTCAAAGAAGTCGTACTATCGGTACTTCCTATCGGGATTTTCGCATCAGTGCTCTCCATTGCAGCAGGGGTAATGGACGGAGGAGAACTGGGAAGATTCCTGTTTTCCTGCATTCTTGTAATCATAGGCCTTACATTATTTCTAAGAGGTGTGGATATAGGAATAACACCTATAGGAGAGAAAATAGGCGCAGCCCTTACAAAGAGCAGGTCACTCCTGTTGATGCTTGGAGCAGCTATAATACTGGGGCTAATCATCACAATACCTGAGCCGGATGTTCAGGTACTGGCAACACAGGTAAACCAGGTCAATCCGGCAATACCTGTCAACACGCTTATCGTGGCAATATCAATCGGAGTCGGTCTCTTCTTTGCATTATCACTGGCAAGAACGGTGCTTCAGTGGCCAATGAAAATAATCATCGCAATAAGCTATGCCGCCATATTCGCAGTAGCATTCCTCAATGATGACTTCTTTGTCTCTGTCGCATTCGATTCGGGAGGAGCCACAACAGGGCCGCTGTCAGTCCCTTTCATAATGGCACTTGGAACCGGTGTTGCGATGATGCGTAAACATAACGAAGAATCGGAGTTCGGATATGTAGCCCTCTCCTCAATAGGACCGGTGCTAGGTGTTCTGATTCTCGGAGTGGTGTTCTCCGCAAATCCCGGAACGGCGGTAGCAGCAACCGATGAAGCTACAGTAGGATTCTGGCAGCTCTTCGGCTCGAAGTTCAGGGAAGTCGGGATATCATTACTACCTCTGATTGCTGTCTGCATCCTGATGCAGGTTTTCGTCATAAAGCTTCCCAGAACAGAAGCGATGAGGGAATTCTCCGGTATCATCTACTCCTATCTCGGGATTGTCATCTTCTTCACCGGAGTGGAATTCTCATTCTCCGATGTAGCAAGGGAGCTTGGAGCTGCATTGATTGAAATAAACCCGATATTGCTTTACTGTGCAGGGTTCGTATTCGGGCTATCAGTCGTGCTCGCAGAGCCGGCAGTAATGGTTCTGACAGGACAGGTCGAAGATGCAAGCAGCGGCAGGATTTCGAGAAAAGTAATGCTTTTCACGCTAGCGCTTGGGGTCGGCCTTGCGGTTGTCCTGGCTCTTATCAGGACAGTATATGCCCTTTCAATCTGGACATTCATTCTGCCAGGCTATCTCCTGATAATGCTCCTGATGATAAAGACTCCAGGGCTGTTTTCGGCAATCGGATTCGATTCGGGAGGTGTTGCCACAGGACCAATGAGCTCCGCATTCCTTCTTCCGCTGGCAATGGGAGCAGCATCGGGCTCTTCTGCATCATCGCTTACTGCATCATTCGGGATGATTGCAATGATTGCGATGATGCCTATCCTTCTGATAGAAATACTCGGAATCATCTATCAGAAGAGAATCAACAAGCTTAAAGAGGTGGGGAAATGAGCTGGTGTACTATGATTGCAATCGTCCGGAAAGGACAGGCGAAAGATGTCATGGCAGCTGCGCGCAAAGCTGGCGCTCCAGGTGGCACGATATGCCTTGCGAAGGGAACTGCGACCTCAACAATCCTTGCGGCGCTCGGTATCGGGGACACGAAACAGGAAGTGCTTACAAGCGTGATAAAATCAGAGGACGCTGAGAGAATCCTTGAAGCCGTGCATAGTGTCAAGGCAAAAGGCATCGTTATAATAGCAGATACTGCAAGGGACGGAGAGATGAATAGTGTTAACAATGATTCGGGATGGGTACTTATCGAGGTAATCTGCGAAGACGGATACAGCGAAGACATAATGGCAACTGCACGCAAAGCAGGAGCAGAAGGTGGAACTGTCATTGACGCCCATGGCACAAGCACCGAGGACGATATCAAATTCTTCGGAGCACCTCTGGTTCCGGAAAAGGAGATCCTTATGATTGTAATATCAAAGGACAAAGCAGATGCTGTTATCGATGCCATAAGCGGGATGGATGTTCTTAAAAAGAAAGGAATGGGAATAGTTTTCAGCATACCGGTCAGAAGCTTTATGAATCTTGGAGGAAAGTGATAGGAAAATCTCATTCCAACATTCCGTACAATAAGCTAAATTTGATACGATGAGAAAGATGACAGAAGCCGAGTTCAGGGAATACTCCCTGACCGGCAATTTATATAAGCTAATAATCCAGGTTGGAACACCGCTTGCGGTCTTTGCCATGTTCAACAGCTTCTTCTCTATCCTGGACACTATGATGGCAAGCCATATAGGGACAATAGAGGTATCGACAGTTGCATACATGAACCAGCTGAGAATGATACTCAATTCTATAGGTACGGGACTTGTAACAGGCTCGATGATCCTTGTGAACAGAGCCTATGGAGCGGGAGACAACGAAAAGGCCGGAATACTTCTGAATACACTGATCAGGCTTATATTGATAATCTCTGCAATCTTCCTCCTTGTAATACCTTTCGCCCCTACTCTTCTCAGACTGATAGGTACTCCGGAAGAATTCGTCGAAGATGGAACTGCCTATTTCAGAATTCTGATAGTTGCGACAACGGTCAATTTCATAAATCTGATTTACATAAACATCGAGAAATCCAGAGGGCGGACAGGTACCATAATGGCGGTAAACATAGCTTCCATGATACTGAAGCTCTTGCTGACTGCTTTCTTCATTTATGTGCTTGATAAAGGTATAATATTCATCGCGCTGGCAACATTGATTACCTATGCCTGTTTTGCAATCTATTCAATCATACATCTCTCCGGAAAAGACAGTATCTTCAGAATCCAGCCCTCGATAATCATCCACGGAAGAAAGGGATATGCTTCAAGGCTTGCATCGATTTCCTACCCTGTGGCAATAGAAGACTCCGCATTCTCTCTTGGAAAGACTGTCGTAAACTCAATGGCAGCTGTTTATGGTGCGGAGATGATTGGTGCGCTTGGGATATCGAACAATGTATCCGGAATCGCAACGAGCTTCGAGAATGGATTCTCAGATGCATCAAGCTCAATAGTCAGCCAGAATTTCGGTGCTAAAAACTACAGAAGAGCTGTCGCTGCGTACAAAGCGAACATTGTCGTCACATTCCTGGCAAGCCTTCTTGCCATAGCTGTGATAATGCTGGCAAAGGATACCCTGATCCGCATTTTCGCTACAAGCAGGCAGGGCTTAGATTCCGAGTTCATGGATGCAATACAGAGGATCTTCACTTATGATATCTTCGGCTGTTTTGCCCTGTCCCTTAACGGTGCAGGCATGGATTTCCTTCTGGGACTAGGAAAGACAAGGATTACGCTTTTCATAAATTTCCTAAGGATATTCGTGCTCAGGATTCCTGTTCTCTATATACTGCGTTTCCTCATCGATGATGGAGCAACAGCTCTTGGTGTTATGATGATGATCTCAAACTGCTCCATTGCCCTCATAACAACCCTCATCTCGATAAGCGTAGCTTCCAACCTCCTACACAAACAGAAGTCCATGAGCTAAAATCCTGGCCATGGAAAATACAGCAACAATCACTGCAGATCTCTGCAGATTCATAGAAAACAGCCCGACTCAGTTCCATGCGGTACGGAATATGGAGGATTATCTCGCTATTAACGGATTCCAGAAGCTCGACGAGAAGAAGAGATGGAATATAGAACGGGGAAAATCATACTTTGTAACGAGAAACAGCTCTGCAATCATCATTTTCAGGATTCCTGAAAGAAACGAGTATGGTTACTCCATCGTAGCGGCACATACGGACAGCCCAGCATTCAAAATCAAGACAGATCCGGAAGTAAATGCTGGTGGCCTTTATACGGTATTGAACACAGAGGTATATGGTGGCTTATTGATGGCACCATGGTTTGACAGGCCTCTTTCAATTGCAGGAAGAGTCTATGTAAGGAATGGAAACACGATAGAGGAACGCCTTGTCGATTTCAATCGTCCAATTGCCCTGATACCAAACCTTGCCATCCATATGAACAGGAAGATAAACGAAGGTCACAGTTACAGTGCGCAGAAAGAGATGCTTCCGATGCTTGCAGAAACAGTAGACAAAGGAACATTCAGAAAGGCTCTCGCCGATGCTGCTGGCTGCAACGAAAGCGATATGCTGGAATACGAGCTATACCTTTATCCTGAAAGCAAGTATGCCTTCTGGGGCTTGAACAACGAGTTCTTCTCCTCTCCCAGAATTGATGATCTCATGTGTGCCTATACAGCGTTCAGAGCAATTGCTGAGACAAAAGGCAATAACTATATGCCGATCACAGCACTGTTCGACAACGAGGAAACCGGAAGCGGAACGAAACAGGGAGCTCTGTCGGATTTCCTTCCTACGGTAATCGACAGGATTTCATTCTCACTTGGCTACAGCATTGAAGACAAGGCTATAAAAACAGCTTCTTCCTTCATGATCAGTGCAGATAACTGCCATGCGATGCATCCGAATTACGCGGAGAAATGCGATATCACAAACAAGCCCAGAATGAATGGCGGCGTTGCAATCAAATTCAGTGCAGCGCAAAAGTACACCACCGATGCGGAGAGCGCAAGTTTCCTGAAAGCCCTTATGGATGATAATCATATCCGGTATCAGTACTTTGCGAATCACTCAGATATCCCCGGCGGCTCGACATTGGGAAACCTGTCAGCACAGAAGCTGAGCATTTCCTCCGTAGATATCGGAGCAGCACAGCTTTCGATGCACTCGCCCTATGAAACCGCAGGAGCCATGGATACTGCAGAGCTACTGAAATTATTCAAGGCGTTCTTATCGAGGTGAATCCAAGATAGAGCTGGCTTATCATAGGCACAGCTCTATGAACCTTCTAAAGAAACCAAGCATAACGGCATTGCCTGCGGCTGCCATCATCTCAGGATGCCATTGTACCCCGATAATGCTGAGTTCAGGGTTCTCCACTGCTTCAATGATTCCATCAGAGGAGACAGCAACGGCATTGAGACAAGGAGCAATATCTTTGACCGCCTGATGATGGAAGCTGTTGACTTCAGCCCTGCATCCGAGAACATGGAAAAGGAAGCTGTTCTGGTTTATCTTGACCTCATGATAAGCTTCATTTCTAGGAGTTTTCTGAACATGGTCAGGGATATCCTGGTACAGCGTTCCACCGAGAAACACGTTCAACGCCTGCATTCCTTTGCAGATTCCGAGAATCGGTTTATGCATTCTTATCGCGACGTCGATAGCATCCTTATAGAAGAGATCCACATCCTTGAGTGTGAATCCAAGCTTTTCATCCGGGCTTTCTCCATATAAATCTGGGGAAATATCATAACCGCCGGAGAGAATAAGGCCATCGGAAAAAGAGATACATCTTTCAATATCATCAATGCCACTCTGTGTAGGGATAATAAAAGGAATTCCACCACTGTTTTTCACAGATACGGAATAATCCCTGTTAACGTAATCCCTGGGAAGGCCTGGCATATCGCCACCTTCCATGAACAATATATTGCCAGCAATCGCAATCAAAGGCTTTTTCATATCCATATTCTCTATCAGAGAATCGGCTACGATAAAAGTGGCTTTTGAAAGAAAAAGGAAGCTCCGGTCTCTTGTATCTCATTTCTCCCACGTAGCCATGAGAACAATCGAAACTTCCCTCTGTGAAAACGGTAATTACTTTTTCCAGAAATCCTTCGTAAATAGAGCGAAAACAGTGAAAAGCTCAAGCCTTCCGACAAGCATCAGGAATGAGCCTGCGGTGAGTATAGCATCGGAGAAAATCGAGAAATTCCCCGAAGGTCCAACCTCTCCCATTCCTATCCCGATATTACCCAGCAGCAGGAAGCTTGCGGTGAAACAAGTCTCGAAATCATATCCAGAGAGGGAATACACAACAGTTCCAAGAAGCCCCGTGATGATATAAGCACCAACGAATCCAGCAATGGAGAGCAGTGTATTGTGATCCACATTCGAGTCTCCAAGCTTCAGAGGAATCACAGCGCTTGGATGAAGTCTCTTCTTTATCGCATTGCGCCCTAGCGAGATAAGGGCCCCTACTCTGACAACCTTTATACCGCCACCAGCAGATCCAGCACATCCACCAATGAAGAACAGCAGGATGAGCAATGTCTTTGAGAACTGCGGCCAGAAATTATAGTCATAAGTCGCGAATCCCGTCGTTGTGATTATCGAAGCAACATGGAATGCTGCATATCTAAGCGCGGTGAAGAAGTTCCCATATGTATCTGTAACATCAACTGCGATCATAACGGAGAAGGAGATGACTATGAAAAGATAGAGCCTGAGCTCCTTATCCCTCACCGCTTCCCCGATATGGCCTTTTATCGCTTTGAAATAGAGAGAGAAATTTGATCCTGCAATGACCATGAAGATGGTAACTATCACATCGACATATGCAGAATGGTAGCTTCCAATCGATGAATTCTTAGGAGCAAAACCTGCGGCACCCATTGTACCGAACATGACTGTGACAGCATCGTAAAGAGGGATTTTTATCCAAAGCAGGAGTACCTGGATTATTGAGAATACGGTGTAGATACCCCAGAGCGCAAATGCGGTGTGCTGGATTTTCGGGGTCAGCTTATCCTTTGTAGGACCAACGGACTCTGCATTCACAAGGCTCGTTCCCTTAAGGCCCATGAATGGAGTGAGGGCCACAAACAGAACAACGATTCCCATACCACCAAGCCAGTTAGTCATACCTCTCCAGAAGAGAATCGACTTGAGCTTATCCTCAATTGATGAAAGCGCAGTGGCTCCTGTTGTGGTGAAGCCTGACATAATCTCGAAATAGCAGCTTGGATAAGTCTCGAATGTTCCTGAGATGTAGAGAGGAAGCGCTCCGAATGCAGTTGCGATCACCCACACAAGAGTCACGAGAAGATAGCTGTCCTTCGCCTTGATCGTAATCTTCTCATTGCGCGTTGCAATCAGGATGACAGCAGCGAACAGCACTATGGAAAGCTCTGTGATGCCGAAAGCCTTTACTCCCATTGGCTCATCATATACAAACGCCAGTGTAAATGGCACCAGCATACAGATTCCGACAAGAAGCTGAATAAGCGCAAGAAACCTGAGAACAGACTTAATATGCAGCATTAGAGAAACAACTCCTTGAGATATCCACTGTCATCATGGCGAACCGAAAGAATCAGCCTGTCGCCAAGGGTGAATACATACTCACCATCAGGAACAATCGCAGTTCCATCATTCTTTTTTACGCCAGCAATGACAACACTGCTCTTGAAATGTATATTCTTAAGTGCTTTCCCTATGAATGGGAAACTTTCCTGGATAACGTACTCATAAACCTCGAGCTCACCCTCGAAAAGCGTGTGCATCGCAGAAATGCCATCTCCTCTGAGATAGCGGACAAGCGAGTCAACTGTGACATCTGTTATAGAGAGAGCCACATCAACTCCGAGGGAAAGCGCGAACTGGCTATAGTTTGTATTGGATTTAACAAGTGCTATAGTCTTGTTCACTCCGATTTTCTTTGCATAGCCCGATGTAACAATATTCAATTCATCATTATCTGTGAGCGTAATGAAGAGATCGGAATTACCAAGCTCTTCCTCCTCCCAGATGCTTTCATCGGTTATTGAAGCATTCAGCACTGTAATCTCGGGGAAAAGAGATGCAAATTCATTTGCAGCCGTCTCATCCTTTTCGATTACCCTTATCTTCTTTTTCTCGGATGGGGTTGCGGCATATAGCAGGAACCTTGTGATTCTCGTAGCACCTAGAATAACTATGTTATCCGGTTCCTGGTAAATCTCACGCTCCGGGGTTCCGCTAAGCGTGATATAAGCTTTCTCGCTATCGGTGATGAAGACAAGGATATCGCCCTGCCTGATTTCAGTCTCACCATTCGGAATGATTACAGAACCTCGGCGATATATAGCTGCAATGACGAAGTTATATTCAAGGCGCTTCCTCAGCGAAGCTACACTCTCACCTCTCCTGACATTCCCCTGCCCTTCTGCAACTGTGAAGATCATGAAATCAGTACCGGGGAAAATCAGAGTATCGCGATAAAGACCATAATGGATTGTATCGAGAATCCTCAGAGCCCCTTCCTGATCTGGATTTATTATATGCGTGATACCAAGGATACGAGGAGGAAGCCCTTCTTCTCCAAGATATCCTGAGGACCTTATGGCCGCAATCGTATTTACAACATTTGGGAATTCCGCAGCAACAATACCGCACGCGACGATATTCACCTCATCTGAATCAGTTACTGCAATTACAGTCTCTGCCTTTGCCGCTCCAGCTTCCTTGAGCTTGGAGAGATCCGTTCCGGACCCGCAGACAGCAAGACAATCGACTTTTGATTCTGCTTCATGGCATTTCGATGCAGATCTTTCAAGGAATGTGATAGAGGAACCTTCAGCGGCGAGATGCCTACCGATCCTGATTCCTCTTCTGCCAGCTCCTATAATAAGAACATTCATAAATCAACACTCAAATCTAAGAAGAAAAGTTTGCCCACTCCGGAGCGAAGTGGGCGTTTCGGATTAATAACCGAATAGAGGTATCCTGAAGATATACGGTATGTATGTGAAGACCATAAGCATGATAAGCATAACCGCGAAGAGCGGGAGCATCTTCTTTGCAGTAGCTTCAAGGGATGTTTTACCAACAGCACAACCGACGAAGAGCGCAGATCCTACAGGAGGTGTGCAGAGACCGATTGCGAGGTTAAAGATGATGACAATACCGAAGTGAATATCTGTCATTCCAAGTGTAGATACAACTGGAAGCAGAATCGGTGTCATGATCATGATAAGCGGAGCCATATCCATGAAACAGCCAAGGATGAGCAGAAGAATATTGATGATAAGGAAGATTACATATGGGTTGTCGGAGAAACCAATAAGCGCATTTGTAATCGCTGCAGGAATTCTGAGCCTTGTCATCATATAAGCAAAAGCCTTTGCTGTTCCGATAAGAGTAAGAACAACAGCAAGTGTCTTGAGAGAGTTCTTAAGTATGTTACCGAAGTTCTTTACCTTATCTGCACGGAAGATGAAGTATGTAAGGATGAATGTGTAGAAACAAGCTACAGCGGAGCTTTCTGTTGCAGTGAAGACACCAGCACCTGTTCCAACAAGGATGATTACAAGAGTCATCATCGGGAGGATAGCGCTGAGAAGGACTCTCATGCAGTGTCCAAGCGCAATACCACCGATTCTGATCCATCCCTCACCTTCAGGAAGCTTTCTGCTGCCAGATGTGGATGTTGCCTTTCCAATCCATCTTACGCGGTCATTCTTGAACATCTTATCTCCCTTCGGGAAGTTATGCTTCTTTCCAAGAAGGAAACACATGAGCATGAATCCAAGACCGAGACAGATTCCAGGAGCGAATCCTGCGTAGAAGAGCTGTCCGATGGATACACCTGTACCAGCTGCAAGAGCGTAGATAACCATGTTGTGTGATGGTGGAATAAGAACACCCTGGCAAGCTGTAGTTACTGTAAGACCTACTGTGAACTCCCTGTCATACCCCTGCTTTACCATCATCGGGATAACAACTGATCCAAGCGAGGATACGTCAGCAACAGCTGAACCGGAGATACCACCGAAGAACATGGAGTCGATACAGTTAACGTATGCGAGACCACCGCGGAAACGACCTACAGCAAGGTTTGCAAGATCGACGATTTTATCGGAAATCTGACCAGCTGCCATAATCTCACCCATTACTATGAAGAATGGGATAGCGAGCATGGTGAAGTTGTTAACGCCATCGAGCATCATCCTGACCATCGTTGTCGGGTTTGTTCCCGGAACGAACAATGTGGATGCGATAGCGGCAATGAACATTGAGAATGTTACAGGCACCTTGAAAGCCATCAGAAGGAAGAAACCTCCGATGAGCACGATAATTGCAATAGTTGTACTTGCCATCAGTTCTTTCCTCCATTCTTAGCAGCTTCTGCAGCCTGCTGCTTTACCATTTCCTCGTAATCGACTTCAGCAACACTGTAAAGAAGATCATCTGGGCTGAGGACTCTGATCAGGAAGAGAATGGAATCAAATACCATGATGAATCCTGCAACTGGAACTACAATGTACTGAACCCATGTTGGAAGTCCTGTCATAGGAAGGATTCCTGGAAGTCCCATAAGACGGAGCATATAGCTTCCACCATAGTAGAAGAAGAATGCACCGCAGAGCAGCGTCGAGATATCAGGGAGAATATCCATGAACTTACGCATCTTGCCGCCCTTAGGGAACCTGTTGTACACCATTGTGACGGAAATATGCATATGGTCTCTTACGCCAATAGCACAGGCGAGGAATGTGAAGCAGGTGACAAGAAGTCTTGCGACCTCATCTACTGCACCAATTCCTGTGTTGAAACAGTAACGTAGAACAACGTTAAAGAAAACGATACAGAGCATGATGATAAGAGAAATCTGGGAAATAGTCAGAATAACTCTATGACACCAATGATTGATCAGAATGACATAAGCCTTTGCAGGCACTTTGCCATTGTACTGGCTCTTATCAATAACAAGTTTATTGTTGACAAGCCAGTTTCTGAAATTTGATGATCCGGACATGGTCCGCCTCCCTATAAAGTCGTAAACGGGGAGCACAATACTCCCCGTTAAGCATTAAAAAGTAAATTACAGTCCCATGTTCTGGATCTGTGCGATGAGATCCTCATAGCCTGCGCCATATTCAGTATAGAGCGGAGCCATCTTGTCCTGGAATTCCTGGAGCTGCTCTGGTGTAAGCTCTGTGACAACAACACCCTCGGATGTCACCTTAGCTTCAGAAGACTGCTCGCGGAGAGCCCACTGCTCGATCTCATAAGCCTGTGTCTCTTTTGCACATTCCTTGATGATCTCAACATCTGCTGGATCAAGTGTATCGAGAACAGCCTTGGAAGCGAGAAGAATCTCAGGAACTCTTGTGTGTCCATCGAGTACGAAGTATGGAGCTACCTGGTAGTCGCCCATTGACTCGTATGTAGGCCAGTTGTTCTCTGCACCATCGATTGTTCCCTGCTGGATAGCGGAGTAAACATCGTTTGGTCCGATACCTGTAACACCGTTACCACCAAGAAGCTGAACCATCTCAACCATCATCGGGTTGTTCTGGAGTCTGATCTTGAGACCAGCCATGTCAGCTGCGCAAGTAACAGGAGTTGTTGTATAGAAGTTTCTAGCACCTGCATCATAGTAGCAGAGACCTACGAGACCAGAACCAGAAGATTCGATTTCATTGAGCATATCCTGTCCGATTTCGCTGTTGAGAACCTGCCACATATGATCGCCATCGCGATAGAGGTAAGGAAGCTGGATAACATTGAGAGCTGGAACATAGGAAGCAACTGGAGATGCGGAAACACGTGCGAATGCAAGGTCGCCAATCTGGAGAGCTTCGATGGATCCTGTCTCTTCACCATAGAGTGTTCCACCTGAATATACATCAATCTGGATCCTGCCTTCAGTTCTCTCCTCGACAAGGCGAGCGAACTCATAATCAGCAAGAGTTGTAGGATATCCTTCAGCGTGAACTTCTGAAAGTGTAAGAACGATTGGGCCCGTCTCCTGGCTACCACTAGCAAGAGCTGGCATCAACATAGCTACTGCAACCAAAAGCAGTACAGCAAACTTCTTCATGATTTCCTCCTTCATGCGGAAAACAAAAAAACACATAAAAAGTGCATAATCGCACTGTACACAATTCTACAATAAATATGACTAAAAGCAAGAGAGAGCATTAATTTTCTTAATAATTTGTTACAAAACTGCACAAAATTTCGTATTAATATACATCATTCAAGTCAATCTGAAGCAGCGCATACAGAAAAGAAGAATAAAATCCACATCTTTGATAAATTATTTCTATCACAACAGAGAAAGGATAATTTCTATGAATCTGAGAGCTATACGTTACTTCATCGAACTTACCGAAACTGGAAGCTATACAACAGCTGCAAAAAAGCTGGGCGTAAGCCAGCCAAGCATAAGCCACGCTATAAAAGAACTGGAGACGGAGCTTGGGCTTCCGCTCTTCAATCCAAGCAAACGAACAGAACTTACAGATTGGGGAAAGGATCTGCTTTCAACCGTAAAGACCTCCATGTCCCTTCTGGATGAGGGAACTATGAGGATAAAAAGAGAAGCTGAAGGACTTGGGACAATCAGGCTAGGCTTCATGAGAACACTTGGCATGACAACAATTCCCCAGATAGCAGCTGAATTCAAAAGCGCCCATCCAGAAAACAAGCTCTCTTTCAAATCAGGAAGATCTGGAGAACTCCTTGACTTGCTGTCTGAAGGAAGGATAGACATAGCTTTCGTTTCCGGCTCGTCTGAAAGTAGCAAATACATTTTCAACTATCTCTTTTCAATACCATTGGTGCTTGTAACACCCCCGGACCATACACTTGCTGAAAGGGAATATGTTACGCTGAAAGACACACTTTCCCACCCTTTCATAAATTACTCAGAAGGAGCCGGACTGAGAAAAATAATTGAGGAAGCTTATGAAAAAGCAGGAATCAGACCATCAGTTGCATATGAAGATGAAGAGGTATTTGTGATTTCAGGTCTTGTTTCCGCAGGTTTTGGAATTGCTATAGTTCCTTCAATGAAGACTATCAGCACAATAAACATCCGCATGATTCCAATACACCCATCTATAGTCATGCCTGTCTATGCCGCAATAAGCAAGGACAGGATTGCAAGTCCTGCATCAATAAAGCTTCTGAATTTTACTCTCAGTAAATTTAAACAATGAAACATTTCCCCCTCTTGCTTGAATTTGTTAATATATCCTTCATGGACAGAAGAGCAAAAGGAATCGCTTGCATTCTATCATCCGCATTCTGCTTCGCTATGATGAATATGTTCGTGCGCTTGTCCGGAGATATCCCATCAATCGAGAAGAGCTTCTTCAGGAACTTCATTGCAGCGCTTGCAGCTTTCGTTATTGTAATCAGGGACAGGCGGAGCATTGCAATTAAAAAGGATGATATTCCGCTTTTAATCATGCGCTCAGTGCTCGGCACAATAGGAATCCTCGGGAATTTCTACGCAGTCGACCACCTTGTGCTCTCGGATGCCACTATGCTGAATAAAATGGCACCTTTTTTCACATTGATACTGTCGATGCTTTTCTTGAAGGAGAAGCTCCCTTTAAAAACAATGCTGATTGTCATAGGTGCCTTCATTGGTTCTCTTTTTGTGATAAAGCCGACATTCCAGAATGCAAATCTGACTGCTTCGATGATAGGATTCATTGGAGGTTTTGGTGCAGGTGCTGCATATACCTGTGTCAGGGCGCTGGGAAAGAAAGGGGTGAAAGGTCCAGTTGTAGTGCTTTTCTTCTCAGTATTTTCCTGCCTTGCAACGCTACCCTATCTTATCTTCGATTACCACCCGATAACACCGCTGCAGCTCCTGACCCTACTCCTTGCAGGCCTTGCAGCAGCCGGCGGACAGTTCTCGATAACAGCAGCCTATACATTCGCTCCAGCTAAGGAAATATCGGTATTTGACTACTCTCAGGTCATTTTTACTGCGATAATCGGATGGGTTGTATTCTCCCAGATTCCAGATATGCTGAGCTTTATAGGCTACATAATTATAATAGTAATGGCTCTGATTATGTTCTTAGGGGAGAGAAAGGAGACAGGGAATGCAGCTTGAGATAATGTTATTTCTGCAGGAAATCAGGACACCGATTATGATAAAAGCAGCCGAGTTAATCTCCATGTTCGGAGAAATCGCAATCCCTCTGCTGGTAATCGCATATTTTCTTTGGTGCTCGAGCAGGAAGAAGGCTTTCGCGGCATCAGCTTCACTTCTATCCGCTCTGCTGGTAACACAATCGCTTAAGCCCATATTCAGGCTACCCCGCCCTTTTCAGGCATATCCCGACCTCATCCAAGGGGATAGGCTAAGCACCGCCACAGGTTATTCCTTTCCTTCAGGACACAGCACAACATCGGGAGCGCTCTACTCTTCCCTGATAGTAATCATCTGGAAAAAGGCGGCAACTTTCATCGCCATCCTCCTTATAATCCTTGTACCTTTATCAAGGCTTGTGCTTGGAGTGCACTGGCCACTCGATGTTGCAGTAGGAACAGCAGTAGGTCTTCTATCAGGATTCATCATCACACCATTGATGCTCCGGCTATACGACAGGAGACGGCCCTTTCTAATATTCTCTTTCATCTATGGAATCGCCACAACTTTATTAGGGGGAACCCTTGCAATCCTCATTGGCCTTTCCAGCATAGATCCAGTTGCTTTCGAGGATCTCATGTCGAATGCAACGATAACAGGATCATTGATGCTTGGCTTCTACCTGGAACGCAAAACGGTCCTGTCGCTTCCAGAAAAGAACGGAAGAATAAGGAAAGCCGTTGTTTTCATCCTAGGGCTTTTATCAACAGCGCTAGTCGCGCTATTCATTGCCATAATACCAGCTCCCCCAGCATTCACATCATTCGCCCTTTATTTCATGCTCGGGCTCTGGTGCACATTCATTTTCCCATTGATTGCAGTGAAAACAGGGCTTATGGCAAAGGATCCTACACTCTCTTAGGATAGCTTCCATCCCTGTAGACACGATGGAAGAATCTGGCAGCTGTCTCATCATCGAATAGCGCATTGCCGCAAAGCCTGGAGAAAAGACGACCGCAGATTTCGCTATCTGCAAGGGCATTATGCGCTTCATACACCCAGCCAAGTTCCTCTGCAAGGGATGTGAGCCTGTAAGATTTCCGCCCTTTCCAGAGCCTTCTAGAAAGAGAAAGCGTACAGTAATAATCATTATGGATGGGAGCTATTCCCCAGGACTCCAGAGAAGCCCTGAGAACGGAAACATCGAAGCGGGCATTATGAGCGACAAGCGGAAGATTACCGATGAACTCACACATCTCAGGCCAAATGGAAGCAATTGTCGGTGCATTCATTATTGAGAGAGGATCAAGATGATGAACTGCAAAACATCTTGGATCGAATTCCATCTGCTTCGGCGCTATAAGCGAATAGAATCTGTCCTCGACAAAACCTTCCTCGTCCATCCTGACAAGGCCTACGGAACAGGCACTTGCAGGATTGGAGGACGCCGTTTCGAAATCTATCGCTACATACTTCATCTGCTTTTTTCCAGCATAATCTGAAGTATTGTCCTGTTGGTCTGTTCCATACCCTCGTGGGAAATCCTGGTAAGATGGTTGATTGAAGACAGAGAATCATCACCGACAATACCAGCTTCCCCTCCGGCTCTCTTTCCTGCCATGGCAAGCTGTACCGATACAGAAGCGGCAATAAGGGAAGAGTAAATCTTCAAAGCACAGGTATCCTTTGCACCATCGCATATGATACCGGATAGGTTTCCAACCATATTGTTGATTGCAGAATCCAAGAGAGCAGCGTCTCCACCGAGAAGATAAGCATAAGCGCAAGCTGTTCCTATCGAAGCTGTGAATGCCCCACAGAGAGCAGAAAGCCTGTCTTTGCGGCTCGTGAGGATTATGCCGACAAGCTCGCTTATGGCAACAGCGGAAAGCATCTCGCTCTCGCTCTTTCCAAGGAAAGAAGCGACAATGGCTACAGGAACAGTAACAGTAATCCCCTGATTGCCCGATCCAGAGTTGATCATCACAGGAAGAGCAGATCCGGCCATTCTGGCATCCGATCCTGCTGCAGCAGCTGCCGCAGCCTTTCGCATTGCTTCATCGAGCGTCTTAGGCTCACCCATGACACCATCTGCCATGATCTTGCCAACGGAAAGTCCCCAGTTCTCGGAAAGGCCGGCATTGCTTATCGCGATATTCTTCTCTACTGCACTCTTCAGCAGTGTTGCTATAACAGGAGAAAGGGAGGATGAATATTCGATAACATCGGCTACAGTCAGAGTCCCGAGGAAATCATCCTCTGAGAAAGACCTGCACTCAGGGAAGAAACGCGGTGCTTCTGGGAGCTTTATACCATCGAGCTCAAGGGCTGTGAATCTGTCATGCTCCCCTGATATAACCGCAGTAGCGCTATGCCCATTGCCCATAACTGTCACCTTGACATACAACGATGGAGCCGATTCATCTATCTTCACTTCAAGAGGAAAGCCCATCGCCTTCTGCCGTTCATTATCCGTTACAGTGGAGAGGACCGAAAGGCCTTCGGAAGAATCCCTGATGGCAATGCCAAGGGAAACTGCGGCTCTTATGCCATGGAGCGATGAATTAGGAATCGATACGCCCATGGCGTTCTTCATCATATTCGGAGAGACAACGGCAACTCCGGATTCCGGCTCCATACCGAATAGTTCTGCCGCCTTTGCTCCTGCCAGAGCTGCAGCTGCCGGCTCAGTGCAGCCCATCGCTTCCTTGATTTCCTTTTCAAGAAGAAGATCTATCCTCCGCCTATTAAGCATCCGGGACCTCCGAAATATAAGCAGAACCTCTGACTGTCATAGTATATTCCAGTCCGGCAGGTATTACGGCAGCTTCTCCTTTATCAAGCACAAGGCTCTCGCCTTTCGAAGAGAAGCGGACACACCCTTCCGTGACCAGGATTATTGCTATAGGATCCTTCTTTATCTCGTATGTACCTGAAGACACCGCAAGCAGGGAGAAATCCGGAGATGGGGATGAGAATCTAACACGGCCGAAACCATCCTTTGATGCTGTGCATTTCTCAACATTGAGAGAGGAGAAATGCATGATGCTTCTGAGTTCAGGAAGGTCCATCCTCTTCTTTGTCAGTCCACCCCTGAGAACGTTATCGCTATCATTCATGACCTCAATGCCATTTCCGAATACATACGCATGAAGCGTTCCAGGAACTATAGGCATCGCTTCTCCAATCTGGAGGTGAACGACATTCATAAGGTATGGGAATATGCACCCGATATCATCGGGATATTCAACAAGGCACTCCCTCGAAATACCGCAGCGCGTGAGGAACAGGCCTTCCCACGATGGCTCCGAAGAAGATTCAAGGGAAGCTTTCAGCTCCTTGAGTATCGCTTCCTTCTCCTCTTCAGGAAGGGAGAAAAGGGACATGAAGAGATTCTCGATATCTGTTGCCAGGGCGCGAAGAGTACGTGCAAAAGCACCAGGAACCACGGCAGCAAGATCTGCTTTGATAACCTCTATATCCCTGAATCCGCACATAGCTGTTATCGGAGAGAGAGCAAGAATCATCTCGCATTTCTCATTATCATCCTGATAGGAGACTGCTAAGCCTTTTTTCCTGTCCTCTGCTTCCCTCTTCCAGCCTTTCTCTGCCTGTTCTTTGTTTGGGTGGCACTGAAGCGAAAGCGGTTTCTCAATCGCAAGGACTTTCATAAGAAGAGGTAGCCTGCCACCATATTTTTCCCAGTTTCTATCGCCAAGGAAAGACTTATCATCATGGATAAGCGCAGATAGATGCCCATTACCCTCTACTTCAGCATCTCCGGACGGATGCGTACCAAGCCATAGCTCAGCCTGAGGTCCGCCAGTTGCACCACCGATAAGAGATGGTATGAAATCGCTATTTCCCCATGCATAGTCTTTGACTACGCCTTTGATTCTTCTTATTTCCATATTCTGGATTATAGCATATCAAAGGCGAAATTATGCCAAAAATATAACCGCCTTTGTCAGCACAGCTGACTAACAGACTATTGGTTGCACAGAAATAAGATAAATATGTTTGTAATCAGTCCTTACCATCGCACTTATCCTTCAGTTCCTTCATAAACGATGAAAAGAAGAATATTGCAAGGACGAATGACAAAGCATCGCTTATAGGCTGGGATGCTATAACGCCATCTATGCCGAAGAAGCGAGGGAGTATCAGGATAAGCGGCAGGAAGAATATCCCCTGTCTCGCCATCGACAGCACTGTCGCCGGTGCGGAATGACCTGTCGACTGCAGTCCCATATTCGTAGCTGTGACTACGCCTGTAAGCGGCATCAACAGCATCTGGAACCTCAGAGCCTTCACTCCGATTTCCATTACAGCCGCATCATCGCCCCGGAACGCTCCTATGATTTCAGGAGCTATGATGAAGCATACGACCGAAACGAACAGCATAATAACCGTACCTGTAATAGCTGTGAAGCGTGTAGCTTCCCTGACTCTGCCGTAGAGCCTTGCACCATAATTGAAAGAAGCAACGGGCTGGTATCCCTGGCCGAAGCCCAGCATCGCAGAGAATGCGAACATGGTAATTCTTCCGACTATGCTCATCGCTGCAACTGCGGCATCGCCGAAGGCGGCTGCTGCTACATTGAGAGCAACAGTAGCGGCACTTGCCAGCCCCTGTCTCATCAGCGTTGGAAGACCAGTTACGATGATATCACGATAAAGGCGGAAAGAACGTGAGACTTTCATCAAGGAAAGCCGCACACTGCTCTTCCCTTTGATAAAGAACGAGAGAAGGATGATGAATGATATAAGCTGGCTTAAAGCTGTAGCCATTGCAGCACCCGCGGTTCCAAATCCGAATGTAAATATGAAGATGGGGTCCAGAACAATATTGAGAAGTCCGCCAATTGTAATGCCAACCATTCCGTATACAGCCTTACCCTCCGCACGCAGATAGTTGTTCATTACAAAGGAAGCACACATTACGGGCGCGCCGAAAAAGATGTACTGGGCATAATCCTCTGCATACGGAAGGATTGTCTCAGTAGCTCCAAGGAGAGTCATAATCTGTGGACGGAAAATCGTACCTATTACAGCAAGCAGTATAGAAAGAAGCAGTGAGAAGACAAACCCGCTGGAAGCTGTAATTGTAGCTTCTTCATCCTTTCTTGCACCAAGCTGTCTGGAAAGTATGTTGCCAGCTCCCATGCCGATTGTAAAACCGATAGCCTGGATTATCGCCATAATCGAGAAGACTATACCCACAGCACCCGCAGCACTTGTGCCAAGCTGCGAGACGAAGAATGTATCAGCGGTGTTGTAGATGGATGAGACCAGCATACTGATTATAGTAGGGACCGCAAGCTTTCCGATGAGGCGCGGAACCGGTGTCTCGGTCATCTTCCTGTAGTGATTCTCTCTCTTTTTATCATCCATATGTCTCTCCAATGCAAAATCGGCCTTGCGCTTATGCGAAAAAGCGTTTATTCTACCTTCCGATGCGACTGTCGTATAATGGTTATTACCTATGCTTCCCAAGCATAAGAAGGGGGTCCGATTCCCCTCAGTCGCTTCAGAGGGCTCCATACCGGAGCCTTTTTCTATGAATGTTATTCTAGGATATGCTTCACCTGTTTATCAACAAGAAAATAAAAGCTCCGTTTTCGGTATGAATATTTAAAAATACAAAGCAAATAAAAGAAAATGATACTCCGGCCCATGATAGAGCCGGAGATTGAATCAATTAATTGATATAAATCGGGGAAGACCATGCAATATGATCATCTACCTGCTCTACCCTGAGGTAATAGTAGTCGGATGAGTCAGAACCGCAGTCCGTGAATGTGAAATCTACATCGCGTCCTTCTGGAACAGATGAATAGACAACTTCGCCATTCTTTATGATTTCAATCTTCCTGATATCATTCACAGCAAGAACAGAGCAAGTGAACTTCCTCTCGCCATCTGTGGATACTTCCGAGCCCATGAAGGCATCGCCCATGCGGAACGAAAGAAGTATACGAGCGCCTGTTGTTGCATAGGTACGCCTGTTCCAGATAGCCGACCAGACCTCCTGGCTTGTATTCTCTGGCACGAATGCACCAAGGATACCACCTTCCTTACCATGCTCCATCTGGTGGGAATCAGAGCCTGCAACAAATCCCAGGTGATAGCCACGAGCAAGAGCATCCTGAACACATTTGCGAGGGAATTTCGCAATGTTCTTCGTGTAGCGAGAGACTGCATCTGTCTTCTCGTAGTCCGCATGGCGGGAGAAGATTTCGACTGCCCTCTGTACTTCAGGATCATTGTAATCCCAATCTGTCGCAGCAGAGACAAGCTTCCAGTCAGCAGCTGGATGATGAGGAATACAGAGACCACCATCCTTCTTTATTGCAGCATAGAGCCTGTCAGGATTCAGTCCTTCTTCAGAGACGCTTGTATACAGACCGCCCTCGGAAGATGGGTAGTAGACATTTTTGTGGCCGAAATCATGATGATACTCATTGCTTGTCCACTCGAATGCAAGGATAGCAGAGAAATCATCTTCAGCGTTGAAGAGGTTTCTGGTCGCCCTGTTCCACTCCCACTCGGACTGTGTTGCTTCATCAGGGTAGCAGTCATGATCTGTCAGCGCGCAGAAATCCATATCAGCATCATTCATAGCGAAATGATAATAGTGATCCAGCTCGCCCATTCCATCGGACATATTGCTCTGGCCATGGATATCGCCGAAGAGAAGCTTATAATCGAGATTGTTCTTCTTGAGCCATGCAGCCTTCTCTTCATCGCTTACCTTATCCAGAGTCTTTATTACATCAATAGGCTGCACGAACTGATCGATTTTCGTGACAATCTCAGTATCATCGCAGGCAAGAACGTCATTGACGCTTACTGTGTTGTAGACAGCAACTGCATACCTGTCCTGATGGCCATTGCGCTCAGCCCACTGCCATACATAGTGGATGATATTATCATCGGAGAGAACAACCTTTCCCCTTATGCCGCATCTGCCATCATTGTAGCTAAGGAGCACTGGCTTGCTCCACGAACCATCCGGCTTCCTGATATTGCAGAGAATATTGTACTTGCCGATTGTATAGCAGAATACTGTATATCCATTTGCATTAGCTGAAGCATCGATGTTGTTGTACCAGTTGCGGTTGCTGACAAGCACCTGATAGTTCTCGCGCTCTGCCTTACCATCCTTGATACGGATATCTACAGCATTGTAGCTGTAGAATGAGAAGATGCCATTCTCATACCAGCAGACAACGAAGAGGTCATGATCCGGGGAGACAACAACCGGCTGGGCACAGCGGTTCTCTGACTCATCGATGCGGATTTCATCGGACCACTTGCCATCAGTGCAAAGGCGTCCAAGCACATTGTAAATCGAGCCATCGAATGAATCATATACAACCAGGATATCGCCATCCTTGTTCTGACAAGCTGTCGGGCGATAGCACTTAACACTTGTATTGATCTTCTCAGGAACAAAAGCCCCGTCCTTCTGCTGTGCGAGGATTACATCGCTCTTTTTCGGAGCCTGCCTGTTGTAAAGCACTGCAACCTTTCCATTGATTACAGCAAGAGATACATAAAAGAGCGCATCGCCTGTCTCAATAACTGTAACAGGAGAGAGCGCACCATCATATGTCCTTACACAGATACTCCACTTTCCATCCTGAAATTCCGACCATGCAAACCAGGCCTTTCCCTCTGCATACAGCGCAGTTGGACGGAGAGCAAGCCCTGTGCCCGATACAACAATGTCGGATGCTGCAAGTACACCATCCTTGAAAACAGAGAGCACTATGCGCTCCTGCTTTTTCCTTGCTTCCTCAACGATTACATAATCAGTGCCTTTTCCATCGGTAGCAATCGCTGGATACTGGTTATTCATGTTGAGCTTATCGCCGATTTCGATTGATTTCTGTGCAAAACTGTTCATCTGAATTCTCCTATTCTTCAATCATCCTCATGAGCACCGACACCTGCTGGTGGTTTGATATTCCTTACTCCGAATACAAGGACAAGCAATGTAACGATATAAGGAATCATCTGGATAAGCTGGGAAGGTACTCCATATCCCTGCAGGTAAATCTGCACAGCTTCGCAGAATCCAAACAAGGATCCGGCCAGCATAGCTTTCACAGGGTTGTAGCGCGAGAGTATTCCAATCGCAACTGCAATATAACCGCGGCTTGCGGACATATCGCGGACAAACATATCAAGGCTGACAATCGAGAGGTATGCTCCGCCCAATCCGGCTAGCATACCGCAGATTGCAACGCCTATATACTTCATTTTGTGGACAGGGATACCGATACTGCTTGCAGCCTTCGGGTTCTCACCAACGAACCTCAGCCTGAGTCCGAATGGAGTGCGGAACAGCACAAACCACTCGACAATTGCAATTGCGATTGTCACAGGAAGAAGTATCGACTGACGAGCGAAGATTTCACCAAGCACTGGAATGTTCTGCAGGAAGCTCAGAGTCACATCAACAGATGCAACAGTAGCCGAACTACCCTTGTTATTCCAGATAATCTGCATGAAAAGCGTGGTTGCGGCAGTCGCAAGCAGGTTAAGTCCGATACCGGATATGACCTGATTCATCTTATATCTTACAGATAGAAGTGCATGGGCCAATCCGATAACAAGTCCACCAAGTATACCGCACAAGAGTCCGACAAAAGCGTTGCCGCTGAACCAGGAACCGACAACTGCGGAAAATGCTCCGAAAAGCATCATGCTCTCGAGTCCGAGCGCCATGACGCCGCTTCTTACGGACATGACTCCTCCAAGTGCTGCAAGCACAAGAGGAATGGAAAGGGAAAGCGTTGATGCAAGAAGTCCTAGAATCATGCCAGTCCCTCCTTTTTCTTCCTTCTGAAAGCTCCGAGATGGAGTATTTCATTGATCAGGAGAGGTGCGGATACGAATATGACAACCAGAGCCTGTACTACGGCAACAAACTCCGTAGGCGTTCTAGAAGTCATGTTCAGGATATTCGCGCCATTCTTGAGAGCTCCGAATACTATTCCGGAGAGAATGATGCCTATTGCGTTATCATTTCCAAGCGCTGCTACAGCTATTCCAGAGAAGCCGTAATCGGCAGAGAAGCCTGCGATGAAACGCCTGTTAACGCTCATGACCTGCAGAGCCCCTGCAAGCCCTCCGATAGCACCGGATATGAACATGGCGCTCAGCATTACCCCGCCAACCTTTATTCCGGCAACAGCTGAAGCCTTCTGGTTAAGGCCAACACACTGAATTTCGAATCCTGTCTTTGTCCTGTCGATGAAGAACTTCACTGCAACAGCGACGAGAGCGATTATCACGATACTGTAAGTCAGCTGATACGAAGGAAGAATCTTCGGCATAAGCGCTGTCTCAAGCATACGCTCCGTCTGTGCGACTGCTCCATCAGCTTTAAGAGGATAATTGACTAAGTAGCTTGTGAAATTGATGATGATGAAGTTAGTCATCGTTGTCGTGATAACCTCATTAGCACCGAAATGCACCTTCAAGAATCCAATGAAAAGACCTACAAGACCGCCGGCAGCAGCTCCACCGAGCATAGTGACGGCAAGATGCAGGATCAGTGGCAGATGAAGATCGGTCATACCGATAAGAGCTGCAACAATAGCACCTGTATAAAGCTGTCCCTCTATACCAAGATTGATAAGCATTGCCCTCTTGGAGACCATATATCCAAGTCCGGTCATGATCAGCGGCGAAGCCTGAATCAGCGTATTCGTTATGTTACGCACCGAACCGAACGCGCCTGAGAATATGATGGAATAAGCGGTAAATGGATTATAGCCGCAAAGAGCCATGATTATTCCGCAGACAACAATAGCCAAGAAGAAAGAGAACAATGGTATTACAAGCGATTTCAAGCGATTACGATTCATTGCCTTCTCCTGTCATCCATAGACCAAGCTCACGAGCAGAGACTTTGTCAGCATCGAAAGTCTTGACTATCTTGCCTTCGTACATTACTGCAATGCGATCCGAGAGATTCATGACCTCATCGAGATCCGCAGATATAAGCAATACAGCTTTTCCGGCCTTTCTCAACCCGAGGATCTGGTGGTGGATAAACTCCATTGCTCCTACATCTACACCACGTGTTGGCTGACATACGACAAGTACATCCGGCTCTTCTTCTATGACTCTTGCAACGACTATCTTCTGCTGGTTTCCACCTGAGAGAGAAGCAGCCTTCTGATTGCCATCAGGAGTCTTTATTCCATATTTTTTGATAGTCGAATCGGCAAAAGAGTTTATGTTTTTCCTGTCCAGCACACCATGCGAACAGAATCTCTTTCTGCCATGATATCCAAGGATGAGATTCTCGCTTATGGATTTCTCAACAATCAAACCCATTGCCAGACGGTCCTCCGGGATATGGCCAATGCCCTGTCCCATAAGAGAGTGGGAATCACCGCTTATCTCTACTCCATCCTTCTTCATGACAAGCTGATCCGCTTTGATATTTCCTGTGAGAACCTCTGCAAGCTCGCTCTGTCCATTGCCTTCGACGCCTGCGATTCCAAGAACCTCGCCCTTCCTGATATTGAAGGAAACATCCTTCAGCACAGGCAAGCCATTCCTGGTCAGCGAACAATGCTCAACTTCGAAGTAAACCTCTCCTTCGACAGGACCTTCGCTGCTGACATTGAGCTCGACATCGCGCCCGACCATCATCTCGGCAAGGTCATCCATTGTCGATTCACCGAGATCCTGGCGATGCGTAATGAGCTTGCCTTGTCTTAAAACGGAGATCTTATCGGCGATAGCAAGAGTCTCCTTGAGCTTGTGGGTGATGATAATAATACCTGTTCCACTTGCTTTGAGATTCCTCATGATATCGAACAGAGCATCGACTTCCTGAGGAGTCAGAACAGCTGTAGGCTCATCGAGTATCAAGAGCCTGGCGCCCCTGTATAGGGCTTTCAGAATCTCAACGCGCTGCTGCTCTCCTACAGAAAGGTCCTGTACAAAAGCTTTTGCATCAATTGAGAAATGATAGCGGTCAATCAACGCCTGAACGTCTTTGACGGCCTTATCCATATCAATAAATATATGGTTCTTTCTTGGTTCAACCCCGGCAATGATATTCTCGGTAACTGTCATTACAGGTGAAAGCATGAAGTGCTGGTGCACCATGCCGATTCCCAGGGCAATCGAATCGCGGGGGGAATGGAAGCTGACTGGCTGGCCATTAACAAGAATCTGTCCTTCGTCAGGCTTCATCATTCCATACAGTATTTTCATCAAACAGGTCTTGCCTGCGCCATTCTCACCCAGGAGAGAATGGATCTCCCCTGAGTATGCTGAGAATGAGACATGGTCAACAGCGCGCACAAGAGGGAACTGTTTGACTATATCGATCATCTCAATCTTTTCAATCACATCAAATCCCCTCTGTGGATATTACTGATTCAGACCATCATAATGGTTTGCGCTGACCCACTCATCGAGTCCATCTGCGCTATCGCAGACAACGAGCTCTCCAGAAACGATTCTCTGATGGATATCTGCAATTGCTTCTGCGATATAATCAGGAATCTCAACTTCGGAACCCTCGTTTGAATATCCTACAGAACCTTCCTTGAGACCTGTGATGATGTAACCAGGCTCCCATGTGCCATCGATGACGGATACGACTTCAGCGTAGACCATCTCGTTTACATTTCTGATTGATGTAGCTGCAATGACGGATGGCTGGATGTGGTTCTGGTTGCCGCCAACTCCGAATGCATAGAAATTATTCTCAAGAGCCGCATTAAAAAGGCCAAGCCCTGATGCGCCTGCGATATGCTGTACGAAATCAGCACCTCTGTTGTTCATCGAGATACCGATTTCCCTTCCCATTGCAGGATCATTGAATGAACCGATTACAGCTTCGATGACTTCAACATCTGGGTTTACATACTTTGCTCCAGCTTCGAAACCGACAACGCCCATGCGGAGAACAGGTGAATCAACACCAAGGATAACACCTACAACGTTCTCATCGTTTGCGAATGGCATATCGGAAAGCGTACCAAGACCTGCATATACACCGCAGAGGAATGTCTGCTCCTGCCAGCTTGTTGCGATTGCCCTTACATTAGGCAGATTGAGCTCGCTCGCATCTATGATAGAGAACTTCTGATCAGGATAGTCAGGTGTAACTTCGCTGAATGAATCACACATATCGGAACCGATTCCGATGATCAGGTCATACATACCGCTATCTGCAAACTGTCTGAGAGCTGGCTCGAAGTCACTGACTGTCTCTGGCTCATAGTAATCAAAGGAAATACCATAGTCCTCTACAGCCTGCTGCAGACCTGCATAAGCCATATCATTGAAGTTCTGGTCGCCAAGTCCTCCGGTCGAAAGACAGATTGCAATTCTTACCTGTCCGTCGTCAGCACTCTCTCCTGCGCCACCTGCATAAAGAGAGAAAACCATCATAAAGGAAATCAAAACTACTAACCAACGTTTCATTCGGAACCTCCAATATTTTCAAGCTCTTAAACTTTACGGTATAATCAGGAATAAAGAAGTGTCATTTGGCACTTTTTAGTAAAAAAGGGGATATATGCTGGATATTCAAAGAATAATAAACTCATTTCCTCCTTCAATAAAGGCAAAACTACGGCCTTTTTACTTCAAAAAAGGTGAGATAATCATAAGGAAAGGAGATAATGTAGATTTCGGTTATTTCGTAATAGACGGCACTTTCGACACTATCGAGGATAGTATCGATGGGAAGAAATTCCTAATAGCGAAGGACCAATCCGAGTTCATCTGCATGATGGATATATTCTCCGAGAACAATGTCCAATGTGCGACAATCATCGCAAGAACTGATTGTGTTGGCTACAAGCTTTCAAAAAAAGCGTGCATGGACCTGCTCGATTCACCTTGTCTTTTCCAGCCTAGCCTTATCAGAGCCTGGGCAAGGAAGTTCTACGAAACAACAACCACAATATACCGCTACCCTATTTACCGGACAAAGACGAAACTGATTACCAATGTGCTTCACAATGGAGTTGATAACAATAATGGAACAACCACGCTCTCCATACCGCGCGACAGGCTTGCAGATACCATCGGCTGCTCGCGGCGAACGCTCTTCAGAGTGCTTCAGTCACTCAAGGAAGATGGCTTGATAACAACGGCGGGCAGCAAGATCACAGTCGACAAAGAAAAAGCCCTGCAATTCATCACAAAAGCAGATATGGATGATTGAAAATATGTATAATAGGAGCCACTAAGGAGCATCCTATGATAAAAACCACACTGATTTCATCTAAACTGGATATCGAGAGGGCTCAGGTAAGCGCTGGGAAATTCAGGGAGGAAATAAATGCCTCGCTGAACGGAGAAGAACTTGTATTTGTTCCAAAAGAAGAAATAAAGGACGATCTATGCAAATTCATATTCGTTGCATCCGGAGGATCTGAGCCGGAGTTCCTCAAAATACTAAAGGAAACAAAAGGGCCATTCATACTTATCACTACCCAGGGGGACAACTCCCTTCCTGCAGCTATGGAAATCCTGAGCTACATCAACGACAAAGGTGAACATGGAGAGATTCTGCATGGAACTGCCGCAGCAATTGCCGCTAAGATTCTCTCAATCCACAGATGCTTTTCAGTCATATCGAAGCTGGATGGGTATCATGCTGGAGTTCTTGGTTCGCCCAATATGCTGATCAACAGCGAATATGATACAAAAGAGCTCGAAAGGACAAGCGGAATAAAGACCACATATCTCTCAATGGACGAAGTTTGCAAAGAGATAGACAAGAAGACTTACGAACCTGACAAGTATACAGAGGAACTCATAAATACCGGTTACAACAGGAATGAACTGGAGAAGGCCTTCTGGATTTATGGTGCAGTCTGCCGCCTTATTGATAAATATGGCTTCAATGCAATTTCTCTCAGATGCTTCGACCTCCTTGAGCCTTATAAAGCATCTGGCTGCCTTGCGCTTGCTATCCTTAACAGCCGTGGAATTCCCGCCTCGTGCGAAGGTGATACCAGAAGCCTTCTGTCGATGATTGTGATTAACACTCTCACTGGAGAACCATGCTTCATGGCAAATCCTAGCCGTATAGATATGGAGAAGAAGGAAATCGTACTTGCTCACTGCACTCTACCGTTATCAATGGTCGGAAAATATACGCTTAATACGCATTTTGAGAGCGGAATAAGTGTTGCAGTCAAAGGTGAATTCTCCCCGGGAAGCTACACTCTCTTCAAGTGCAGGGAGGATATGAAGACATACTTTGTCCAGAAAGCTGAGTTTGTTGAGAATCTCTCTGAATGCAACCTCTGCAGGACACAGATAAAGCTCAAGGTTGATGATGTCGAAAGCTATATGACACATCCTCTGTCAAACCATCAGGTCCTTGTGCGCGGCAACTGGGTCGAGGAAGTCAAGGAACTTTTCAGATGGTATGAAGTAAGGAACAGCTAATATGCGGGATAGCTGCGGAGAGTAGCTTTTCCGCAACTGTATTCTATTGACCAAAAGCGGCGGATTATGGTTCACCTTCATCTATGAAAGCCCTAGATTTATCAGAAGGATCGATACCTAAGACATTATTCCGATTCGCCCTTCCCTTCCTTCTTGCCAATATACTTCAGTCCCTTTATGGAGCGGTAGACCTTTTTGTCGTCGGGAAATTCTGTTCTGCAGAGAGCGTAGCTGCTGTTTCAACAGGTACACAGGTTACACAGATTGTCACGAGTCTCGTAACAGGGTTAACTCTTGGCTCTACTATTGTAATAGGGAGCTATATGGGCGAGAAGAATTATGAAAAAGTGAAGAAGACAATCGGTACAACACTTACAGTCTTCACAATAACTGCCCTTGTCATAACAGCGCTGATGCTGGTTTTCAACAGCTCAATCCTGAATCTCCTGCATACCCCAGAAGAATCATTTGATCTAACAATGGTCTATGTAACCATATGCACACTGGGAAATATATTCATATGCCTGTACAATGCCATCTCTGCAATCCTTCGCGGTTATGGAGACTCAACGCGACCGATGATTTTCGTCGGGATAGCCTGCTGTCTGAATATAATCCTTGACTTCCTCTTCACAGGCTTTATGGGAATGGGAGTCGCAGGCGTTGCTCTTGCCACTGTGATATCCCAGGCCGTGAGCATGGTGATATCTATAGTCTATCTAAAAAAGAAGAATTTCATCTTCGATTTCGCTCTACCCTCCTTCCGTCCAGACAGGGAAATAACAAAGAAGCTTGGAAGCGTGGGAATCCCGATTTCATTTCAGGAACTTGCAGTAAGAATATCTTTTCTCTATCTGACGATGATGATGAACAGCGCTGGAGTATATGGAGCTGCCGTTGTGGGAGTCGGTGCCAAATACGATGTATTTGCAATGCTCAGTGCAACATCCATGGCAAATACCCTTTCCGCAATAACAGCGCAGAATTTCGGCAGAGGTAAGCCTGGAAGAGCCAGAACATCGCTTTGGCTTGCACTATCATTCGCGCTTTTCGTCTCCTTCCTATTCTGGCTCTGGGCACAGATATCTCCGGAAACGATGATTGGCGTATTTACAAAAGATCCGAATGTAATAAAGGCTGGAATTCCATATTTCCGAACGGCAAGCTATGACTATATGATGACAGCCTTGGTATTCACTCTAAATGGCTATCTCAACGGCAGGCAGAAAACTGTATGGACAATGATTAGCTGTACAGCTGGTGCACTTCTTCTGAGAATACCTATGGTATGGTTCTTTGGAGAAAGATTCGGATCCGATCTTGGGAAACTCGGAATCATAGCACCTACAGTCTCTGGTATCATGGCACTATATACATTGATATATGTAATCTGGGAAGGGAGGAAAAAGAAAGCATCTTCGTAGATTCCCGGAAAGGAATATTGACCACACCCTCCTTCGATGTAAGAATATCAGTCGAAATGTTTGCTATACGGAAAGAGACATAACAGATTCAAATTCATCGGTCATTTGCCCCGCTCTTCATAGGAGGGGGTATTAGATAATAACCACATAACATTTTACATTGCAGCCTGTAGAGCCCCGGATTTTTGCACGCCGGGGTTTTTTCTGTCTGTAGGGAGGTCTGTATGAAGAAAGGCATCGTGGTCCTTCTTTCGGTTCTGGTGGTTCTCGCTATCGTACCATCATGCACAAACTATGTACCGCTTATTCCTGGTGTAACATTCCCCTACCCAGATGGTTCCGGAAAGGATGAGCCTGTAATCGACAATCCAACGGCGGAAGTTACTGTCAAAGAAGATTCAATGGATTTCATGGCTGAATTTATTAAAACTATGACAGCTCCGGGAAATGATATAACAGCTTCCGATGAAGACTATATTAGCCTTGGGAAAGTATCTGAACCTGTATCTTCCGTACAGTTCGGAGATATTTCATCCAATCAGCTTAATGTTGATCTTCTTAACAGCTATTACTACAGAGGTTCAACTTACAAAGTAGAAAACGGAGAGCTTTTTGCAAATAAACTTGCTATGGCATATGCCGCTGCAGCGGGCGAGAAGGTAGTTGTCAATGGTGAGACAGTGTATGATTTTTCTGGCAATCATTCAGGAAAAGAATATACAGGATACAAAGGGCAATGGGCAGAAGATGCGAATAAAGAAACCTGCAAATATACACAGAATGGAAATGTATTCGATGTAACAGTCGGAGACACTACAAAACCATTCTATTCTCACTTCGGACAGAAGAATGGAGATATAATCATTGCATCTGCATCATTCAATGGAGCTGCACCTAAGCTTATTGTTGGCAAAGGTTCTGACAATCTTGTTGATGGGAATAATGTAAACTATTTCTACTGGGATACGGACAATCTCGCAACAGAGGATAATCTTGAAGTAGTATATAACGCATATGTATTCGATGGCACCTCTGGCAGCTATCTTGGCCATGCCGAGATGCTATTCAATGTGGAGCCGTATAGAGGAAACTGATTGGATATCAAGTGACGGATGGCTTTAACGGCCATCCGTTCTTCTTTTCATTACAATGCTTTACTTTTCCGAATCAGGGAGCACTACTTCTACACGTATAGGCTGGGAGGTATTGCTTTCAGACATAGGTTCAGTAAGAGCGACTGCAACTGCTGTTATTTCTGTAATCACTCTTCCATCAACAACTTCTATCGTATAATTCGGAAATGTAACGAACGACGCTCCAACCTCTTTCGCTTCATCTATAAGCTCAGCAATCGCATTTGAAAGGGAAACGAAATATGGATCATCCATATAGTATTCATCTACATCGAAATACATTCTCTGATTTGATTGGAATTGCTGCTGGTCTCGGATTAAATGGAACCTATCAGAAAGATAGTGTTACATATAGCGGAAGCATAATATCTGTTTCTGAATTTGATTTATGTATGTACGGAAGGATAACTGCAGATTTTACTCTTCTTGATTCATTAAGAATAAACGCAGGCTTGGCAATGGGGGGTCCAATTTATGTACTTGCATCTGCATCTATGGCAGGACAATCAGAATCAATGAATCTGCATATGGGCGGATTCTTCTTCGCTCCATTTGTTGGTGTATCATATATTTATTGAGATTCTACTAATCATTGTCATAGCAGATTTTCTTACAATATCTCCATCATTTTCATTCGTATCTCACTCATATACCCATAAAATGATGGAGATTCCAATTCCTGTATTATGTTCAAGAATCTTATTCCAAAGCCCCATCATTAATATTGACGATTGCCACTTTGCTTTAATATCATAGAAATTAATTCAAAACGCACAGTAAAGTGCAAAGGAAAAAAATAGCAAGTGGACGATGGCCCTGGCAGTAAAATGAAAATGGAAGAACCGGAAGTGCCTCCGCACTTATCGAGATTCATTCCGAAGCTCCTCCTCTGATTGCATCCTGCAATTCCAGAGAAAAACAAAGAAATAAAGGAGCTTAAACAATGTCGTTAGCACAACAGATACTGCTACAGATTATTCTCATAATGATAAATGCATTCTTCGCAGCAACGGAGATTGCCGTCATTTCGCTAAATACTACAAAACTGAAGAAACTGGCAGAGGATGGGGATAAATACGCACCACGCCTTCTCAAAATGGCGGAAAATCCATCCGGGTTCCTGTCAACAATCCAGATTGGTATAACACTCGCAGGATTCTTAGGCTCAGCTTTTGCTGCAGACAACCTTGCAATATACATCAAACCTCTCTTCACCAACCTTGGATTGCCAGACGGAATTTCAGGAACGATATCGGTTATTATAATTACCCTCATAATCTCTTTCTTCACCCTAATCTTCGGAGAGCTTGTACCGAAGAGAATTGCACAGCAGAAAGCATTCGCTGTCGCTAAATTCTCTTCAGGCGTCATTACAATCACGGCAAAAATCATGAAACCGGTAGTATGGCTTCTCTCTGCGACAACAAACCTCATGCTCCACATATTCCGCATCAAGGAAGATGGAGATAAGGATGCCGTCACAGAAGATGATATAAAGCTGATGGTCGATGCCGGCGGAGAATCGGGTTCAATCGAGGAAGATGAACAGGAATGGATTCAGAATGTCTTTGAATTCAACGACATAAATGTCAGCGAAATCATGACAAGGGAGCCTGATGTTGTATCCTTCCAGGTTGATACACCGGAAAATGAAATCCTCGACACAATCAAGGATTCAGGTCTTTCAAGGTTCCCTGTCTATGAGGAAGATATCAACGATATCCTAGGAATTCTCAACGCCCGCGACTTCCTGATCAATCTCAGCTCAGAGCACAAGGATATAAGAGAGCTTCTGAGACCAGCTTACATGGTTCCTGACTCAATCCATGCAGATAAGCTCTTTTCCGATATGCAGGAGAAGAAGACCCATATCGCAATTGTCGTTGATGAATATGGACAGACTGTCGGTATAGTCACCCTCGAAGACCTGCTTGAGGAAATCGTAGGAAACATCTACGACGAATTCGACCCTCAGGAAGAGACTGAAATCCAGAAAATCGGCGATAACGAATGGAAGGTAAGCGGTTCCCTCAGCCTTAGCGATTTCTCCGATGAAACGGGAATAGAGCTTGAGGAGAATGAGGATTATGACACTATAGGTGGAATGGTACTCTCAACGCTCTCCCAGATTCCTGAGGATGGAACTACGCTCGACGTCACAATAAATGGTCTCGATATCCACGTAACAAAGATCGAAGACAGGAGAATCGAAGAAGCCATTGTGAAGAAAGCAGAACCACCTGCAGAAGAACCGGAGAAGAAAAACGAAGAGGAAGAGTAATCTACTCTACCATCTGAAGCACAAGCCCTCTGACAAGAAGCCGGAGGGCTTTCTCTTTCTCCCGAAGCTTGTCAGCGGAAAGGAGAAGATACATCAGAGCTTCATACCCCGCTCCAAATGCTTTGATATCATCCTTGTCATCAATATAGAAATAGGAGAAGAGATTCTTCACAATTTCCTCCATCCGTGTTCTCAAATCCGGCAGCGAATCCTTCGGAAGCCTTCTAAGGACCAGCTCCAGTTCCGCGCCATCGAGGAAACGATACAACCCTTCATCATAGAATTTAATGAGCAGAGTATAGAAAATCTCAGTAAGGCTCGTGACAATATGATTCTCATCTATCTCCTGAAGCATCGCCAGGTATTCGCTCTCAATTTCATCTGCAAACGATGACAGGAGATCGAAGAACAACGCTTCCTTGGATTCATAAAAGAGGTAGAAAGTACCCTTCGGAATCGCAGTTCTTTTGACAAGTTCATCGACGGTGGTCTTTCTCACGCCGTACAGAGCCAGGCATTTTCCAGCTTCACGCTTCAGTGCGCTACGTATATTATCTTTCTCCTCTGGAGTATATATCTTAGGCATACTTCCTCTTTTTGACCATATTTGAATATTTAGTCAGCAAAAGCCGGTTTTTGGCAATTTTAAAGCCATTTAAAGGCCTTTTCAACTGAATTTTTCCTTTACTTCGCAAACTCTGGTCTTTACCATAGAGCTATCGAAAGAAAAAGGAGCAGTGAATGGCAGAGGTAAAACTTACAAATATCTGCAAGATCTACGATGGTGGCGTCAAGGCTGTAGACAACGTCAACATCGATATCAAAGATCAGGAATTCGTTGTTCTCGTTGGACCTTCCGGCTGTGGTAAGTCAACAACCCTCAGAATGATCGCAGGTCTGGAGGATATCTCCTCTGGTACACTTGAGATTGACGGAAAGGTCATGAACGACGTTCCACCAAAAGACAGAGACATCGCGATGGTATTCCAGAACTATGCTCTCTATCCTCACATGACCGTATATGACAACATGGCATTCGGTCTTAAGATCAGAAAGTTCCCGAAGGATCAGATTGACCAGCGCGTTAAGGAAGCTGCAAAGATCCTCGACATTGAGATGCTTCTCGACAGAAAGCCAAAGGCTCTCTCCGGTGGCCAGAGACAGCGTGTTGCTGTAGGTCGTGCTATCGTTAGAAAGCCAAAGGTCTTCCTCTTCGACGAGCCACTCTCAAACCTCGACGCAAAGCTCAGAGTCCAGATGAGAGCTGAGATTTCAGGTCTCCACAACAGACTCAAGGCAACAATGATCTACGTTACCCACGATCAGGTTGAGGCTCTCACAATGGCTGACAAGATTGTTGTTATGAAGCTTGGTGTCATCCAGCAGATTGGTGGTCCAATGGAGCTCTACAACGAGCCAGACAACAAGTTTGTTGCAGGATTTATCGGATCACCACCGATGAACTTCCTCGTAGTATCCATCAAGAAAGAAGGTGACAAGATCTATGCAGATGAAGGTTCCTTCCGCCTTGAGGTGACACCAGAGCAGGCAAAGATTCTTGCTCCATATGTTGGCAAGGATGTAACATTCGGTATCAGACCTGAAGATGTTGAGTTCTCTCACACACCTATCGATGGCAAGACAATCAACGGCCACGTATCCGTTGTCGAACCTCTCGGATCTGAGACACAGGTTTATGTATCTACATCCAAGGCAAAGGTTGTTGGAAAGATTGATCCGACCGTCATTCCTGAGCCAGATGAGCCAGTTGCTCTTATCGTCAACATGGAGAAGGCAAAGTTCTTCGATCTCGATACAGAGGTAACGATCCGCTAAGGGTTGGAAGATATATCAGGTGCAGCCTTAGGGCTGCATCTTTTTTTTCATAAAATATGCGGCATTTCTGCCGCATTAAGTTTTCATTTATTAAGGTTCATTTCAGAACAGCTTTGAGTAGACTACCTTTACAGCATCCGCTGCCTGCTCTTCCTTTATTCCGAAAAGTACAGAGGTATCGGAAGCTCCATAGTTTACGAAGGTTGTCTTGATACCATTTTCCTTCAATGCTTCCGCAGCCTTGAGATATGCATCGGAAGAGTCCATACCATCCCCTACTACACCGAGGATTGCATGACCATGGTCCACCTCAATGGAATCAAGTCCGAATTCCTTTGTAAGTCTTTCGCACATTGCCTGACATACGCTATCGCTGGCCATCTTCGAATCGAAGAACCATACGATACTATCTATACCAAACAGAGAGTAACATGGCCTTATACCGAATACATGGAGCATTGTCAGAAGTGCATGGCGCATTCCATACTTCTTGAAAAGCATGAGCTTTCTGAGCTTTATTCTTGACAGTCCGGACCTTGCAGATACTGCAGTTGCACCGAAATCATTGGATTCAGGAACAATCCTTGTACCAGGATCATCCGGCCTGTTGGTGTTTTTCACGACAATAGGAATACCGGAGTTGTAAATCGGGGCAATTGCTTCTTCATGGAAGACTGTCGCGCCAACATCCGAAAGCTCTCTCACTTCCTTGTATGAAAGCTCTGGATTGACCTCCGCATTTGGAACAATCCTTGGATCTGCCCTGTAAACGCCTGAAACATCCGTCCAGTTCTCATAGAGCTCAGCGTCTATGGCTCTGGCAACGATGGAACCAGTGATATCTGAACCACCTCTGGTGAATGTCTTTACCACACCCTGCTCCGTCTCGCCATAGAAACCTGGAATCACATAGCGCTTTGTCGGATCTAGCCTTTCCTTAAGGCGCTTATAGGTAATCTCATTCACAGTTGAATCGGAATTGATGACTATCACATCTTCTGCATCGACGAATTCCCAGCCCATGAACTCGCTTATGACAAGCGCAGAAAGATACTCTCCTCTTGAAGCTGCGTAATCAGCACCGCGGCCGGCATCGATTGCGCACCTGATATCATCAAGGCGCTCCGAAAGCTTCACATCATCAATCTTCAGTTTCTGAGCAATCTGCACAAACCTCTTCGATATCTCATTGAAGACAGGACGGCAGGTAAGGCCTTTCTGGACAAGGCTGTTGCATTTATAAAGGAGATCTGTAATCTTCTGGTCTTCCTTGTTTCTCTTGCCTGGTGCAGAAACAACTGCGATACAGCGTCTCTCATCGCTTTCAAGGATAGCTTTTACTTTTCTTATCTGATCTGCATCTGCTACGCTGCTTCCACCGAATTTGGATACTATCATCAATTTCCTCCGTTACGGGATATATTTCTATAGACCAATGCCAGTTTAAGGTTTTTCTCATTGTGATTGCAACCTGACAGGACAAATCCAGATTCTGCAAACTAAATATTATCTACAGCTTTCACAAATGCTCTCTTTCTGAAAAAGGAGATACCGAATCCGAGTATTCTGTCGTAATCAATGAGATCGCTACCATACTCTTTATTCTTAAGCTGACCGATTGCAAGATCTGCAGCATTCTCCATTGTATCGATTCCAGAAGCTCTCTTCAGTTCAAAAACTGCAGCCTGTCCGCCTTTCTTATCTATGAGAATCAGATCAGGCCTTCCGTCTCCAGATTCCCTGTTGGACCTTACCGTATAGCCGGCACCGGATAGCAGACCAGCTAAAAATGCATGATAGAAATGTTCCTGGAAATCGTATGTACTTATTGTCTGTCTTAGATACTCAGAGATTGTCTTTGACATTGATAAGGCATCCTTCTCCCAGATAGCCTTAAACAACTGCTTTCTGTCACTTCTTCTCACTGTATCCGAGAACCACTCGTCAACGGAGGATGCAAAAAGGTTCCTTATCTCTTCATTGGGAAGTCTAAGCTTAGTCTCACCGTTAGGAAAATACTCTCCTGAGAGCGTGAGATATCCTGTCATCAAAAGCAAGCTCCAGATATTTTCCGACGATGCGTAGAGGTTGTCGTATGTCAGAGTCTCCACAATCTGCTTACTAATCGTACCTCCGCTTATAAGTGTGGAATAATCATCGCCGACCTCTGCATCTGTCATTTCTATAAGGCGCCTTATAACATCATTACCACTTGAAGAAGCCCAGTAATTCTCAGGATTCGCACTCCTATTTACCTGTAGTCTTGCCACATAGGATATAATGTCCCATGGCGTGTATATATGCTCTGAGCCAATTGAATACCCATCGTACCATTCCCTGATTATATCCGCTTTAGCCTCCAGCTCGGCGTCCAAGAGCAGTCTTGCAACCTCTTTCTCGGTAAAGCCAAAGGTATCAGCATAACTGTCGCCTGTCACGGAGTAGACGGCAAGGTTGTTGAGTCCCGTAAAAAGACTTTCCTTTGAGATACGTAAACAACCTATAAGAATCCATTTCGCTGTATACGGGCAATCTTTGAGCACAGAAAGGAGCATACTACGCATGACACTGAGCATCTCAGGGTAATAGCCGTTTCTCTCAGCCTTATCGAGGGGGACATCGTATTCATCGAGGAGGATAATCACCTTCTTTCCATAATGAAGATACAGGATCCTAGCGAGAATTTCCATCGAACGCCTTATCTCGCTTATCGAACAGTAGCCACTGCAGATGTTATGGAAAATCTGCCCTTGCTCATCATCTTCAGTGACGTCGATAAAAGAATAGCCTTTATAGAGTGCTGACAGTTTCATCCGAAGCATATCGATGGCGGAATCGAAATCCAGTCCGTCGATATCCTTGAATGTGAGATAGATTACGGGATACTTATTCATCCAGCCATCGACAACGTCAACGTCATTCATTATATCAAGGCCTGAGAAGATATCCTTATTGTCATCTCTTATATCGAAAAAAGCGCGGAGCATTGACTGGAATGTTGTCTTTCCAAAACGGCGTGGACGTGTGAAGAGAATTGACGAAGAACCATCCCTGACAAGCGTGCTGATTGCGCTAGTCTTGTCGATATAATAACAACCACTCTGCCTTATTTCGCAGAAATCAGTCTGTCCTATGGGAAGTTTCACTCTCTCTTTCATTCCAGCTCCTTATCAGAGTATACAATGCCATGCCCAAAAGAACAAAACCAACAATCAATCGCGAGCCAGAGCTTCCATAGGCTGAAGCCTTGCTGCCTTTGCAGCTGGATACCATCCAAAGAATACCCCGATAGCGAGAGAGAACCCCAAAGATATGACAACAGCTCCCGGAGAGATATAGAGAGTCCATCCAGCAAGGCTCACCGCAAGCAGGCTCAGCAATGTCCCTATAATAAGCCCAAGAAGACCTCCGGATAGGGAAAGCGTAACAGACTCGACGAGAAACTGTGCCCGGATCATCCTAGGCGCAGCCCCAAGAGCCTTCCTTATACCAATCTCCCCTGTACGCTCGACAACGGAGACAAGCATTATATTCATTATCCCTATCCCGCCTACAACAAGGGAAATAGCGGCAATAGCAGCAAGGAAAGCAGAGAATGTTCCCATTACACTATCAGCCATCTCTCTTATGGTTGCGGGACTGAAGATCCTGTAATAATCGGAGCCGGCAATGGCATTGAGATAATCCTCTATCTGGTCAGCAACCACAGTTGAATCGTGTTCCGCATCAACCTTAACCACATATGTTCCAACCTGGTTGGTTCTTCTGAAACGCTGGACATAGGTATTGTAAGGCATGAAAATCGACTCATTGTAAGATGCGCCAAGGGATGAATCACGCTCTGCGAGAACACCAACGACAAGGAAGCTCTTAGCCTGGTTACGGAAAACAGATATGTATTTTCCAACAGCACTCTCTCCGGGGAACAGAACTTCTTCCAGATCCTTTCCTATGACACAGACCTGGCGCCTGTTGATATTATCCACTGCAGTAAAGAAACTACCGTCCTCCACTTCCAGAGAATTTGAAGCGAAATAGCCGGATGTCACCCCTTGTACGGAAACACCGGATTCAACCTCCTGACGGTTTCGCACATTCGCGACTGATGAGACTGTAGGCAACACCTCCCTGATGCCATCTATTTCCCGCATCAGGCTATAGGCAAATTCCTCAGTGAAAATCTGAGTCTCCCTTGCAGAACCCCTTGGCATAATATTCACAGTATCGAGTCCGCCAACTTCAAATGATTCAGTCATGGACTCTGTCACAGACTGACCGAGATTGAGAATAGCCACGACGGAAGCGACTCCTATCATTATCCCAAGCAGGGACAGAAAGGTTCTCAGCTTGTTGCCAAGCATCGAAGAAATAGCCATGTGTATATTCTCACCCAGCATCATCTGCAACCCTCCCGTCCTTTATAGGGATTATCCTCCCGCATTCCTTTGCAAGAGATCTGTCATGCGTGACAAAGACAATGGTATGTCCTTCGTCATTCAGCTCATGGAAAAGCTCCATGACCTCATGCCCTGTGACAGAATCAAGAGCACCTGTAGGCTCGTCGGCAAGAAGTATCGCAGGGTTGTTAACAAGTGCACGCGCTATAGCAACACGCTGCTTCTGTCCACCGGAGAGTTCATTCGGCTTATGTCGAAGACGTTGAGAAAGCCCGACCCTGCAAAGCATCTCCTCCGCCCTTTCCCTCCGCTCCTTCAAAGGAACACCTGCATAGAGAAGCGGCAGTGCGGCATTATCCAGGGCATTGAGCTTCGGAAGCAATGAGAAATGCTGGAAAACAAATCCAATCTTTCTGTTCCTTATATACGCAAGCTCATCCTCATTCAGACCGCCAGTCTCCTCCCCGTCAATCAATATCTTCCCTGAAGTAGGAACATCAAGGCACCCAACAAGCGACATCAATGTGGATTTTCCGGATCCAGAAGGTCCCATTATCGCAGTGAAAGACTTCTCCTCTATAGAAAGGGAGACGTTGTCGAGGGCTCTTACCACAGTATCCCCAACAACATAAAGGCGACTTACATTCTCAAGCTCTATGATAGATCGCATCAGGGGACAAGACCTCCAAGCTGGCTCCTTGATTCATAGACAAGGGTATCACCCTCCTGAAGATCGCCGGAGAGAAGCTCCGCAAGCCCTTCTCCAAGATACTCAGTGCGGATTTCAACTACTTCTCTCGTCCCATCTGGGCGTTTCACTGTCACGCTCTGGCTACCACCGCGACTTCTGGTTATGGCGGCCTGCGGAATAAGGAGCATCGTCACATCGCCTTCTGCTTCCAGCGTACCTTCGAAAGTGAAGCCCGGCATGATTCCCTCGGGAGGATTCTCAATAAGGAATTCAACATCCGCAACACCTATTCCCTGGTCTGTATATCTTCCAAGCATCGGGATATAGGACACATAGGCTTCAACACTGGCATCGGGACGGGCTTCGAACACCAGGGAAGCCTTCTGCCCGAGTGAGACATACTGCATATCAATCTCATCAATCTCGACCGTTGCTTTGAGCTTTGAGCGATCGACAACAGTGATAACCTCATCGCCACCCTCGAAGTAATCGCCTTCGGCAACATCAACAGAAGCGATCTCTCCATCGAAAGGAGCCACGATATCAGCATACTCAAGGTTGGCTTCAGCACTTGCCTGGCGAAGCTTGAGAAGCTCCAGCTCCCTCCTCGAGCCGCTAAGCTCTGCTTCTTCTATCTGATTCAGTATTTCCTGAAGCGCTGCCTGTTGCTGGGTGCTGTCAATCGAAGCGAGGAGCTGACCTTCTTTTACGTAGTCACCTTCATCAACATATACCCCTGTAACCGCACCAGTTGTCCTGAAGCGCATAATCTGGCTGTCATATGGTTCGACATATCCAGAGAGGTCTATCACCTGTGTATATGTATTTGACACAACAGTAGCTTCCCTTTCGACCGGACCTACAACAACTGTCTCCACTTCCCGTGTCAGGATGAAAGACAGAATCGCTGCAATGACAGCAACGACAACAAGGAAGATGATGATCCTCTTCCTTCTCCTCTTCTTTTTCTTCAGATTCCTTTCTTCAATAAGGCTTCTATCGTCCATAATCCCCTCAGATAATATGCATTCTTATTTCAGCTTCCAGAGAAAGTCCTTCAAGCAGGAGAATATCCCTGTCGATATATAACAGCTCAAGATCGAGAGCGGCATCTTCGTATTCCTCTTCGGTAGCAAGTCCGCGTTCAAGGCGTACCTCAATACTGCTCAGAAGCGCATCTCTGTATTCTATCTCCGATTCAAGCTCCGAGAAGCTTCTCCTCCAGGATAGCATCCTGCTCCAGAGCTCCCCACTTTCCTCCTGAAAAGAACGCCGCTCGTCGGAATACTCTCCATAGCGAAGTATCGCTTCATTGCGAAGAGAACCGAGGACAAGCTCCTCGCTTCTGGAGAATGGATTGTTACGCCAGCTTCCGCTGAGTGTCAAAGCTGGAGTGAATGAATAATCCTCATCCCATTCTCCACCACCTGATACGGAGAATGACCATGCCTTACCATCCCATCCAGCACCAGCAGAGATCGATATCGTATTCTCTTCATTCACAGCAGTCCCAAGGCCGGAACCAAGGTATATGCTGCTTCCAGCTCCTCCCTTTATCGTGAGCTTCCTGGGGTTCTGCCGGGACTCTTCAATCAGATACTCTTCCTTGGCTATCTCTGCTTCGACTTCCGACTCTTTCAGGAGGGATGAAGTCTCAACGGAAAGTATATCGGGGAAATCCGGGTAAGGGATTGAATCGGCTCCAGACCATTCAAGACCAGTAAGGTTATGGAATCTCCTCTCCAGTTCAGTCTTCTCGGTTTTTAGAATCTGTATGCTGTCCTCAGCCCTCTTTATTTCAAGAAGACGCTCCGAATAGGAGATGGAACCTTCGGTAATCATGCCAAGGGAAAGAGAATCAGAGAGCTCTTTATTCAGATCCTCCAGGTTCTCCTCACTCTCCCTCAGGCTTCTCTGATTATCCAGAAGAGAACGGATGGAATCTATGACGCTCATCTTCAATGACAGAAGCTCGGACTCATACTCCCTGTCAACTGAAAGTTGGGATGACATATTCTGAAGATCCTTCAGCATCTCGTCATCGTGTCCCCAGTCGAATATATGCTCTGCAGCAAGCGATGGGGAGATGAGAGAACCGCTTCCATCGTACCTTGCGGCAAATGGAATCGATGCGGAAATAGTCGTGTAATCATCGGGGAGCACTGCACTGAATGAAAGATCCGATACCGATATTATCTGGCTATCTGAATCAAGGGGAGAAAGGGCAAATGATACGGAATAGTCCGTACCATCATCGAGAGCTGCCTGCTCTATCGACATAAGCCCTGATTCATACCTCAGCCTTGCACTCTCAGCCTGAAAACTCGTTGAGAACGCATTATCGACAATATCATCGTAGGCCATACCATAAAGCAGGGCTGGAATAAGAAGTGTTCCTAGTAAGAAAAACCGCTTCATGAATCAAGGCTACCATAAACAGAAAGAGAAGGTAAGTTTTCAGTGTTGCAATACACAACACTTTCCCCGATACTCTAAAGCGCCATGGAAAGAGAAGAAAACATAATGGGCTATGAGTCCATTCCAAAGCTTATCGCGAAACTTTCATTGCCATTGATGCTCTCGATGCTGATTCAGGCTCTTTACAATGTAGTTGACAGCATTTTCGTAGCAAGGGTATCTGAGACTGCCTTGACTGCTGTATCACTAGCCTACCCTCTGCAGAGCCTCATGATTGCATTCGGAATCGGCACCGCAGTCGGTGTGAATTCCTACCTTGCACGCAAGCTTGGCGAGAAGAAACATGATGAAGCGGAAGCCGCTGCAGACAATGGCCTTTTTCTTGCAATCCTGACCTGGATAGGTTTTACCATATTCGGATTGATAGGCACAAAGCCATTCATCTCCCTTTTCACAGATGATCCGGAACTTCTCGGATTGACAACTGAATATGCGACAATCTGTCTTGTGTTCTCTTTCGGAATCTTCATAGATATAACAGCAGAAAGAATAATGCAGGCAACCGGAGACTCCGTACACCCGATGATTGCACAGTCTCTCGGCGCCATAACGAACATAATTCTCGACCCTGTTTTCATCTTCGGATTCAACATGAGCGTGAAAGGAGCGGCGATTGCAACGGTCATCGGGCAGATTGTATCGATGGTTGCAGCGCTCATATTCGTTAGGAAAAACAAGTATATTTCGCTTCACCTGAGTCTCAAGGGCTTCAGGCCATCTGGAAGAATCATAAAGGAAATCTACGCTGTCGGCGTTCCTACGATAATAATGAACAGTGTCGGTACAGTCAGTGTAAGCGCCATGAATTCCATCCTGATTGCATTCACTTCCACTGCAGTCTCCGTCCTCGGAGTCTACTTCAAGCTCCAGTCATTCATCTTCATGCCTGTATTCGGACTGCAGAATGGAATGATTCCTATCATCGCATACAACTATGGTGCAGGAAGAAGGAGAAGGATGATGGCCACGCTCAAAACAGGCGCAATGATTGCTGTTGCGATAATGATTCTCGGCTTCCTGCTGTTCCAGCTCGCCCCGGCATTCCTTCTCTCGCTCTTTGCAGCTTCTGAGGAGATGACTGCAATAGGTGTAATAGCGCTTCGTCTCATCTCAATCTGCTTCATACCTGCAGCAATATCGATAAGCCTTACATCAGTATTCCAGGCAACAGGCGTAGGATACGCTTCGATGATTGTCTCAATAGTCAGGCAGATAGCCGTCCTTCTGCCAGTTGCATGGTTCCTGTCAGCAACAGGAATCCTCGATAATGTATGGTTTTCGTTCGGAATTGCCGAATGTTTCGGCCTTACTCTTTCCATAGTATTCTTCATTTATGTATATAGAAAGAAGGTAAAAGCTGTACCAGAAGGCTGACATTCAATTTTCATGCAAAATAATTGACAGAATTATGCATAAATATTAATGTTGTTCGTAACAAGAGGTAATAAAATGAAAAAATATGCAATTATCTTTGCTCTCATGCTTATCCCTATGATGCTCTTCGCAAATGGTGCTCAGGAGGAGAAGAGCGAATATGTATTCGCAACCGATGCTACATGGCCACCATTTGAGTATATAGATGAGAATGGCAACCTCACAGGTTTCGAGGTAGAGCTCGTTCCGATGATTGGGGAAGCTGTCGGCAAGACATTCATCGTACAGAACATCCCATGGGACACAATCTTCGCAGGTCTCAGGAATGGCCAGTATGATGGTGTTGCATCCGGTGTAACAATCACAGAGGAGAGAAAGGCGACAATCGACTTCTCCACACCGATTAATAATCAGGGGCAGGTTCTTATCATACCTACAGCATCTGCAGATACAATCAAGAGCATAAATGACCTTCCAGAAGGTGCTAAGGTTGGCGTCCAGATTGGAACAACTGGCGACTTCGCTCTCGAGGAGTATCCTGTAGAAATCAGAAGGTACGATGACATCGGTCTTGCTATCGAGGATATGCTCAATGGAAACCTTCAGGGTGCCGTCTGCGATTCCCTCATCGCTTCCGACTTCGTCCTCAAGAACGAGAACTATGCAGATCTCCTTACGGTAGCTGGTGAACCATTCACATCAGAAGAGATTGCAATTGGTGTCCAGAAGGGAAACACAGAACTTCTCAATCTCATCAACGAAGGCCTTCAGATTCTCATGGACAATGGAGAGTTCGATGCGCTCAAGGATAAGTGGGGAATCATCTGATAACCCAACCTTCAATCACAAGGGTCTCAATCTGAGGCCCTTAATTTTTAAGGACAGATGATGAACGCAATAGCAATGGCAATACTGGCAGCAGCCCTTTATGCCATCAATACTCCATTATCGAAAATACTTCTGGGTGAAATAGGAAGCTCAATGCTTGCTGGCCTTCTTTACCTCGGAACCGGAATCGGGATGCTCGGGATATGGCTTCCATCGAAGAAATCAAAGGAGAGGAATCTGACCAAAAAGGACCTGCCCTACACTGTCGGAATGGTCGTCCTCGATATCGCAGCACCGATTTTCATGATGATGGGACTACAGTCCACTACAGCAGCGAATGCATCGCTTCTGAACAATTTCGAGATAGTGGCAACTTCTGTCATTGCACTCCTTGTATTTCACGAGAAAATAGGCAAGAAACTATGGGTGGCAATAGTCCTCATTTCAATCGCAAGCATTCTTCTGTCAATAGAAGGAGAAGAAAGCTTCCAGTTTTCCTCGGGTTCGATACTTGTGCTCCTTGCCTGTGTCTCCTGGGGTCTTGAGAACAACTGCACTAGGATGATTTCAAACAGCAATCCGCAGGAGATTGTCGTAATCAAAGGACTGGGAGCGGGAATCGGCGCAATCCTGATAGCCGTAATCACGGGAGAGTCGTTTCCTGATCTTCACATCGCAATAATAGCAATGCTCCTCGGCTTCGCATCCTATGGGCTTAGCGTCTTCTTCTACGTCTATGCCCAGAGGTACCTTGGAGCGGCAAGGACAAGCGCATACTACGCCCTTTCCCCTTTCATCGGAGCAGGTTTGTCCTTCATCATATTCTCCGAGCTTCCATCAATGATGTACATCATCGCCCTTGCCGTGATGGTTGTAGGAGCAGTCCTTGCTGCAAATACCGATTAATACTTGATTTTATGCATTCCACCCCTTGCAAATGCATATTTATTCTGATTTCAGTTGACTAAAACTGCAAGTTTATACAAGATGGTTTTATTGGAATAGACTATGGATAGCAAGGAAATAGAAGAAAGAATAAAAGCTGAAGCAATAAAGCAGCATACGATTTCCGTCGATCCGAATGCAGGTAAAGAAAAGAATACGACAATAAACATGACAGATGGCGTATTGATCCCAAAGAAGGGAGAGAAACACGTCTTCACATCATGGCGTCTTACCTTCTTCGGCGCACTGATATTATCGGCAGTGCTGATCATATTCTTCCCCGATCCATACAGGCAGATATTCATAACCTGTCTCAGAGGAGCACCTGTCACATTCGAAGTGACGGTATTCTCTATAATCGGGGCTGTAATAATAGGAACATTCACAGGACTGGGATCTGTCTCTAAGCGTCGCTGGATAAACATGATCTGCGGCGTGTATGTCGAGCTTATAAGAGGAATACCACTGCTTGTACAGCTCATCTTCATCTACTATGCAGTGGGCTCTCTTTTCCATGTAGAGGGCATGATAGCCGCAATATTCTCCCTCTCAGTCTGCTTCGGTGCATACATGGGAGAGATTGTCAGGGCGGGCATCCAGGCAATCCCGAAGGGACAGATGGAAGCCGCGATAGCCCTTGGGCTCACAAGAGGACAGGCTTTCAGATATATCATCCTGCCACAGACAGTGAAAGTGATTCTTCCTGCAATAGGCAATGAGTTCATATCGATGCTCAAGGATTCATCTCTGGTATCGGTGCTCTCGCTCGAAGACATACTGCGCTGCGGAAGAATGTATATCTCTAGGACATTCCTCTCGCTTGAGACGATGCTTGTAGTAGCACTTATCTATCTGATCATAACCCTCGTGCTGTCCAGACTTGTAGGACTGTTGGAGGAAAGGCTGCATAAAAATGGCTAAGATTGAAATACAGAATCTCTCTAAGGATTTCGATACACCTAACGGAGTGCTTCATGCCGTGAAGAACACATCGCTTACCGTCAACGATGGAGAAGTGGTTGTAATCATAGGGCCATCGGGCTCCGGGAAGTCGACGATGCTCCGCTGTGTAAACGGACTTGAGAAACCTACATCAGGGCACATTCTCATCGATGGAGTGGATACAACAGATCAAGCTACAGATATAAGGAAAATCAGGGAAGACGTCGGAATGGTCTTCCAGTCCTTCAACCTCTTTCCGCATCTTACGGTTCTGGACAATATAACACTGGCTCCGATGAAGGTTAAGAAGATGAAGAAGGAAGATGCTGAGAAACTCGGGCTCGAACTGCTGAAGCGCGTAGGACTCGAAGAGAAGGCCAGTGTCCATCCCCCACAGCTTTCAGGTGGACAGCAGCAGCGTGTGGCGATAGCAAGAGCGCTTGCAATGAATCCGAAAGCAATGCTCTTCGATGAGCCTACATCCGCACTCGATCCTGAAATGATCAAGGAAGTACTGGATGTAATGCTCGCTCTCGCAAAAGATGGAATGACAATGCTGCTAGTAACCCACGAAATGGGTTTTGCCAGAGCTGCCGCTGATAAAGTTGTCTTCATGGACAATGGTGAGATAATCGAGACAGGCACACCGGAAAAGATGTTCACATCCCCGGAAAGCGATAGGACAAAGGATTTCCTGAATCACATTCTCTGAAAAGACTCCAGGCTTCTGGAAACCATCTCAATGAGCTCTGCGGAAATATCCGTGGAGCTTTTTTCCATTCCGCTCTTGAGCCATGCTCCAAAGACCGCAACAGCGCCGCCGGAGATGAATATGGAAACGAGATCTTTCTTTCCATTGGACATGGACGAGTACTGAGCATCTGCATCAAGATACATTCTCATCATCTTCCTCATCTTCTCCTTGAAAAGCTCAGCTATCTCATCGCTTTCGGAGGAATGATTCAGAGAAAGGACAAACGAACGGTTCAAAGCCGTATACCCTACCATCTGGGGAATCACGGAATCCCAGTGTCCTTCATTCCCGATTATTCTTGAAATCTCACTATCGAAAATCCAGGAAATAAGATCCCTCACTCCTGTAAAATGATAGTAAAAAGTATGTCTGTCATAACCTGCGGCCGCAGCTATGTCCTTTACTGTCACGCGCTTGGAAGGGTTTGGAGACTGTAGTTTCTTGTATGCTTCTGCAAATGCTTTCTTTGTTCTGTCCTCTTCTCTTTCCATATGAGAAGTATCATAAATGGAAAGAGAAAAAGGCAAGTCTAATCATACGAAACCCAACACCAGCCCTATAACGTGCACAGCAAACGCTGCAAGCCATGCAACTACGCACTGCAGGACCACAACTCCGAAAGCCCATCTTCTTCCAAGCTCCCTCCTGACTGTAGCTATAGCAGCCACGCATGGGGTGTAGAGAAGAGTGAAGATAAGGAAGCTGAATGCTGTGAATGGTGTAAAGAGCGTTGAGAGTACAGCAGAGGTTCCTCCAAGAAGGACAGTAAGGGTACTTACCACGCTTTCCTTCGCGGTGAAGCCTGTTATGAGAGCAGTTGAGATTCTCCAATCATCGAAGCCAAGCGGCCTGAAAAGCGGGGCAATCAGGGAGCCGATGGCGGCAAGCATACTGTCGGAAGAGTCTACAACCGGATTCAACCTTATATCAAAGGACTGGAAGAACCAGATTATCAGAGTGGCTGCGAAGATTATCGTGAATGCCCTTGTGACAAAATCCTTTGTCTTCTCCCAGATAAGCTGCAGAACGGTCCTTGCGCTCGGCATCCTGTAATTCGGAAGCTCAAGTACAAAAGGAACAGGATTGCCCTTGAATCCTGTATGCTTCAGGATAAGCGACATAGCAATCCCCATGACTATTCCTATGACGTAGAGAAGAATCATGACGAGAGCACCGTAATCTGGGAAAAATGCGTATGTGAACATTGCATAGATAGGCAGCTTAGCGGAGCACGACATAAAAGGAACCAGCAGAATGGTCATCTTCCTGTCCCTCTCCGAAGAGAGCGTTCTTGTCGCCATGATAGCAGGAACAGAGCATCCGAAGCCTATCAGCATAGGAACGAAACTTCGCCCAGACAAACCAATCTTTCGAAGGAGCTTATCCATTACGAATGAAACTCTTGCCATATATCCGCTGTCCTCGAGTATGGACAGGAAGAAGAAGAGCACCACGATAATTGGAAGGAAGGACAACACGCTTCCCACCCCTGTAAACACACCATCTATAATCAATGACTGGACTATAGGATTGAGGCCGTATGCTGTCAAAGCACTGTCGACAACGGCTGTAAGCTTCTCGATACCAAGGGACAGCAGATCGGAGAGGAAAGAACCTACAGGTCCGAATGTGAGGTAGAAAACTGCTGCCATAATAAGGATGAAAGCAGGAATAGCAGTGTATTTTCCTGTAAGGATCTTATCAGCTTTCAATGACCTGAGACGCTCTTTGGATTCATGAGGTTTGACTACACTTTCCTCGCATACCCTCTCGATGAACCGGAATCTGGCATCCGCAAGGGCGGCGTCTCGGTCAGTCCCGCTCTCCGTCTCCAGCTGCTTGAGAATATGTTCCAGAGTCTCTTTCTCGTTCTCATCCAGGGAAAGGGCCTTCATTATAGGCTCATCTCCCTCAATAAGCTTGGATGCCGCGAATCTGACAGGAATCCCTGCCCTCTCCGCATGATCCTGGATCAGGTGCATTATCGCATGGAGCGAACGATGAATGGCTACATCCTTCACAGAGCCATCAGCTGGGCAGAAATCCTTGAGTCCCGGAGATTCCTTGAATCTGGCAACGTGTATGGCGTGCTTTACAAGCTCCTCGACACCTTCGTTCTTTGCCGCAGATATAGGGACAACAGCAACACCAAGGCTCTCCTCAAGCTGGTTGACATCTATTGTTCCGCCGTTCTCCCTTACCTCATCCATCATGTTAAGTGCGATTACAATAGGCCTGTCCAGTTCAATGAGCTGCATGGTAAGGTAGAGGTTGCGTTCGATATTCGTAGCGTCGACTATGTTTATGATACCATCCGGCTTTCCATTGAGGATGAAATTCCTGGATACAATCTCCTCAGTGGTATAAGGAGAGAGCGAATAGATTCCAGGAAGATCTACTACACTGGCATCCTCATGTCCACGAATCTTTCCAGCTTTGCTATCAACAGTGACTCCGGGGAAATTGCCAACGTGCTGATTGGATCCTGTAAGCTGATTGAATAATGTTGTCTTTCCACAATTCTGATTACCTGCAAGCGCAAATACAATCTCAGTTGATTCGGGAATCAGAGGTTTATCACCAGGTTTATGAGTCTCGAATTCACCGACATGAGGATGCTGAATCATCTTATGCTCTGCAACCTTTTTCTTGGGCTTTGGAGCTTCAGCCATCTCACAGGTTATTCTTGCTGCATCTTCTTTGCGAAGCGTCAGCTCATACCCTCTGATGAATATTTCAAGAGGATCTCCCATCGGAGCCTTCTTAACAAGCGTTACTACAGTATCAGGAGTAAGTCCCATATCCAGGAAATGACGACGAAGTGCTGCATCGCCGGAGACAGTGAGAATCCTGGCACTCTCACCTATTTTCAGGTTATCCAAAGTCATAGTCATAGCTCTCCGCAGGAATTATAGCGCCATGGCCAAAGCTGTTCTACCGGATGCGGAGAATCAGTGCTTGTATGTTGATTAACAAAGTAAATCTAACTGTCCACTTTCCCCTATCCAAAAAGCTACGGGCAAGATACAATTCCGGTGGGGGTATTATGAGAACCTTAAGAAAACTCGCAATCGCAGTCCTCGTCGTATTTACGGCAATGAGCTGCACTCAGTACCAGATTATCCCATACCCATTTCCAGACGGGGGGGGGTATAACGACTCAATAGACGTCAGCACAGCCGCAGACCTCGTTTCCGCAGTCCTCAAAGCTCAGAACGGAGACGTAATCAGGTCAAATGACGTCACAGTTCCAAGCTCGCTTCTCGGCGTCATGGACATTTCGAAAAACATCACAATCACCGGCAATATAACGGTTACAAATGAAATGTCCGCCTATAGTCTAGGAAACGTCGCTGCAAGCGAAATGAAGACAACAGGAACAGGCAATCCGCTTTTCACTGTCACAGATGGAGCCATCGTAGATTTCTCCGGTCTCCATGTGAATGTTTTGGATACGGTAACAAACCTAATCTCAGCGGTCGTTGACGTACAAAGTGGCGGTATCAAGGCAAATGGATTCAACGTTACAGCAAGCAGTAGTGCAACTGTAACAGGTGTATACATTGGTGCTTCGGTTTCTGCGAAGAATGTTAACATTACAGCATCGGCAATCATCGTTAGCATTGATGCCGCTAATGAGGATGCCCCAACAATTGCGGAGACAATCAAGAATGAAGTAACAACTGCTACCCTTCCATATGACGCAAGCACGCCAGAGGAATTCGATTCCCTTCTTAAAGAGTACGGCAAGGTAAGGCTTATGCAGGATATCACTATCACATCGTTCTCATACACGGAAGCTGGTGAGTATGATATCTACCTGAATGAGAAAACACTCACGTTCAATATACCTGGAACCACAAATACAGAAGCAACGACACAAATCAACACAGGTACGACCGTTGCTTTCTATAATGGAACCATGGATCTCAGATTCTCTGGAACACCTAGCTCAAGAGGGCATCTTGCACTGACAGATGGTTCAACGCTCATATTGGATAAGGTAATAATGACAGCTGAAAGAGATGCAATCAATACAACCGCTGCAAATTGCACTCTGGAAGTCCGCAATGGTTCATCAATCACTTCTACTGGGGGCTCTTTTGCAATTGCTACCAACGCCAGCAATCCGCCATACAATGTTACGATAAATCTATCTGATTCCACATTCGATGCGCCTTTTACAGCAATATGTGTAAATATTGATGCAAATCTCACCATGACGAGATGCAAGGCAAGCAGTAATCATGTTGCTGTACTTGTACGTGGAGGAACAGCAAAATTCGAGGATTGTGAATTCTCCTCAAGAGGTCTTGTCGATATTGAAGGAGAAGATGGACGCACAGATCTCGGATATCGTTTTGAGACAGTCTGGGGCAGTGGAACATTCGTATCATACGCAACATTAGTAGTGGGTAATACATTATCAACTGCATATAAATATGACACCTCTGTAGAGCTCATCAACACAACGCTCGACATGACTATCAATCCAGGCAAGAACGACAAAGCCAAAACACTCTTTGTCGGAAGCGTAGGTGAATACAGTGCCACACTCAAGACAGACAACGAAAGCCAGGCTGATTATGTCAGGAATGGTGCTTATATGGGACCGAATTGCATTGTAGAGTGCAACGGAACAACCTATGAGCTAGCTGAAAAGACTATCGGTGAAGCTGTAGCTCCTTACAATTGATTCAGATTATCGAAATACCAGGGCCACGTGAGCGATTCTCGTGGCCTTTTATATTCAATTAACATTGGTCTTTATATGCCCTTGATTACTTCTATAGAGGAAAAAAGAGTACAACCAATTAAAACTTTTACTTCCCCTCGTACGGAATCTACAAGAATCTGTACATCCTCTTCATTATCAAGCCCAAGATTTTCTGCGAGACCAGAAAATGCATTCTGAGCTTTTAGAAGAGCGTTTGCAGAATTATTGCTTAGTACAATTCCTCCTCCATTATGTTCATGAAAAAGAGCATAAAAGCAAGAAAAATCCAGCCCAAGGCTTATCCCCGGGCTGGATATAGACTGCAGGAATACTATCAATATGCAGCGTTAAGCCATTCAATTCCATCAATCTGCACTGTGAAATATGGTGCGGACTGGAACAATGACTCATGGAATGCACCGTCAAAGACAGCTTCTTCGGAATCTGCTGTGAAGTCTCCATCTGTATCAAGCGCGAATGCGTGAGTAAGTTCCTCGCCACCAACTGTGAATGTGCTTGTATCGAATACCTGCAGTGAACCATCAGCAATAGCTGCTTCAACTTCTGCAACCTTTTCAGCTGTACCAGGAGCTGCGATAGCTTCATTGAGCGGAGTCATCACGACAGCACCATCTGCCATACCCTTGCACCAATCCTGTGGGATTTCCTCTCCATTTACATATGCCTTGATAGCTTCGTAGAAGTAGATTGCCCAGTCGATTCTTGTCGAGATGAGGGAAGCATTTGGAGCAACACCTGTCATGTCATTGTTGTATCCAGTATGGAATACACCACGTGACTGTGCTGCAGTTGCAGGTGTCGTGTTGTCAGAGTGCTGAGAAATCATCACACAGCCCTGATCTGCAAGAGCAAGAGCAGCATCGGACTCTGCAGTTGCATCAGACCATGAACCTACGAATGATACCTTCATTGTCACAGATGGACATACGGACCTTGCGCCAAGGAAGTACGATGTGAAACCGGAGATAACCTCTGCGAATGAATATGCACCAACATATCCGATAACAGCCTGATCAGGAGTAATCTGGCCTTCATCAATCATCTGCTGAAGCTTCATACCTGCAACAACACCAGCGATGTATCTGCCTTCGTAGATATTTGCGAAAGCATTGTGTGTGTTGTCTCTGCCGTCGAATACAGAAGCACAGTTTGTGCAGCTGATGAACTCGATATCCGGATAATCATCTACGACTTCAAGCATGAATGGTTCGAATCCATAGCTGTTATTGATGATAATCTGGCAGCCTTCCTCTGCAGCTTCGATATTAGCATCGATACACGTTGCATCTTCGCCGATATTGAACTTTGTTACCCATTCAACGTTGATGCCATCTGCCTTGAGAAGTTCAGTAGCTTCATCCCTGCCCCTGATAAAGTTGTAGGTATAGCCCTGGTCATTCTCGTCACCGATGCACAAGAGACCTACCTTTACAGTGTTAGGGTCAGACGGTGCT
>CALXXO010000002.1 GCA_944392705.1 uncultured Spirochaetaceae bacterium
TCTTGGCTTTCTTACATCGCTGAGACGTGGGATATCTTCATCGATAAGTTCATTCAGAAGCAGCTGTGGAAGTTTTATTGCAGCATTGTGGTCTCTAATTTTAAGAGATGCTGGCCATCCTCCGCGGCAGACAAGGTATGCTGTTTCCTCGAGATCCTTGTCTGTTTCCTCATAGATAGGTTCTGGATTATCAAATAGCTGTGAAATTGAGACCTTCCCAGATGAATCCCCTGATTCATATAGTGACATTGTGCGCATCGTGAGCTTGGCGATTCTTCCAAAACCTGTATGCATGGTTGCGGATTTGTGCCTTCCTTCTTCATCTTTCTTCGTCATAGGTGTTGATGAACCGGTAAGGATGAATTGGCCGAAATCATCTCTTTTGTCGATTTCTCTTCGTACAGAATCCCAGATTGATGGACAGAGTTGCCATTCATCAATTAGCCGTGGTACAGCTCCCTGAAGCAACTTTTCTGGAAAAACTTTCGCTATATCGATATTCTCTGCGCCTGATATTTCGTCATCCATATAGACAACACTTTCTGCTTTTTGCAGAGCTGTGGTCGTCTTTCCACACCATTTAGGTCCTCGTATATCGACAGCTCCTGAGATTTTCAGAATTAATTCAAGTTCATCATCAACCAGTCTTTTTCTGTATTCAGCCATATGATAATAATATTATATGATATAAATAAATGTCAAATCCTAATCCGGCAGATTCAAGTCAGCTAATCCGATAGATTCAAATCGCCTAATCCGATAGATTCAAGTCATTATTCTTGAACTATAGGTAAAAATTCTTGCCTACCATAGGTAAACTTTTGCAATTTCAAACCATTCCAGAAGACATGAATTTTAGTTCTGCTGGTTTTATTGGATTTGTGTATAGTAATTGACTTCTAAAAAGGTCCATGGAAGAGCTTATGTTTTCCATGAACCCATTGAAAAAATGTTAGACCAATTCGACTTTCAAGTGAAGAGTAAAGTCGTAATGCAAGATCTCGTTATCACGAAGAACCATGGTTTCTATATGCTCAGTGCGATTCACATTATCATACTTCGAATAATCGACAATATATCCAAATGGATATGCACCTCTTGCATCTTCATCTTTTGCATAATAATCAAAAGCAATGCCGGACGCTGAATTTTTAGTAAAGACGATATCCTTAGCTTTTGCATCCCAATATGTATAACGCAAAGCCACCTCAGGATCTTCTTTTGAAACTTTGAATGTTATTTCGAATTCATTATCCCTAATTTTCTTAACTTCTGCTTTTGCATTATTACTGCTGTTTTCTCGTATCTCGCCGTTGACTTCATCCACGCTGACTTCTACATCAACAGCATTTTCAAAAAGTCCATCATATTCTTCGAGTCTTGTACCATTAACATAGATACCATCGCCAAACACTATGGAGGAGTAGAAATAGAACATATTAATCTTCAGTCGCTGTTTTTCGACTTTGAATATTTTATCACTTACGAAATTGGAATTTCCAACTGAGACATTGACACTATCATCTGCTGTATATGACTTGCCGACAAGCATTACCGATTCAACGGGTTCGTTAATAACACCTACATCGATAAATCCATCAATATCAAAAATCTTCTGGAATGTACCGTAACGGGCAGTTGGATTATTTGAACTATCATATTCATATCTACAGCCGTCATCTTCTTTGACTTCTTCCATAGTAGGAAGTTTGGGTACACCTGTTTTCAGGTCTGAGAGATATTCCTTTGCTTTGCTTTCTGCATTGGTCTTATCTTCTTCAGTAATTGTTACTGGTGGATTTGAATTCCCTCCATGACCAGGGAGCCAATCTGGATCAAAGAATACATACTGTGGTCTGCAGGCTGTCATAGAGATGAGAATAATCGTTGCAGCAATTGCTAGTTTCATCAGTTTTTTCATCGCTCGCTCCGAAATGAAATTTTCAATCTTGATGCTACCCCCCCCCGTGTATATTGTCAATAGTTTATTCCTTGTAGAACAAAAAAATATTTATGAAATATTCATATATTGTTAATTTCACAAAATTTATCTTTTAACACATAAAATGGAGCTGTTTTTCTTCATTTCTTGCTCGATATAAGGGATTTAAAGAAGAAATTTTATTTAGAGCCGTAAAACTGAAGGGCTATTGCATCTAATCAAAAACATAAGTAATATCTATTCAGTCGCTTTTTAAGCCCAGATGGCGGAACTGGTAGACGCGCTAGTTTCAGGTACTAGAGCCTGCAAGGGTGTGGGGGTTCGAGTCCCCCTCTGGGCATAATCCTAATTCTTGTCAATGAAGTGAATTAAGTTTCCGCATTGAAGACAGTTAAGCCAAATACATCTATCAATATAGAAGACAGGTGTCTCTAAATCCGCTGAAAACAGAAATTGTTGCTTTTGTAAGAAAGCAGGTTCAGCCTTCCTGCTTACAGATTAGCTGAACCTGTACAGAGCTCATTCATTTACTTTGAAACCGAATTTCTCTATATACCTTCCGCTGTGTCCATTCCTTGATTTGACGGATACGCCCCAATAATTTCCGATCCATTCTCCATCATTGCCTTCTGGAATGTATATTCCACTGGCCCTGTTTTCGAATTCCGCAACTGGTTTGAAATTCAGGCCATCAGTACTGAAATATAGATATTGGTGTCCATTTGGATCTTCCCAGTTTCCTCTATACATATATCCTTCATTTTCTTTGTCTTTCAGTCCGGAGAGAAGCAATACTCCATTTTTATATGTCCAGACAGAGAATGCGTGTCCCCTGATTATAGGGTTCCCCTCATAGTATTTATATGGTCCAAATGGAGTCTCGGAAAATGCAACTCCAAGCATTGAAAAGTCCCCATCATCTTTTGCATAGGTCATTCCCTTGAAATAAGTCATCCATTTGCCATTGAAATAGATTGTAGACACATCATCCACTGAGCTGTCATTCCACGATCCGGGTTTTCCATGGAAGAGGATTGGATTGTCTCCTAATCTGTTGAATGGGCCATCTGGAGAATCTGCGACAGCAAGATTGCAGTTTCTTGGTTCGTTTTTATAGTTACGGCCAACACCGATATACCACATATAGTATTTATCATTGTATTTGAACACATTGGCTGTAAGGACTCCTCCATTGTCCCAACCATTTTCAGATGGGGCCAATGCGACAATGCCTTTATCCCATTTAATTCCATCGGGTGATGTTGTCATCATTATTCTGCAATGGTCGAAGTGATCATAAGGCTTCTCTGCAACATGGTCCGTGTACCAAAAATAATACCGATCATTATATTTAATGATATTCGACGGATCGTGATTGTTGTTCTGTGGCAAGCCAGTTGTTGGCATTGCTATTCTTTCCACTTTGAATAATTCTTCTGGTATCATCATTTTCTCATTCCTTTCCCGAGCCTTCGATTATTCCTTTCACCATCTGACGGTTGAAGATAAGGTAGAGTACAAGTATTGGCAGCACGCTCAGGGTTGTTGCTGCAAGGAGGATTCCATATCCACCATTCATGGAAACATCTCCGATGCTTCTTAGAAGGGCCGTAACTGTAAGTTGTTCTCGTCTGCTAATGATTATTATTGGCCAAAGGAAGTCATTCCATGTGTTCATGAATATCAGGATTGCGAGAGAGAATATCGCGGGGGTAAGCATCGGAAAAGCAATGCGGAATAATATCTTGGTTTCCGTTGCTCCTTCGATTCTTGCCGCTTCCATAGTCTCTGTAGGAACTCCATTAGCGGCAAAAGAACGTAACATGAAAATTCCAAATGCAGGTACTAGCCCTGGCAGAATCAAAGACCATAGCTTATTTGCACCTCCCATTGCTCTGAAAAGAAGATATGTTGGAACCAGCCTTGTTTCCAATGGAAGCATCAGAGTTGCCAGGACAAGCATGAAAAGGAAGTTTTTCCATGGGAATTTGTATTTGGCGAATGTAAAACCTGCCATCGTACAGAATAGACAAGCTCCTAATGTTGTTATAACCGTGACTATCACGCTATTTGCCATCGCTGATAAAAATGGCCATTGCCTGAATAATTCTTGATATTTGCTTAGGCTGAAACTTCTTGGAAGTATATTAGGTGTAAGCGTAAAGATTTCATAATCTTCCTTGAAACTTCCGGAAATCATGAGAACAAAAGGAAAACAGCAGATAACAATTATCACTGCCAGAAGAAGCAATGAAAGAAGTGTGAAACAGTATTTCTTTATCTTTTCAGATTTCATCATTTTCCCTCCTCTGTTTTCCCATAATAGAATTTGACCAGCAGGAAACTGAAAACTATGAGCATTGCAAACAATATGTATGAAAGCGCGGATGAGTATCCCATCTTTGAGAATTCAAAAGCATTCCTGTACACGTAATAGACAAGGGTTGTTGAAGAGTTTACAGGTCCTCCGTTTGTAAGAACCATAACATCGCTCACATTCTGGAAAATCCAGATTGTTGAAATCAAGGAGACGAAGAATATCTCTGAACTCATCAAAGGAATTGTAATGCGGAAGAATTTCCTGATTGGCCCACAGCCGTCAAGTGCTGCGGCTTCGTGAACTGATTCAGGTATTTTCTGCATTCCAGCAAGGAGAACAAGCGCAAAGTAGCCTGTCATTCTCCAGATATTCATAAACGCTATCGATACTTTGGAGAGCTCCGGTGTATCGAGCCAGCCTATTCTTGTTCCAATGATTGCGTTTATAAGTCCGCCATCAGATGTCAAAAGTATCCTGAAGACAATAGCAACGATGGCAGAAGCGGTAATGTATGGCAGTAGTATTACAGATCGATATATAGTTGTCCCGATTAATTTCTTGCTATTAAGAATCACAGCAAGGATTAAGGCAAGAAAAGTCCTTGCTGGAACAATATAAAGCCATAGCAGAAACGTATTTCCCAGAGACTTCCAGAATAGCGGATCCTGGAATGCTTTTCCGTAGTTGTCAAAACCGACCAGGGACATAGAAATCAGGCCATCGTAGTCGGTGAAGCTGATGAACAGTCCATACAGAGCGGGGTATAGCTGTAACCACAGGAAAAGTATTATGAACGGAGAAAGCCATGCATAGCAGTGCCTTTTCCGCTTTATTTCAATCCATGTATTTCCCGGTTTCACTTGGATAGTTCTCCTTTTCAAGTTGCATGGCAGGGCTTGCAATCAGCCCTGCCATAGGTATCAGATTGCTTCAATCTGGGCTTTCATAGCTGCAACTGCAGAAGCTGCATCTGGATAAGTATTGTTAAGGAACATTTCTCCCAATACTGTGGATATTATTGTTCCAATCTCTGCGGATCTTCTGTCTACGAATGGAAGAACCAGATTTTCTTTGTTCTCAAGAATGTCCTTGGAAAGTATAGATACGACTTTCTCTCCGCCATATGCAGGCCATGGATCGACACCTTCTCCTGAGGCTACTGCTTCAAGGCCTGGAATGAAGCCTGTACTGTACTTAGCCATGATCCCTGCTTCATTTACATTGCAGAAAAGCATATCGGCTTCGACAGTCTGTGTTAAATACTTCAGGATATCAGCGGCAATTTCAGGTTCATCTGTATTTTCGCTTATTGCCCAGTATTCTGTGTTGTGGATATAGGTAGCAGGACCCTCCTCTGCAAATTTCATAATCGGAGCAATTCCGATATCCCCATATCCACCATTTCCGGTCGGGTCGACATTTGTTTCATAATATGCAGCATTTGCGCCAGGGCCTGGGAATGCTGCAATAAGACCGGCATTGTATGCCGTCCAGTATTCGGTTGAGTCGCTTTGGATACTCTGGTGGAAAATACCAGCATCCCAGCATTTCTGCAGCAATTCAATGGCTTCTTCTGCTTTGTCCAATGATATGCTTCCATCGTCATTCAGGACTTTTCCTCCAAGCATATAAAGGAAGTCATAGAACATATTGTCGCAATTTGCATTGGATGGATCCCATGCACCTGCAAAGTATCCATTATCTTTTAAAATCAATGCCTGCTCAAAGAATTCATCAAATGTTTTTGGCGGTACTAATCCAAGCTTATCATATACATCCTTCCTATATAGGAATACATATTGGTTTGTCACCTGGTTAGGAATTCCATAAATCTTCCCATCCACAGTAGCCGGTGCAAGGACATTTACAGTGTTATCCATATCAATCAAATCCGTTACATCTTTCAAAAGTCCTGCCAGAGCAAGCTGATTTACGAATTCATCATGGATGATCATGATATCGGGATCGGTGTCGCCTTGGCTGAGTGCGATTCTCATTTTTGTTGGATATTCTGCATAAGAGTATTTCTCGAACCTTATGTCGATATCTGGATGTTGTTCCATATAATCCTGCAGAACGATTTCTGCAACAGACACAAGATGGGCGCCACCCATGACAGTAATGGTTGTTTTTCCTTTGGAATCAGCCGTTTCGCTATTGCCACCAGCAAATACCGATACAGTCATCAATGCGCAAAGAATGATTGCGATTATACGTTTCCTCATTTTGATTCCTCCTTTTACAGTCTTCTGACTGTTATCTTTTCTTGAAATTCGAGCACCTCTGCCTTATCAATCACCGCAATTCTTTTAGAAACGGAGTTTGCAACTCCCGCTGCCATCGCAAATCGGAAGGCTTCTTCATCTGTTTTCCTCTCGAGAATTGCTAAGGCAAAACCTGCTACGGTTGAATCACCGCATCCGATTGTCGATAGGACGGGGATGTTGGGAACATCTGCAATGAAAACTCCATCTTTTGATATGAGAAGTCCTCCAGCAGCTCCCATAGATACAAGTACTCTTTCTGAATCGATTCCTGATGAATTTACTTGTCCGACTATTTCTTCAATATTTTGGGACAGTGCCATACCTGATAATTCTGAAAGCTCATTCTGATTTGGTTTCCAGAAAGCATAGTGGCCAGCGCGTGCTTCTACAAGTTCCTTGCCATTTGAATCCAGAAAGCACAAAGCTCCTTTTTCTCTGCAAATATTGGAAATGCTTGCATACACATCTTTAGGAGCACCTGGTATTGAAGCCCCCGAGCATATAACTATATCTCCGTTGCAGATATCTTCTGTAAGCATGGTGATGAGCTTTTCATACTGTTCATTGCTGACAGTCGGACCAAGCTCTATGATTTCCGTCTCTTTATCAGCAGCCCTATCAATTATGTTGATAGTTTCCCTTGAATTATCTTCGACCTGCACACTGCGGAGACTACAGAAAGGAGATATCGCTTCTTTTATGAATTTCCCATTTTGCCCGCCTAGGAAACAATAAAGGACGGAGGTTCCTCCAAGGCAGTGGAGGGCTTTTGCTACATTGACACCCTTCCCACCAGCCGTGATTTCAGGCACCAGTTCTTTATATTTGAACCCCGGGATAAAGTTGCGGATGGTGTAGGATCTGTCTATATTTGGATTTAAACACAATGCTCTAATCATTTGCCTTTTTCACTCCATGCTTTTGAGACCGTATGGGAAACATTTGCGATTTTATGCATCACTTCCTGCTTGAATCCTTTTTCTCCATCTTCGAGATATTTCCTCGGGTCATAAAGATCTGAATGTTCCAGGAGGTTCCTTCGAACTCCTTCTGTGAAGCATAGGAAGTTGTCAACATCCATGTTTGCTTTGCATATGCCAAGTTCTCCGCATTTTGCTATATCTGATTCTGCGCAGTTCCTCATATAAGGAACGGTGCCGCCAAGCTTGTTGACTCTATCAATCAAATCAGGAGGTAAACTGGCTGCGCCATGGAGCACAAGCGGAAAGCTCGGAAGTTTCTCATGAATTGATTTAAGTACTTCAAATGAAAAAGGAAGGTAATCTTCTGCCATAACACCGCCATGGGAAGTCCCTGCCGAGATGGCAAGAGAAGTGCAGTTTGTTTCCAGTACGAATTTAAGAGCAGCTTCTGGATCTGTATATTCCGCGTGTCCAGAGAATACAAGATCTTCGAATCCTGGAATTCTCCCTAACTCTGCTTCAACGGCAACATCATAATCTCCGGCAGCTTTAACAACACGCTCCGTTTCTTTTATATTTTCATTGAAACTCAGAGGCGAACCATCAAACATTACGCCGCTGAACCCCATCTTCATGGCTTCTATTGCAGCCGATGGAGTAGGGCAATGGTCATGGTTGAACGCAACCGGGATATCATAATCCATCGCCATGCTTTTCATGTATGCAAGGAATTTGATTGGATTCCTCACATACTGTCTCCCGCCCATTGATAGTTGCACGATTACAGGTGAGTGTAATTCAGATGCTCCCTCAAGAACGGCAATTAAAGTTTCGGTATTGAAGACATTGAACGCAGGCACAAGATATTTCCCTTTCAATGCACTGCTCAACATTTTTTTCATTGTGACTACAGACAAAACATCCTCCTTATAGTAATCGATTTCTATTGTAATCAGAGTTTTGCAATCTATTTAATTGTTTATAGCAGAAAGATAAATTCCATTTGCTTTTCCCTTGTGATATAAGCAGAGAATGATTGGGTGTTTTTGTGGTGAAAAGAATGAAATTTTCTGTAGATACTATAGTAATCGATTTCTATTCTATCCAAAATAATACTCCTTTTACCATTGCTTTTCATTTCGAAGATCCTTGACCGAAACACCTTCATGAAGTTCCGGTATAAGGATTATATCCTGTCCATTTGACTGCTTGTTTCCATTTAACATTGATAGAATCCTTTCTCCTCCCAGTTTTCCCATATAAAGGCTGTCCTGGAACAGGGATGTGATTTCTGGTCCAAACAGAAAATCCGAAAAACCAAAGCTTACAAGTGACAGTTCATCTCCGATTTTTATCCCCAGCTCAAGGCAGGCTTTAAGAACACCGGCTAGTTTTACATTGTTTGCTGCAAAGAGGGCTGTAGGACGTTCTGATTTTGGTTTTGACATCAGATTCATTGTCCATTTATATGCACCATCCGATGTTGAATCTGAAGGGCTGTTCCATTCGGGATTATTCTCCAGTCCTGCGTCAGCAATAGCTTCCAGAAATCCTTGATACCTGTCACGGCCATTAATATTATCTAGAGACACGTTTACGATGCCTATATTCTTATGTCCATAGGAAATAAGATAATTCGTAATCTTTTTCGCACCTTCTTTGTTATCCCAGATGATTTTTGTCAGATTACAATCTTGCAAAGGGCGGTCAATGAGGACAATCGGGGTTCCTTCTCTTGCGATTGACTCTAGATATTTGCCATTGGTATCGCTGCTGGCGACAATGAGTCCATCAACTCTTCTTTCGACGAGTGAGTCGATTATCTTATGTTCCTTTTCTGCTTTTCCATCAGTGCAAGAAAGGACCAGATTGTATCCAGAAGTTGATATTTCTTTCTCCAGACCTTTTGCTGCCTCCATGAAGAATGCGTTTGTTATATCAGGAATTACAATTGCTATCAGATTTGATTTGCGGCTCCTAAGGCTTCTTGCTATGAAGTTTGTGCGATAGTTCAGATCCTTTACAGCCTTGTCTATACGAGCTCTTGTTTCCGAACTGACAGGATAATCACTATTAAGCGCTCTTGAGACAGTTGCTGCTGATACGCCTGCTCGTTCTGCAATCTCATAAATAGTGACTCTTTTTTCTTCTTTCATGGCTTTTCCTGTAGTAATCGGTTTCTATTAAAAGAGTATCCGCTATTTCCAAATTGTCAACAATTCTTTTTGTCTTTGATAATCGTTTTATTCCCTCTAGGAGGGTCTTTATCAATTTTCGAAAAGGGAATTGTATGTATCATTACATATGCTGATAAGCCTTTAGGCCAATGAAAATTTACCTACGATAGGTAAAAATTATTACCTATAGAAATTAAAAATTTTTACCTATAGCCTTGTTGTGATGAGAATCCTGTTTTAGAATCATCGTATGGGAAAGAATGCAAATTACCTTCCGCGATTAATAGATTCGCAGATACAGGATAGGCTTAGCTGGAAAGGTGCAGTCTGTGTTGAAGGTCCGAAATGGTGTGGAAAGACATGGGCGTGCCAAGAACAGGCCAAAAGTGCTTTCCTCGTATCTTCACCAGCTAGGAATTTCAGTAACAGGATGCTTGCGGAAATGGATCCTATGTTGGCTCTTGAAGGGGAGAGCCCGCATCTTATCGATGAATGGCAGGAGGTTCCCTCTATCTGGGATGCAGTGAGAATGGAAGTCGATAAACGTGGTGGATATGGTCATTTCCTGTTGACCGGTTCATCGACGCCGCGTGTCAAAGGAGTTCTTCATAGTGGGACAGGTAGGATAACCAAGCTGCGAATGCACAGCATGAGTCTCTATGAGACTGGCGATTCAACAGGCTCTGTTTCCATACAGAGTATGTTTGATGGTAGTTTTTCCAGCCATATGACCGGTGAGGTGGATATAAGAGAAATCGCTCGGTTCATAACACGCGGAGGATGGCCAGGTATATTGAAGCTCAACGAGAAAGCTGCATTGCAGAATGCCCGGGATTATATTGCAAGTTTTCTTGAAGAGGATATTTTTCACATAGGAGATGAACGTTCTTATCGGGATATCAGAAAAATAAGATATCTTTTGGAATCTCTTGCACGCAATGAATCAACGACAGCTTCGGTATCAAAACTGAGCATGGATATTGCCCAGGCAACCGAAACTGAATTAAAGCACAACACAGTGAATGAATATCTTGAATTACTCCAGCGTTGTTTTCTTGTTGAGGATCAGCGGGCATTCTCATTTTCTTCCAGATCGGCAAAAAGACTGAAGCAAGCTCCTAAAAGGCATCTTGCAGATCCTTCTCTTTCCTGTGCTTTGCTGTCGCTTACTCCTGATAGATTGATTGGTGATTTGCGTACTTTCGGTTTCATGTTTGAAGCACTTGTCGAGCACGATCTAAATGTATATGCACAAGCATTGGATGGGGAGCTGTATCACTATCAGGATTATGGAAATTCCGAAATTGATGCAGTTCTGAAACTTTATGATGGAAGATGGGGTGCATTTGAAGTCAAGCTTGGGGCTTCTCAGATTGATAATGCTGCAAAGAATCTCCTGTTGATTGATAGGAAGATAAAAGAGGATAACCCTGAAAATGCTCCATCGTTCCTCTGTGTGATATGCGGACTCGTTAATGCCGCATATAGAAGAGATGATGGAGTCTATGTAGTGCCAGTTACCGCTTTAAAACCATAAGAGCGGTATTGCCGCTCTCATGGATTGGGTTTTAGTTGCAGAGTTTGTCTTCTGCGGTTGCAAGAAGCTCTCTTATTGGAAGATGCTGTGGGCATTCCTTCTCACACCTTCCACATTTGATGCAGTCCGATGCTCTCCCAGATTTGCCCTCGCTTATCATTGTGCTGTACTCGTTTTTCGGTTTTTCCTTGTTGTTCATGACAGCTTCATCATTGAGAAGACGGAAGATATCTGGGATTGCAATTTTCTTGGGACAGCCCGGTGTGCAGTATCTGCATGAAGTGCACTGGATTACCTGCAGCTCTTCGACACGTTTCTTAACTTCTCTGACAGCTTCCATCTCCTCTTCCGAAAGCTTCTGGAGAGGGGAGAAGGTTGAGATGTTCTCTTCGAGCTGTTCCATTGTGCTCATGCCTGAAAGGACAGCAAGGACACCCTCCAGCCCTGCCGCGAAACGGAGTGCATAAGATGCTGGCGAAGCAGATGTGAAAGGCTCTGTTATCTTAGGAGAGAGGTTGGAAAGCAGACCGCCTTTAACCGGCTCCATGATGATAATAGGCTTATTATGTTTCCTTGCGACTTCATAAATCCCTTCTGACTGCACCTTTGGATTTGTCCAGTCGAGATAGTTTATCTGAAGCTGCACGAACTCTGTTTCGGGGTGTTCTGTAAGCACTTTGTCCAAAAATTCAGGAGTATCATGGAAAGAGAAGCCGAAATGCTTTATTTTCCCTTCTTTCTTCAGCTTCATGCAGTATGACCATGCATCGTACTTATCATAAATCTTCAGATTCTCTTCCTTCATGCTGTGAAGGAGGTAGAAATCGAAATATTCAAGACCTGTACGCTCAAGTTGCACATTGAACATCTTTTCCGGAGTGAGCTCTTCTGAAAGGAACCATCCTGACATTTTAGATGCCAGTGTGTATTTATCCCTGTCGTATCTGTCCCCGATAGTTTTCTTGAATATCTCCTCGGACCCCGGATAGGCGTATGCCGTATCGAAATAAGTGAAGCCATGTTCGATGAAACGGTCGACCATGCATTCCGTCTCTTTCTGGTCTATTTTTCCGCTTCCATCTTTCGGAAGTCTCATCAGCCCGAACCCGAGCTTGCCTTTATTCAGCTGAAACAAATCATCCATATTCAGATTATACCCTTAATCATACAAGACCGATAGCTTCTGCTATCTCGGTAATCCCAAGAAGGTTGAAAACTTCTTCTTTTATCTCGACAAACACTCCGACAGCAGCATTCAGAACCTTGTCTGCAGGGGAGGAAGATGGCGCTGTATAATCGAGCTCGGAGGGGTCTGCAGTTTCTCCTGTTGGTAAGAATCCCGTGAAATTCCACGAAGAAGTGCTCATCCTGCTCTCTATTTCCTCCTCCTGGTCATCCGGAAGTGCAGGGTAGAAGTCTATGCCTGTAATCTCTTCCACATCATCAACTGTCATCGCGAAACTCTGCAGTGACTTATCCGAGTTCTCGTTCGGAAGGACGAATCCGATTGCCTTTATATCTGGGTCGGTATAATCGAGGACGACTTTATAGAACCGCTTTGGAACCGCGACCTCGTTCTCCCCGATAGTCTCGTACGGTCCGTCTGTGAGGACAGGGCCTGTCACCACATACACCTTCTCGTTTTCATAGGCCATAGTCCTCACAACCGCTTCAAGATCCGCCCATATACCTCTGTTGAAAGATGGTTCCTGTGGACACATATTGGATAGATAGAAAGTGTCGCTCATGGCATCTTCGGACCATTTAAAATCCGCCGCCGGTGCCATATGCCCTCTGTCATATCCCGATCCTTTGTAGTCATCGAGGGATGCAGAACCAGTGCGTAAATCAGGGTCAGCCTTGAAGCTGTCGCTCCTTTCCTCCCCGCCGAGGACCTCAGCCCTTGTGAGTGAATATGCTACATAAGATGGGAGTTCATATTCCTCATTGTATGAGAGCGTATATCCTGTGTGCGTGATTATCTGCTCGCCTGGAATCGGGGCGGGAAGTTCCAGATTCTGGATCTCTCCATCTGCCGTGATTCCGCTTTCCTCCGATGCCGGCGTTATGAAACAGAGGACGATGAACAGAATGATTAGTACAAGCAGTGTTATCAGGAGCTTTTTGAGCTTACTGCTTTTCTTTTTCCTCTTCTTTGCCATAGAAAACTCCTTTTCAGCTTTTCCTTCCGATGGAGAACCCCGGAAGGCATTTTCCGCTTCTGAGACATATTATATAGATGATTGAGAATACCAGTATTGTCTCTACGAGAGTTGCAATGCTCCCCGCGCTGTCTGCAATCAGCAATGTTTGGGTCGGCATCGAGGACCCCCTGTAGTTTATGACAAGGGCTATGAAGAGATTGTTCGCCGTATGCATCGCAGTTGAAGCTTCAAAGCCATCTGTCGCAAGCGATAAAAGCATTGCCAGACTGCCCCAGAGAAAGTAGCAGAGCACTGGAATCACCATTGAGCTAGCGTTTGTCACTTCCGCGTTCCATAGATGGGGTATTGTGAATATGATTCCGCTTATTACAGCAAGCGGTATGCTCTCCAGCCATGATTCAGGAAGCCTGTCTTTGTATGCTATTCTCGCAGGAAGCGCCCTAAAAAATACTTCCTCAGATATAGTCTGCAGCGGGGTAAGTATAAGGACTGGAATGATAAACGGAAGGTACTCTGAGAGCCCTGTGCCGCTTCTTTCCACACCCCCGGATGCAAGTGGGGATATGACAGCCATCAGAAGCAGATAAATTGCTCCAATCTGGAACGCAAAGCGGAATCTGAATACTCCTGCAGAGCCTGAAAGAAGTTTTCGCAGATTCCCTTTCAGCAGGAACTTCGAGGATAGAAGCAAGGAGAGGAACATAAGTATGTATGGCACATGAACGCCGATATACATAGCTACTCCCTGCAGGCTTTCCGGGAGAGATAGCATAAGGCGCATGGCAACAAGTGCCGCAACCGGTCCTATTGCTAGCCAGCAAGTCAGGGCAACGACCAGGGTTAATACACAAAGAACCGCATTGAATCTATCTTCTTCCTGCTTTTCCATGCGGTGAGATTAGCACATAGCCATTTTTTATCCTATAATCCCACCATGACAGAGCTGAAAGATCTGATGGATATGGTGGAACAGGGGACTGTCCTTGTATTCCCTACTGAAGAGAGTGCCAGGGCATTCTCCTCCCTCTATGTCTCTGAAAGGAACAAGGGCCTTCTGGCTTCATCCTGTATTGCCTTCGACAGTTTCGCATCGCTTTTCATGCCTGAGGAGAAAGGCAGACGGCAGGCAGGAGATGCAGAGCGCCTTGCATTCTCAGCATATGCTTCATCCGTCCTCTCCGAGAAGCTCACATACTTCGCATCCCCGGATTACCCTGAAATAAGAGAACGGCTTTCATCGTTCTTCCGCACAATCCTTCCATCTCTAGATGATGCTCTTTCTCTTCCAAAGAAAAGCAGGGAAGCTTCCGCAGATCTTTTACTGCTCAGGCATGAGTATGGAAAGTATCTCGAAAACTCAGGGCTTTATGAAAGCGCCTTCACCAGATTTTCTATGCCGTCCACACTCTGCGGGGAGTATGCACTTGTAATGCCAGCGGCTTTCCCGAAAGAGGAAAAACTCCTGGAAGCTATTTCTGGTTTGAAAGGAATAAGGATTATTGATGACCTTACAGATGAAATACCAGCACTTACAGTATTCGGAAACGAGAAAAGCGAACTCAGGTCGCTCTTTATCGAGATAAGAAAGCTTACTGATTCGGGTGTATCAATGGATGAGATTGCTATTTCAGTAGCTCCGCTGGATAGGCTCAGGTCCTACATTGAAGATGAAGCATATCTCTTTGGAATTCCCCTTGATTTCAGAGAAGGAACTGCAGTTCTGACAACATCCCCAGGCTCCTTCCTGTCAGGCCTTTATGATATCTATTCCTCTTCATACTCTCTCGATGCGCTTAAATCATTCATGCTGAATCCTGCTATTCCTTTCCGCAATCCGGAAGCTATGAGGAAATTCATCGCTTCTGCAGTAGGCTTTTCGATAACGAGTGCTCCAGACCGTAGAAATGACAGGTACATGAAGCTTTCGAAGGACTCCGGGCAGGAGTATTACAGAGTACTCCGTCTGACTCTCGATAAACTCATGATGGAGACGAATCCTGATAAAATAGAGGGCTATCTTCATACTCTCATGTCATCGCTCCTTGCCGATGAGGAATTCCATGGCAATGAGGAGGATGAGAACATCTATTCATTTTCAATGAGAGCTCTTTCGGATTTCCTTGCAACCATAAAGACAAGGAATGAGAGCGGATTCATATCAAAGGAGCCTGTATTCCCTCTTTTCATCACATACCTCAAGAATCTCAGATATGTCCCCAGGGAAAGGGTAAGGGGTGTTGCTGTCTATCCATTTACGCAGGATGCAGCAGTGCCTTACAGGTATAGATTCATCATCGCACTGAACGAAAGGGAAGGGACGGCAACTGTCAGGAAAGCTTCATTCCTCTCGGATTATGAGATAGCGGGGGAGCGGGATGATGCGGACCTTACAAAACTGGTTCTTTCCCTCTATTCCGCGATGACAGAGAATCTTTATCTCTCAGCTTCGTATGAGACATATGCGGGCTTTTCGCTACCGCTTACATCCATGCTCGCTTCTGCTAAAGAGGGGAAGGTCTCCGATGATATCCAGAAAAGCGAGGAGGATGGGAGATTTCTCGGCTATATCCTTCCGCTCCAGAGGATTGGATATGAAAAGGGTTTGCTTTCTTCTCTCAGGCTGCGTAAGACTGAAGATGATATGACATACGGAAAGAAGGGGCGGAGGAAAGAGCTCCCGGTTAAGCTCTCCTATTCTTCCTACAACCTCTATGTGAAGTGTCCTTACCAGTATGCGCTTCAGTATGTCTTCGGACTTAGGAATCTTCCATCCTATGAGCCTGTGGATATGGATCACCTTGAAATAGGGACAAGGCTTCACAGCATCCTCGAGACATATTACAGGGAGAACCATGTCCCCGACGATATTCCTTTCCTCTTTGATGATGAGATGGCATTGTGGACGAAGGGGAAACGGCGGGATGGCAGCGATATGGCAGCTTCTGCATCCAAACCGACAGCTTTCCTTATCAGCTATCTCCGGACAAGGTATCTTCCGAAGCTTGAAGCTGTGGTAAGGCGTATGGATGATACCACTATGCCGCTTCCCGGCGGCAAGGGGCTCGAGGAACCGCTATCATCTTCATACCCTGAACTTGGTTTCAACCTTGAAGGGCGTGTTGACAGGCTGGCATTATCGAAGGATGGTTCATCCCTGGTGATCTTCGACTACAAGAAAGGGCGTAAGTTCCAGAGCACATTGAAAGAGGAGAAGAGCTATCAGTTCCATATCTACAAGCTGCTTCTCTCTTCTTCGGAGGAGTATTCACTTCCGGTATCAGACGCTTATTTCGTATCACTCCTGGATGGCTGTTTCTCTCAATCCTCGCAGTCTCCGGACCTTGAGATTCTGAAAAACGGCCTGAAGGTTGCGGGGGAAGGTATTGGAGAGGGGGACTGGCACGCGAAAAGCGGCGATGATAACTGCAAAGGATGCATATACAAGGGAATCTGCCGCAGGAGGTTCAGTGTAAGATGACATTCGATGAACTCGTAAAAGCTGCAGGAATAACGGTATCTGAAGAGCAGATGAAAGCTATCATGGCGGATTCATCGGCGGTTGTCTCTGCCGGAGCAGGCTCTGGGAAGACCACAGTTCTATCCCTGCGCTTCGTCCGCCTTGTGCTGGAAGGCAAGGCACATTCGGATGAGATTCTGACTCTTACATTCACAAAGAAAGCGGCAGCGGAGATGTATGAAAGAATCTATATGCTCCTTTCCCTTGCTTCAGCCCATGACCCGGCTGTCGCGGAGGATCTGAGCGCACACTTTGCCAAGGCTCGTATTTCGACAATGGATTCATTCTGGAGCGAAATAGCCCGCCTTGACTGCCTTAGATTCGGTGTCACAAGGGATTTCCAGTCCCTGGAAGCAGATGATTCGAATGCGGAAAACCTCGTCCGCCGCGTGTACGAGGAGGTGCAGGGCCGGGAGGATCTCGAGGAAGGGTTCATGATTCTCTCATCGGTTTACAGGACCGATGAACTTGTTGAGCTTTTCTCCCAGATTGCCATCTCGGAGACAGATATCCTCACATCCTTCGATGGTAAGCAAAATGCAGAGAACTACAGAACCCTGATAGATATTCTTGAATCTGCATATGCCGGTCATAGGGCTGGTTATATCTTCTCGTCGCTCGCTTCCCTTGATCAGGAGAATCCCGAAAACGGCCAGCACCGGGAAATAATACAGGCGCTAGAAGCCTATGATGATGGGGACTATTCATCATTGCCATCCTTCAATCTCAATAAGCTGAGAAAAGCCAGGGACAAGGAACTGAAGGACTTTATCAAGGACGAGAATGTAAAGGAATATTTCGAAATTCTTCAGAGCCTTGCCGAGATAAAAAAGACTGTCCATGATTCCGAAGCTGTGAGTCGTGTACTTGAAGCTTTCATAAATGAATTCCAGCAGAGAAAGAGGATCATGGGGCTCCTTTCGTACCGCGATACGGAATCACTTTGCAGGGAGATTCTTCTCTCGAACAATGCAGTCCGGGATTACTACAAGAAGCATTTCAGGTATATCATGGTCGACGAGTTCCAGGATAACAACAGCAGGCAGAGGGATCTTCTCTATCTGCTATCCGAGAAGCTGGAGGAGCATTCTGAAGCAATACCTCCTGTCGAGACACTGGAGCACGGCAAGTTGTTCTTTGTCGGCGATGATAAGCAGTCAATCTACTATTTCAGGGGGGCAGATGTATCTGTTTTCCGTTCCCTGAAGAGCGCTGTTGTAAGAATGAATGGCGTGAATCTCTCGCTGTCCGCAAATTACCGCTCGGAACCCGCTCTGATTAACCACTTCAACTCACTCTTCCCTGAAGTATTCAATACAGGCCTTTCTCCGGAGGATGAGGAGAAAGAAGCGCTGATGGAGAATCTGACGGGGGAGAAGTATACATCGTTCTATGCTGACTCTGAGACGATAAAATCGAGGAGCGCAAAAGATGGGGTATGCCCACGCATCGAAACTGCCGCGATTTCTTCTGAGAGGGAGGAGGGCATGGCTTCATCGGATGATTCCGAAGCCATGTTCATTGCAAGGAAAATCCTCTCGATAGTCTCTACGGACGGCTACCTTATTCCCGATGGAAAAGGCGGGGTAAAGCGCCCATCTTTTTCTGATATCGCGGTGCTGTTGCGTACAACCGCTCCGCAGATGCCGATTGAGCGTGCGTTCAGGCTGTGTTCGATTCCGTATGTGGTACAGGAGAGTACAGCTTCCACGATAGAAGGAGTTGGGTGGGATTTCTATGCCTTCCTCCAGCTTCTTGTATATCCCGAGGACAGGCTCGCTTACTTTGCACTGCTTCGTTCGCCATTTGCGAGAATAAGCGATGAAGGACTTCTCCTGTGTACAGAAACAGCAGGACCTGCATTCTCCACAGACCCACCATTCACCCTCTCTTCAGACAAGGAAGCGTATGAGAATCTGAAAGCGCTTTATGCCGAGATGAGGGGTTTGGCTGGAAGGAGAAGGATAACCTATATCCTTTCTCGGATCTTCAATGAAAGCGGATATGGAACATATCTGAAATCATCAAAGTATCTTTCATCATATATTGACCATTTCAGCTATATCTGGGCAGCTGCGGACAGCTATGACAGCAATGGACATTCGCTTGCGGCATTCCTGGATTATCTCAGGCCCCTCATTGGTCAGGCGGAGAAGCTGAGGAATGCATCTGTCCAGCACCTTGAAAGCGATGGCGTACAGATCATGACGATTCACAGGTCAAAAGGCCTTCAGTTCCCAGTTGTCATAATAGCGGATGCCGACCATGGTTCCGGAAACCAGGGACAGCAGGGCCATCTTATCTCGCTCCAGGGAACAAGGCCCTGTATAATGCCTGACCTTGCAGAAGGCAGCAATATAATCATCAGGGAGATTGCCGCCTACAGAAAACGAAGGGAAGAAGCGGAGCTCCGCCGCCTTCTATATGTTGCTATGACAAGAGCTGTGGACCATCTGATAATTACTGCTCATATGCGCAAGCGTAGGGGTGGGGTATCCTTGATGGACATATATCTGGAAAGCGGAGGTTCGATAGATTTGGAGATACCTCCAGTTTCCGAGGAGGAATTCTTCAGGGAGGAAGAGGAGATGTCACCTTCTTCTTTCTATTCGCAGCCCGTGGCTCCAGAACCTCTTTATTCGCAGAAGAGGGTAGGAGTAAAAGATGCTTCAAAGCAAGATGGAGGAGAAATCCTATCGGGTGAAAAGCTTCCATCTCTGCTCTCGGATGAGGTTGTAAGAAACCATTCGATGCAGGATGCCTTCGGTACAATGGTGCATTCTATGCTTGAGTCGCTGATGAAAGGTGAGGATGTGACATTCGAGATTTCTTCGGAGCTTTCAGACCTTGAGAGAGCCAGGATACTCGAGAGCCTCGATGCGATAAAAGCAGGCTTCATTTCCTCCGATTTCTATCGGAATGTCATCTCCGGCCATCGTACAGCGCAGGAAGTCAGATTCTACTATCCTTCTGACGGAAAGGTCCTCGAAGGAAGCGCGGATCTCGTTGTCTTCGGCGATGAATGGAATCTCGTTGTCGATTACAAGACAGACAGTTATATGAACGAGGATGTTCATAGAGCCCAGATTACGGCATATGCAAAGGCTATGGAGGATCTGTATAAAAAGAAGTGCTTAGCCGTCCTCCTCTATATAAGAGGATTCAGGGAAAGCACTTATCTTGATAGCTCCGGCAATCCTGTCAGAGGGATTTGACAGCTCTTACGATTCTTTCAAGGGCTTTCATGACTCTGACACGCGATGTGCCGTAGTTGAAGCGCACGAAGCCATACCAGTCGCTGCCGAACCAGGTTCCATCGTTCATGGCAACTCCCGCATTCACGCCGAAGAAGCGTGAAAGGATTCCTCCGCCTTCTCCTCCCTGGTATCTGTCAGGGTGGCCGAGTACTTCAGCTTCTATCCTCTGATAATACTCGCTGCAGTCGATGAATGTGACAAAGGATGCATCCCCATTTGCCATCTTCAGTCCCGGACAGTTCTCGGCAAGGTACTTCCTCATTGCTTCCGCAGTCTCTCCGAGGTAGCGACAGAGAGCTTTGTTATACTCGCCGCCTTTGGTGTATGCAGCATAGGCAAGCTCTCCTCCGGTTATTCCTGGCTCATCGAGCCAGAGAGCGCTCTCAGCTTCCCTGAAAGCTGTTTCCATTTCGCTGTGGGAGAAGACTGCGAATGCTATGTGCTCTCCTGCGATATTGAATGTCTTTGAAGGTGCGAACAGCGTTATGCACTTTGCCCCGACTCTCTCGTTCACAAGTCCCATCGGGATGTGTTTTGCGTTGGGGTGGACGAGATCGGAGTGGATTTCATCTGAAATCACTGTGATATCATGCTTCTTTGCAGTCTCGAGCACGAAGCGGAGCTCTTCTTCTGTGAATACGATACCCGATGGATTCTGAGGGGAGCAGAAGATGATCATATCGGCATTTTCCGCATCCTTGGCGAATTTCTCCCTGTCAAGGAAGAAGCGGCCATCCTCATAGCCGAGGTTGCTCTCGATGAGCTCCCTGCCGTTTCTTTGCGGGATTGCCCTGAAAGGCCTGTACATAGGGGAGGAGACGAGTATTTTATCGCCTTTCTTCGAGAAGAGATTCATCGAAAGTGCAAGTGCGTGAAGCAGTCCCTGAGCATAGACGATTTTCTCTTTCGGAAGAATCCATCCATGCTTTGTCCTTACCCACTGGGCAACTGCCTGGGTATCTTTCGGGAATGATGGATAGCCGAAGATTCCCTGTCCTGCGAGGACCTTGCCAGCTTCCTGGATATGTGGTTCCGGATAGAAGTCCATATCGGCGACCCAGAATGGCTCTGCCACTGGATTTGCAGATATGTTCTCTATTGCTTCCCTGTTCCATTTGATGCTGTTTGTATTTCTTCTGTCAGCGGAAATGTCGAAATTCATCTCATGAGCTCCTTTGTGCTTACAAGTCCTTTGTACTGACCTGTTGCACCTTTATAATCTATAGCATTCTCCGGGCATCTGTGGTAGCAGGCGAAACATGATATGCATTCGTCTCCGAATGATGGCTTGCCTTCCTCAATCTTTATATTTTCCATCGGACAGACCGATGCGCAGATGCCGCAGGCTGTGCATTTGCTGCCAACGCTGAGCTTGTCATTCTTCCTTGGCTTCATAGCAGCTTTTGACATTGCCCTCACAATCCTCCAGCCAGGACCCCTCCGAGGTATCCTGATGCTCTCGGTCTCTATATCGTGGAGGACTCTATCAAGCTTTGCTGCAATCGCATTGCACTGCTTCTTAGTATCTTCTTCAGAGACTGCTTTCTTCTGCAGCGGAAGATAGGCATCCGGAAGGCGGAATGATTCGCCATAGGAGAGCGCTATGCCTATGTCCGAAAGCTCTGCTGAGAGATCGTGGAGAGTGTAGAGCGGGAAAGCTCCGCAGGTTGCCAGCGCAAATACATAGCCGAGCGCAGAATTATCCCTGTTTCCAAGGTATTCCCTTACGAATCTCCTGACAGGGTAAGGCAGTCCCCAGCAGTAAACGGGAAAGATTATCCCGAGCCTTTCAGTGTCATCTGGAAGAGCGTATCCCCCGGAAAGGAATTCCTCTACGAAGTGAATCTCCGCATCGGGAATCTGCTTGGCGATGTAAAGGCTGTTTCCGGTACCTGTATGAAGTGCTATTACGGTTTTCATGCAAGAAACTCCTTTTCATCCATTTCCTTAATTATCTTCACAGTCTCTTCCGTATCTTCATCATTCACATTGAGAGATGTGACAATCCTTCCCATTCCCCCATCCTCGAGGAAGAGAATACCCTTCTTCTTGAAAGCATTCACGATATTCTGTATCGGATACTTTGATGCGAAGAAAATCATATTCGTTGATGATATCCTTACATCTGCCCATCCCGTCTCCTCCAGAGCTGCGGCTATCATAGCTCGATGCTCATGGTCCTCCTTGAGCCTCTCGACATTGTTCTCAAGCGCATAGATGCCAGCGGCTGCAAGAATTCCTATCTGTCTCATTCCTCCTCCGAGTATTTTCCTGCACCTCTTTGCTTCTTTTATGAACTCGTGAGTGGAGGAGAGGATGGAGAATGCGGGGCAGCCAAGGCCTTTTGAAAGGCAGAATGTCATATCATCTGCAGTCGAAGCATACTCCTTAACGCTTATGCCTGTTTCCACGGAAGCATTGAATATCCTGGCTCCATCCATATGCACCCAGAGATTATGGCGTTCTGCAACATCTTTGATGGCTCTGAGGGTATCGATAGGGTAGATAAGGCCCGATGTTGTGTTCTCTGTCTCTATCATGGAGGTTTCCGACATATCATAAGCATAGCCGTGGATATTCTTCTCCACATCCTCCGCTTTCATTATTCCATTGTCAGATGGAACAAGGACCGGAAGTGTGCCAGAGAGCGATACAACAGCGCCGATTTCATGCCTTACGATATGGGACTCGGGAGCACATATAACCTCCTTGCCCCTTCCTCCTTTGATCATGTGCGGAATGAGATTCCCCATGCATCCCGAGGAGACTATAAGGGACTCTTCCTTCCCAGTCAGCTCTCTTGCGATTTCCTGCAGGCGATTGGCTGTAGGGTCCTCCCCATATACATCATCGCCTGTTTCAGCGCTGTACATGGCTTTTCTCATCCCTTCCGAAGGAAGCGTGAATGTATCTGATCTGAAATCCTTCATTTGTTTCTCCTTATTGTCTCGAGAAGGCTGAAGAAGGTAGGGAATGTGACAGCAGCGGCCTTCTCGTCGTCTATTGTTATAGTGGCGTCGGATGCTGCAGAAGCTATTGCCATCGCCATTATTATCCTGTGATCCCCATAACCTTTTACAGCGGCTCCGTGTATGTAGCCATTGCCATGAATGAGAAGGCCATCTTCCTCCTCTTCGACCTCCACTCCAAGAAGCCTGAGGTTATCGTGCATACACCTTATCCTGTCAGTTTCCTTTATCCTTGCCTGAGGGACATTGGTAAGATGGACACAGCCATGTGCCGCTGCGGCAGTGACAGCAAGGATGGGAAGGGTATCCGGGATTGCGTTCAGGTCGAACTCTCCGCCCTTTAGCTTCTCCGGACCCTGTACTGTTACAGAGTTTCCGTTCCACGTTATTGTACAGCCCATGGCTTCGAGCACATCGAGAATTGCTTTGTCTCCCTGCCCATCGTTCCTGTCCAGTCCTTCAACTGTTACAGCTGTTCCGGAAATCGCGGCAGCTGCGAAGAAAAAGGATGCGGAAGAGAAATCTCCGTTTATATATTCATCGAATAGTTTGTAGCTCTGGCCACCCTCAACTTCGGCGTGCATATAGTCGTCTGATATCGTGTACCTTATTCCCTGCCTGTCGAGCCATCCAAGTGTAAGCGTAACATACGGTTTCTCATAGAGAATCGGGCAGTCGATTGTTGTCTTTCCTTCAGCGAGGGGGGAGGCGAGAAGCAGTCCTGAAAGATACTGGCTTGTCCTGCATTCTATGGAGACTGTTCCGCCTTTTAATGGCCCCTGGACAGTAATAGGGGGCTTCCCGTCTGTATCCTCAGCCTTTGCACCCATCGCCTTGATTGCTGCGACAAGTGGACCTATAGGTCTTTTCCTCAGCTGGTCATCTCCCGTTATTGTCACTGGGCATGATAATGAAGCTGCCATGGCAAGCAGGAGATAGGTTGTTGTTCCGCTGTTTCCTGCATCTACGGTTATCGCATCCGATGCTCTGAAGCCATTTGAATGAACATATGCTTCAGATTTATCGCTTGAGAAACTTACTTCAGCGCCCATTGCTTTCACAGCTTCGATGCATGAGAGTGTGTCGGAGGAGAGCAGGGGGTGGCGTATTACTGAGTCGCCTGTTGCGGCCGCCGCTATGAGGAAGGCCCTGATTGTCTGGCTTTTAGATGCAGGAATCTGGACGGTTCCCTCCATCTTTCTTGGTTCTAGGGAAATCATAATGAGATTGTAATCAGCAAGCAGAAATCATTCCAGTTCTTTACGCCCTATCGCGGAAGGAACTGATAGCTTTGCTCCGAATCCCATGCCCTTTGTATAGCTCGAAACATCTCCACCATGGGCCCTGACCTTTGCAGAAGTGAGCTTTGTATTGCTGAATACTATTTTCTTCGCAAGCTTTCTGTTCTCATCCCTTATGGCAACGAGTGCGTTGTCAGAGCTTTTATCGGCAGTCTTTTCAGTCAGTTTTGTCAGAGCTCCCCTCAGAAAGCTATCCTTCGATATCCTCTCCCCATTTTTCCTCAGGGTTTTTATTTCCCTCTCTGCTGCTGATACAAGATAATCATAGAGATAAATGGAAGCTTCCGTTTCCTCAAGGCTGCCGTAGGCAATGGCTGTTTTTGTATTCGTGTCCTGTGAAATAACCACATAGACACCTGTTGCCTTTGAAATGTAAGTAAGAAGCATCCTTATCGAGAATGGAAAGCGTGCTCCCTGATACAAAGGAACCATGTAGATTTTCTCTTCCTTATCCTCGTCGAGCGTTATGCCGTCTCGCGCCATCAGGAGCTTTGCTTTCTTTATGGCTTCTGCAGCTTCGTTTTCAAAAGGAGAAGAGGAGAGGGCAAGGAGTTTCTTTACCCTGTCGCGCTTATCGTTTGCAGATGTTATAGAAGTCCTGACGCGGCTTTTCTCGAATCCTTTATCGACGCCGAGGACTCTGCAGCATTCGCGGAAAGCAGGGGAGTGGCCTGAAAGGGAACCATGGAGCGCGAAGTCCAGAGCGTGGGCAAGTTCGTGGAGGAAGATATTCCTGATAGCGTCTTCTCCTGCAGTGTTTATCACATTCTCGGAAATGACTATTACCTTGCCTTCCGGGGAGAAATAACCAAGCTTTCCATCCTCCAGGTCAGGTGCTATGCAGAGTGCGGAGAAGAGAGGGGAAGATATTATTCCCGCATCCTCCAGTTCCCTCTCCTTCATCTTTCCCAGCGCTGAAAGTCCGGCTTCTGCTTTATCGAGATTAAGGCTTCTGACTCTTATGGTCCTGTCCATGGCAGTATGATAATCCTTTCGCATTCTTCGCTTCCAGCAGTCTTCTTGTGTACTGGCTTGATGGATTGCTGCAGACAGCTTCCGTTTCCCCGATTTCCACTATCTTGCCGCTGTGCATCACAGCAATCCTGTCGGAAATGCATCTTATCGCTGAGATATCATGGGAAACAAGGATGAACGATGTTCCTTTATTCCTTATTGAATCAATCAGCCTAATCAGCTGTGCCTGCACAGATACATCCAGTGCTGACAGCGGCTCGTCGGCGAGGATTATCTCAGGGCTGAGCGAAAGAGCTCTTGCCATAACAACCCTCTGTCTTTCTCCTCCTGAAAGGGAGGATGGATACCTTGATGCGATTTCAGGATTCAATGAGACAGCTTCAAGCAGATGCAGAACTTCAGCTTCCCTTTCCTTTTTTTTCAGAGTTGTGTGTATCTCAAGCGGTTCCTCTATGGCTTTCCCGATTTTCATCTTCGGGTCTAGTGATGAGAACGTATCCTGGAAAACCATCTGTATATTCTTCCTCGCATTCCTGAGCTTCTTGCCGTGGATTGCAGTTAGGTCAATCCCTCCTGACAGCACATTCCCTGCTGTCGGTTTTATGATCTGGGCTATTGCTCTCAGCAGTGTCGATTTCCCGCTTCCGGATTCACCTACGATTCCGAGGATCTCGCATCTGTGTAAATCAAAGGATATGTTGTCGAGGACTTTCTCTTTGCCGAACTGCATCGAAAGGTTTCTCACCTGGAGGATTATTTCATCCATCTCTTTCCTCCTGGAAAAGGTGACAAGCTATCTCCCTGCCATCTCTGAGCTTTCGGTTTTTGGGTTTATGCTGGCTGCAGATTTCCATTCTAAGAGGACAACGGCCGGAGAATGCACAGCCTGAATCTTCTCTTTTGCAGCTTCCAGCTATTGGGATGGGAAGGCTTCCAGGCCTTGGAATTGCATCGATAAGCCCCTTTGTGTATGGATGTTTCGGAGTTTTCAGTATCTGTTCCGTTGTACCTTTTTCCACGATAGTACCTGAGTATATAACGGCAGTTTCATCGGCAATTGATTCAAGCACATCAAGGCTGTGGGTTATGAGGAGGATGGATCTCTTTTCTTTCAGCGATACAAGAAGATTCAGTATCTGCCGTTCCGTGGTTGCATCGAGTGATGCTGTCGGTTCGTCTGCAATCAGGATATCAGCACCCATCGAGAGGGCGATTGCAATCATCACGCGCTGCTTCATTCCTCCAGAGAGCTGATGCGGATACATTCTGAGTATCCTCTCCGGTTCCGGCAGGCCCGCTGAATGGAGCAGTTTCCTTGCTTTCTCCAGAGCTTCTGTTTTCTTCATCTTTTCATGGATTGTCATTACATCGAAGAACTCCGTTGAAATTCTCAGGAATGGATTCAATGCCGAAGAAGGATCCTGTCCTATCATGGCTATCCTTTTTCCTCTTATAGCTCTCATTTCATCTTCGGAAAGCGAGAGTATATCAATTCCATCGAGGAGCACTTTCCCCTCAGATGGTTTCACAAGACCCATGATTGTGTTTGCGAGGACTGACTTTCCTGCTCCGGATTCGCCTGCAATGCCAAGTATCGTGCCTTTCCTGAGGTTCAGGGATATACCATCGATGGCTTTTATGATCCCTTTTTCAGTATTGAAGGCAGTTGTCAGATTCTCAATCCGGAGAGCGTCCATTCCATGATTCTAGCAAAAGCAGAAGCGCTTTTGCCAGATGGCGTTGCAATAGCGCAAGCTATCGAATACGATGCCATCTGTGAAGCGGATATATATTGAAAGCCTTGGCTGTGCCAAGAATCAGGTTGATTCAGAGATACTTCTTACCTATGCGCTTGAGAATGGCTATGAGCGCACTGAGAATGCGGCAGATGCCGATGTTATTGTCGTGAATACTTGCGGTTTTATCGAGAGTGCAAAGAAGGAATCAATTGATACATTCTTCTCTCTCCGCGATGCCAACCCCGGTGCAAGGATCATTCTCGCAGGCTGCCTTGCCCAGAGGTATGGAAGCGAAATGGAGCTGGATGAAGCCGATGCCATATTCGGCAATCGTGATCTCTCGCTTTTCCCTGAGATACTTTCAGGAAAGGAAAAGCTCCTTATTCCTGATTACCCGGACCCCGATTCGGAGCGCGATGATAGGAAGACCCTGCTTAACTTCCCAGGTTCTGCTTATCTGAAAATAAGCGAAGGCTGTAATCATAGATGCTCGTACTGTGCGATTCCTGTTATCCGCGGCTCTCTTCGGTCGAGACCGATGGATAAGGTAATTGCAGAAGCGAAAAGGCTGATAGCTTCTGGAATCTATGAGATAAATATCGTTGCCCAGGATCTTGGTGCATATGGTACCGATGATGGCGGGGAGTCGAAATTCGTTGATCTTATGGGCAAGCTTTCTTCCCTGGAAGGTAATTTCGTGCTGAGGATGCTTTACATCCATCCTGATACATTCCCGGAGGGGCTGATAGAGCTCTGCGCGGAGAGAAAGAAGATTCTCCCATATTTCGATATACCGTTCCAGCACGCGGATCCGGCCGTGCTGAGAGCTATGAGGAGAACTGGTTCTCCAGAGATTTATCTCTCCCTGATAAACCGCATAAGAACAGCGCTTCCGGATGCTGTGATAAGAACGACGCTTATGCTTGGTTTCCCGGGAGAGGACAGAAAAGCTTTCAATACTCTCCTTTCATTTGTTGAAAAGGCAAAGTTCGACTGGATGGGATCGTTCACTTACTCGAGGGAAGAGGATACTCCCGCCTACGATATGCGCGGCGAGGAGGAGCACGAGAAGGCGCAGGTGAAAGCAAGAAAATGGCAGAAAGAGCTGGAAGCTGTCCAGGAAAGAATCACAGCAGAGCAGCTTGAACGCCATGTGGGGCACGAGTATCCGGTCTTGATAGAAGAGAAGGTCGAAGGCGAGGACCTTGCTATTGGAAGAATCTATGCTCAGGCTCCCGATGTGGATGGCCTTACAGTTGTGATGGGGCGGGGTATGAAACCTGGGGATGTGGTCAGGGCCGGAATAAGGAAGGTCAGGGGTATCGACCTCGAAGGAGTCCTGATTGACTGACCTGACAACCCTCAACGAGGAACAGCGCGAAGCTGTCCTCGATTTTGATCATAACCTTCTGATTCTTGCGTGTGCAGGTTCAGGAAAGACTAGGACAATAACATCGAAGATTGCATATGCAATAGAAAATGGTATCTACAAGCCGTATCAGATACTTGCTGTGACATTCACGAACAGAGCAGCTGCAGAGATGAAAGGAAGGGTAGAGACACTGCTTCCCTCCACCGATCTCTCAGGACTCGAGATGCGTACATTCCATTCATTCGGTGCGTATCTTCTCAGACGTTATGGTACTCTTGTGGGGCTTGCCGAGAATTTCTGCATTTACGATGATTCCGACTCATTATCGCTTCTGGATACTGTCTCAACTCTGGATAAGCATTCGCTGAGGGAAGTTGTCAAGGCGATATCCAAAGCTAAGGACAAAGGTCTTAATCCCGATTCCCCCGGACTGGATAAGCTCCTTCCCGATTATGATTTCCCAACTCTGTTAAGGAAGTATGAGGAAGCTCTGGCGGCATCTGGCAATGCCGATTTCGCCGATCTCATAACAAAGCCAACCGAGCTTCTTGATAAGCATCCTGACGTCGCGGAAGCTGTCAGAAACCGTTTCCGTATGGTGCTTGTGGATGAGTATCAGGATTCGAACAGGATGCAGTTTGAATTTCTGCGCGCTCTCGTCTCCCCGGAAACCAGGCTTGTGGTTGTCGGCGATGATGACCAGTCAATCTACTCCTTCCGCGGTGCAGATATAGGGAATATACTTACATTCGCATCTAATTTTGAGAATGTAAGGGAGATTAAGCTTGAGAAGAACTACAGGTCAACTTCCCAGATTCTCAGTGCTGCCGGAGCTCTTATAGCGCACAATAAGGAAAGGCATAAGAAGGAGCTTGTAAGCGCTGAGCATATAGAGGGACAGAAACCAGCTGTGATGTTCAGCATGACGGGGAAGGCAGAAGCGGAGCGAATTGCCAATCTGATATACAACCTCGGCGATTATGATAACACCGCAGTGCTTTACAGGACCAATGCGCAGTCTCAGAGCTTTGAACAGGCATTCACAGACAGGAGAATTCCTTACAAAGTTGTAGGTGCTTTGCGGTTCTATGAGCGCGAAGAAGTCAAGGATGCGCTCTCGATACTAAGGCTTCTGATGAATCATAGGGATACTGTCAGCTTCAGGCGCATCATAAACAAACCACCTCGCGGTCTGGGGTCGGCCAAGCTTGAGAAAATTGAGTCCTATGGCCCTGATCTCCATGATTCGCTTGCGGAGTTCGTTTCCTCTACATCCGGGACTGTGAAAGGCAACGCGCAGGTTTTCCTGACAGCCTGGGATAACGCTGAGGAAAGAATTGGACAGGATGAGAACCTTGGCGATGTGATGAACAAAGCACTGGAGGAGTTCCAGCTCTACGATCTTTACAACAGGGAAAGTGACAGGGCGGTACGGAAGACGAAGCTTGAGAACCTTGGTCAGCTTGTCTCTGTATTGAGCGAAGCTGGAAGTGGCCGCGATGCGCTTTCTCAGTTTCTGGAGAAGCTTACTCTGGATTCGACGACGCTCGGGGACCATGATCCACGGGACCAGGAAGGTGTCACCCTTATGACGATGCACAATACTAAAGGCCTTGAATTCGACAGGGTTTTCGTCGTCGGAATGGAGGATGAGATAATCCCGGGCCGCAGTGCTGAGAGCGAACGGCAGATTGAAGAGGAGCGGAGAATTTTCTATGTCGCAATGACCCGGGCAAGGAAGAGCCTTTATCTTTCGTTCGCAGCGAACAGGTCCATGTGGGGTAGGACCGAGTACCATATTCCCTCTCGTTTCCTTGGAGAGATACCGCAGTCGCTGCTTTCCGGTGATACTGCATATATGAATGGCAGACCATCTGTCTCCCCTCAGAGCTTTGTCGGTTCCCGGATTGCTAACAAACCACGCTATGAAGCGAAATTCGAGAACTCTCCATCCTGGGCTTCTTCGATAAGCATAAAAGGAAAGGATAAGCCAAGTGAAAGGCAGGTCATAAACAAGGCCGAGAGCTTCAGTGTCGGAGACAGGGTGAGGAGCGCAAACTATGGGGAAGGTACAGTTGCTTCCATAGAGGTCAAAAACAACGGAAACAGGGTCCTTGTGATTGATTTTAATGGCAGGACTGCCAAGTTCATAGAAGCGTATGCGGTCCTCGAAAAACTCTGAAGGAAAAAGAGATTCGGTATTCCATTATGTCTTTACATTGGAATGCCTTCTTCGATATAATGCAGTTCCGTGCGATGACTCGCACGCTCTCGCATGAGCGGATGTTGCAGATATTCTTTGTCACCTGCAGCTTTTTCAGGAGCCGAAGATTCAGTCTTCAAAAATACTTCCTTTCCCCGGGAACTCCAGAGAAGCTGTGCGCGGCCTAGGATTCGGTGAAACTGCACTTCCCGGTCCAGACGCCGGACTGATGCGTTCCTGAAGGGTGCTTTGCCCCGGAGGGGAGAGGATTCCATCCTTAGAGAAAATGAATGAAGGTTGAGTTTATGAAGACTATTTTCATTAAACCGCAGTCGATTGAGAGAAAATGGTATCTCATCGATGCAGAGGGAAAGCCACTTGGAAGAGTAGCTGCAGAAGCTGCATTCCTCCTCAGGGGCAAGAACAAAGCAGAGTACGTACCTCACCAGGAGATTGGTGATTACGTAATCATCATCAACGCAGCCAAGGCTAAAGTCACCGGCAACAAGATGGAAGATAAGATTTATTATCGCCACTCTATGTATCCAGGCGGACTCAAGGCTGAGTCATACGGCAAGATGGTGGCTCGCAAGCCTACTTATCCGATGGAGCACGCTATCAAGGGAATGCTTCCAAACAACAGACTTGGAAGGAAGCTTTTCAATAACGTGAAGATTTATGCAGGTGCAGAGCACCCGCACATGGCACAGCAGCCAGTTGCTGTTGAGTTTTAAGGAGAGGCGAGATGGCTAAGAAAGAAGATATTAAGTCTATCAACCTCGGTCACGGAGTTGGACGCCGCAAGACTTCCGTTGCAAGAGTCTACCTCAGAGAAGGTAATGGCCAGGTTAAGATCAATGGAAGAAAGCTTGATGAGTACTTTGTCGATGCAATCAATGCAGCAAAGGTCCTTCAGCCATTTGAGGTGACAGAGACAAGCGGAAAGTATGATCTCGTTATCACAGTAGCTGGCGGTGGAATCTGCTCACAGGCAGAAGCCTGCAGACACGGAGTAGCAAGAGCTCTTGTTAACTACGATGCAGACCTTCGCCCGGCTCTCCATGCAGCTGGTTATATGACAAGAGACTCCAGAATGGTCGAAAGAAAGAAGTATGGCCAGAAGGGAGCAAGAAGACGTTTCCAGTTCTCGAAGCGTTAATCATTTATCTCTTCACACTTGTGGCCGGTCTTTGGATCGGCCATTAATTTTGTCTTTTAATCAGCAGCTTTTCCTCGCATAGAGTTCCCAGCCGATTTTTTTTTCAGATACAACCGATTCCCTTTTCCTGCAATCTTTTTTTCAGGTTATAAGCAATTTCATTGTTGTAATAGGCAATCGCTGTGCAGTATTTTCGCCTGTGGCAGATACCTTCCTGTTGCCAGAGTCATGTGGCAGGCTGTGCCGGATCTGGAGACAGTACTTGAATGCTGGATTACAGCAGGAGGAGCTCATCATACTGTTCTCAGCTATGATGTTTCTGCAGAGCAGATGAAGGACTGGGCGACAATCATGGGAATAGAGCTCGTTCATATCTCGAAGGATACGACAGTGTATTCACTTGAGAAGGAGCTCTTCTTGAATGATATCGCATGGAAATTGAGATAAATCCTTTTTGCTTTCATGAAAGTGCCCCGCTTGTGGGCACTTTCTCTCTCCATACAAGCTGTAAAAAATGTTCTTTTACACTGCATACTCTCTTTAAAATTTCTCCATGCTTTCGAGGAATACTCCTTGGCAAGGAGGCAAGGCAATGAAAAAAGCTTTAGCTGTTTTATGTATTCTTCTTGTTGCAGGTTTCTCGGTCTTTGCTGCCGTAGATGTCAAAGCAGATGATCTGGCACTCGGTGCGATTACCGAAGATTCATCGCTTGATGGACTCACCATCTCTGTTGGTACAGGAGCTGTCAGTGTTGATTCTTCTTCCGCTCCGGCCGTCGATGCAGATGGAAATCTTTACAGTAATGTTCTCACTCTCTCCGGTGATAGCCTTATTAGCTTCTCCGCAGAAGAATGCGAGACTCTTAATGTAAGAGGTGCAGTTGCATCCGATGGTAGTGCATACAGTCTGTTGCTGTCCTCCGATTCAGGTCTTTCAGAGACGCTTACAGGAACATCTGAAGATGGGGTTACTGCTGTGGTTGAGTATGTAATATCGGCAACTGGAACATATACGCTCTCTGCAGCTGGCGGTACAGCATCGATTTACCAGGTAAGTGTAGAGTGATAGCTGGCTAAGGGGCACTGTATCGGGTTATCATTATGCTATGGATGCATATGATAAGGCCATAAAACTCCTTTCCATCCGTGAGCATACTGAGAAAGAAATCAGACAGAAGCTCAAGGAAAGGGGATGCAGTGCCAGCGATATAGATGAAGCTGTGGAGCGCATAAAAGCTGAGGGCAGTCTCTCGGAGGAGCGCTTCGCAGCATCTTTTCTCAGGTCAAGATTGAGAAAGAATCCGGAAGGTAAATCAATCCTCCGTATGCGGCTGAAGGAAAAAGGCTCTCCCCGGGATGTGGCAGAAGCTGCGCTAAATGAAATCTGGGAAAATGAGGATTATGTACGCCCCCTTTCGATTGCTCTGGATTCATTGATTAGGAAAAAAGGAAAGGAGGGAGCTTTCGCTGCCCTCCTCAGAAAAGGCTGGAAGGATAGTGAGATAAGACAGGCTTTATCACTCCTTGATAGCGATATCAGTGAATGCGAATGAATTCACATCGAATAGTCCGCAGTCTGTAAGCTTCAGGCTCGGGATTACTGGAAGTGCCATGAAGCACAGAGTCATGAATGGGTCTATATTCCTATTGACTCCGAGTTCTCTTTCGGCAGTTTCGTGAAGCTGGTCAAGGCATTCCGTCACTTCCTCCAGCGGCAGGTCCGTCATCAAGCCTGCTATCTCAAGGCGGTGTGTGCCGAGTTCCTTTCCATCTTTGAACATCGTTATTCCACCACCTGTCTCTATTAGTTTATTGACAGCCAGAACCATGTCGCTGTCATTGTCCCCGATTACGATTATGTTGTGTGAATCGTGAGCGATGGATGTGGCTACTGCTCCATGCTTCATTCCATAACCCCTGATCAGAGCCGTTGCAGCATTTCCAGTACCATGGTGGCGTTCTATGACAGCAAGCTTAAGTATGTCAGCTGTATCATCATGGATCCATTCGCCATCCTTGTCCCTGTGGATATATGCATCCCCAGATCCTGTTACCACACCTCCGGGGATTATATCTATTACTCTGACATGATCGCTACCTGGTCTCAGCGAGAGCTTCTTTTCAGCGAAATCCTTTACATTCATTCTTCCTGAGACATTTTCAGGTGTTGTATGAGGTGCTTTCATGATTATCTTTCCATTCTCTGCCGCCTTTTTGCCGAGAATGAAGACCTGCTCCGGTTTGATTCCATCTACAATTGAAGATGTGATGATGAAATCTGCACGCTTTCCGGGCGCTATCATTCCTCTGTCGGACAGCCCGTAGCACATCGCTGCATTCAGTGTTGCCATAGAGATCGCGGTAATTGGGTCCAGTCCGTTTCTTATCGCAAGCGATACGCCATAATTCACATGACCATCGCGAACGATTGATTGCGGTTGTCTGTCATCGGTGCAGAAGAGTATTCTTGAGGAGTTTCCGTCTGTTACGCCTGGCAGGAGAGGAAGTACATTGCGGCAGGCTGTGCCTTCGCGTAGCATTACATACATTCCCTTCCTTACTTTATCCTGCAACTCTTCCGGTGTTTCGCATTCATGATCCGTCGTTATGCCTGCAGCCACATATCCATCAAGAGCGGCACCTTTGATAGATGGCGCATGTCCATCGATGTTCTTCTTCCTCTTATATGCTGCAGCAAGCTTATCCATTACTGCTGGATTTGCGGCTGCAACTCCTGGATAGTTCATCATTTCACCAAGCCCTAGGATTCTCGGGTTGTCTATATACTTCTCAATCTCTTCGGCATTGAGTATTGCGCCTGAATGCTCGAATGGAGTTGCCGGTACACAGGAGGGGAACATCAGAAAGACCGATAGCGGGGTGTTCTCTGAAGCTTTCAGCATATAGTCCATGCCATCAAGGCCTGTCACATTGCAGATTTCATGGGGATCTGCAATGACAGAAGTAGTACCACATGGAACAACTGCATCTGAAAATTCGGAAGGGGAGAGGTGCGATGATTCGATATGACAATGAGCATCTATGAGCCCTGGCAGGAGATAGCGGCCAGCTGCATCATACTCTTCCTTTGCCTTTCTGTCCCCATCAAAGCCTACGATAAGGCCATCGATTATATAGACGTCTGCGGAGAACGTTGTCTTTGAGCAGACATCGACTACATTAGCATTTCTGATTACTGTATCGCATGGGATTCTTCCCATCGCGGCATCAATGAGCTTCGAAGCTGTTTCCTTATTCATTCTAGCCCTCCGCTTTTAGTCTAAGGCAGTTTTATGAATTCCGCAAACTGAATTGGACAAACTGATGGTTCTGCTGAAAAGCGTGGAGAAAACTAAGGAAAAAAGCAAAGGCCAGCAAAACGCTGGCCCTGCCTGGTTTTCGTTAATCCATCAGATCAGATCATCGAGATGCTGAAGCCTTCTCATATCATATTCTCTGAGCTGGTTGGTAAGCGTATCCGGATCGTTGTACTTCTTCTCCCTGTGCTTGTTGAAGATGAGATAGAGAGTAGGGGAAAGAAGCAGTGTCAGGAACGCACCTGTGATGATACCGCCTGTGAATGTTACAGCAAGCGGCTGCATCATCTCAGCACCTTCTCCTGGGAAGAATGCCATAGGTATCATTCCTAGGATAGTAGTGAGAGTTGTCATCAGGATAGGACGAAGTCTTCCATACGCTGCCTGCAGACAGGCCTGCTTTACAGGGATCTTCTGCTCTACAAGGCGGTTGATACAGTCGACAAGAACAATACCGTTGTTTACGACGGTACCGATAAGGGCGACGATACCAACTATACTGAAGAGCGAGAACTGCTGGCCCATCGCGACGTGAATCCAGATTACACCTATCAGAAGGAGAGGAATTGTCGCGAAGATGATGAGAGGATCGATCATTGACTCGAACTGCGCTGCCATAACCGCATATACGAGGAAGAGCGCAAGTACAATGATCATTACCATGGTCGGCAGGTACTCTGCGAATGTTGACATTTCTCCAGTCTGCTCGAGTGTTACTCCGTCTGGAAGAACGAGGTGGTCTGCAAGAGCTTTATCGACAATAGCCTGTACATCATTTGCGGCATAGCCTTCCATGATATCAGCAGAGACGTGGTTGATACGCTCCTTGTTCTCTCTCATGATTGTCAGTGGCGCTGTTCCCTCCACAAGGTTGGCTACAGCATCGAGACGTACCTTGCCGCCTGTTGATGTCGGAATCATAAGGGACTCGAGGTCTTCTACGCTCTGAATCTGATCCTCATCGAGCCTTACAACAAGATCGTATGTTGTATCGGTGTCGAATGTGGAAATCTCAGTAGCTGTCACACCTGTAAGCGCTGCCTGCACTGTTGTCATCAGATCGCTCATGGATACTCCAAGATCCTGAGCTCTCTGCTGGTCGATTTCTATGGAGTACTTCGGAGCACCGTTGTCGAGGTCGGAGTCGATGTTCTCTACCTGTGGAACGTAGGTGTGGAGTATATCCATAATCTGATCAGCAACTGCGAGTGACTGCTCAGTATCGTTGGAGTGGATTGTTACCTGGATACCTGTTCCTGCCATGGACCTTGAATTTGCAAAGAGCCATTCAGCTTCCGGTACATCATCGAGGAACGGTCTGAGCATAGCCTGGATATCGGAGACGGTATAAGTCTGCTCCGTGATATCAGGAAGATCGATTTCGATAGATCCGGTATTGGATGAGCCGACTTCTGTGAGAATCGATTCGTAGCTGTCTGCAGGAAGTGTTTCAAGTACCTTTTTCTCCATGTCGAAGACATACTCTTTTGTAACATCCTGTGTCGTACCCTGTGCCAGTGTGAGGTTGAGGGTGACGGAGTCGTCAGTCGAGGATGTAGGGAAGAGGGAGATTCCGAGATCGCCGAACTTGATGAGGGAGACAATGAGGAGAAGCACGAGAAGAAGAATCAGGAGGAACTTCCTGTTCAGGAAGTAGTTCAGGACTCTTACATATGCGTTTCTCATGTGCATCTCACCATTCGCCATTGCTTCATCGATTTTCCTCAGCGGAGCCCATCTGAGCGGCTTCTGGGTTCTTGTGTTGATCTTCATGATTGAACCGCAGAGCGCTGGGACGAGCGTGACTGCAACGAAGAGGGAAGCGAAGAGCGAGATACATACTGTGATTACGAGATCCTGGAACATGATACCAATCATTCCGATATCGTATTTGTAAATCAGGATTGGCACGAATACACAGATTGTAGTGAGAGTGGATGCACAGATAGCTGTGAACATATTTTTGCTTCCAAGAATTGCAGCTACAGCGCTTCTTTCTCCTCTCTGCCTGAATGTGTATGTGTTCTCGAGGATGATGATTGATGCATCGACGGTCATACCGATACCGAGGATGAGACCTGACATACTCATTGCGTTTACGGACATTCCTGTAATGGACATGAGCATGAGGGTTATGAGAATACAGATTGGCATCGAGAGCGAGATGATGATTGTGGTCTTTATACCGCGGAGGAAGACGAAGATGATCGCAGCTGCGAGGATAACACCCTGTATAGCTGAGTTGACAACCTCATCCATCGTATCGGTAATCATCTCTGTTGAATCCCTCTGGATTTCAAGGGTAAGACCTTCCGGAATCTCACTCTGAATCTCAGGAAGAGCTTCACGCACAGCCTTGGCAACAGTTGTCTCGTTGCTGTCCGATTCGTTTGAGATGTTTATTGTGACAATCTCATTTCCATCGAGGTAGGAAAGACGACCACCTGAAGCTGTATCCTCTACGACGTCTGCAACATCCTGAAGATAGATTGGAGTACCTTTGCCTGTGTAGCCAACGATTGTCTCCTTGATATCATCAAGGGTCATGTACCTGGCGTCCCCGGTAATCTGATAATCCATTCCGCGCTGTGTGATTTCTCCTCCCGTGCTCTGTACATTGCGGGCCGCGATCATTGCGGAAATCTGGGAGATTGTGAGGTTATATGCTTCAAGCCTGTTCGGGTCGACTTCAACACTGTATTCGACAGGGGCACCACCATAGACACTTACCTGTGAAACGCCTTCGACTCTTTCGATGAGCGGCTGGATGGTGTTCTCTGCGATGTACTGAAGCTCGTCCTCAGTCCTGTCTCCTGTGAGAGTAAGACGCATGATTGAGCCGGACCCCATGGAATCGAAACGGATTACGGTCGGGTTCTCTGCCCAGTCGGGGAGGACTCTTGAAAGCATTGAGGTGATGGTGGATACATCATCGTATGCATCATCGAGATTGGTTCCATAGTTGAACTCGAGAATGATCATCGATCTCCCTTCCCGGGATATTGATGTCATTGTATCGAGATTCTGCAATGAGTTGAGGGCATCTTCCATGGTTTCTGTCACCTGTAGCTCGATTTCCTCAGGGCCTGCATCGTTGCAGCTGACCATGACCGAGATTACAGGAAGGTCAACATCTGGATAGAGTGCCATGTCTAGACGCGGCAAAAAGACAACGCAGATGACGCAGATCAGAACATAGACCATCGTCATGAGCACTGGGCGTCTAACTGATAGTTCTGACAGTGTCATTTAGTTCTCCTGGTTTACTACGCTGATGGCTGTACCATCTGTTACGTTTCCTGCTGTGATTACCATATCGCCTTCTGACAGTCCTGAAGTGATTACCGTATCAACACCATTTGTGCTTCCTGTGGTTACGATTGTTCTTCTTGCTGTGTCGCCATCTGCGATATATACGATGTCATCGCCAAGATATGTATCCAGTGCCGATGATGGGACTGTGAGGGCATTGTTGATATGCTCTGTCTCGAGGTTAAGACGGATATACATACCTTCCTTGAGTCCTGCAGTGTCCCCTGTAAGCTGGATTTCGATATCGGAAGAGCGCGTTGTGGAATCAACGGTAGGAGCAATATAGGTAAGGATACCAGTATAAATCCTTCCTGGATATGCAACTGATTCCATCTCCGCTGTCATTCCCTCCGCGATTGTCCCGAGGAATTTCTCAGGGATGGATGCTTCGACGACAAGATCTGTGTTTCCAGCAACTGTGACAATAGGCTGTGAAGCTGTAACTGTCTGTCCGATAGCTACAGGGATATCGTTGACGATTCCATTTACCTTGGAAACAACCGGGCTGATCTTGTAGGAAGCTCCTGGGCGTGAAGGATCAACATAGGCGACTATATCGCCGGCTGAAATAGCATCTCCGCGCGATACTGTGATTTCCGTGACAGTTCCAGATGCTGCGATATCTGGATAGACAGCGATACTGTCTCCGGATCTCATTATCTCGCCGTTCATCCTTGATATACGGCTGAATTCTTTGATTGTAGCTGGTTCTGCGCTGACATTGACTGCGCTTATTGCACCAGTATCTGCAGTTGCCTGCACAGCCATAGCGTTATCATCGGAGGTTGTCATCATCCTGACGATTATGAATGCTGCAAGCACTACACAGATTGCAACGAGGATGATTGTCACGATTTTGTTGAACTTGCTCGGAGCTGTTGTTCTTGCGAGTTTCTCAAAATCCGGCTCTTCGACTTTTTTCTTGTTTTCGTCGCTCATTTTATATTGTTTCCTTTTCCGTTAATGGATATGTCTCCTGCAGTTCCTGCAGGTCTATGCCAAGCGTGCTGGCGAGATTGTATGATGAAATAAGGTGCATAAGGCGTGCGGAGAGAAGGCTGTTCTCAGCTGAGAGCAGATCTGTCCTCGCCTGTGCAAGATCTTTTGATGTTGTAAGACCAGCTTCATATGATTCCTTTGCGAGTTCATATGTCTTTTCTGCAATCTGGAGACTCTGCTCAAGCATTCCAAGACTGCTCTGCTGTTGCGCAATTGTAATTGAGTTCTGCCTTATCGTATTGAGGAGCGTATTTTGGGAATCCTGAAGAGATAGTGCTGATATCGTGACATCATCTTCTGCGCTTCTCCTTGCTTCATCCATTGCACTTCCCGGGATGTAAGAGGAGAGTGGAATTGTCAAAGAAACGCTTCCGGAAAGCCCGTGGTCAGCTGTCTTGTAGCTTGTCTTGTCTGTAAGTCCACCATTATAAGAATAAGACACACTTGCTGAAACTGTCGGCATATACTGATTCAGCGTAGCTTCCTTTTTCGCGACTTCATCGCTTCTGAGCGCATTCCTTGCAACCCTTATTGTGGATGTTTCCTCTCCATATTCAGCGAAGAGTTCTTCTGCCGATGGTAGGGAAAGCAATACTGTTTCAGGAAGCGGTTCTGTCTGGAAATCCTCTGTGATTCCTGTCTTTGCCTTGAATGACGAAAGAGCAAGCGCCTTGTCATTCTCAGCTTCCTGCAGCGCTATGCGAGCATTGTTCAGAGCAAGCTCCATATTGGACAGAGTGAGTTCATCTACCATGCCGCTGTTGTACATCTCAAGCGTATCATTGTAATTGTTCTCAGTGTCCTTCAGGGAAGCCTGGGCGTTTTCCACTGCGATATCATAGGTTGCAAGTGTCCAGTAGCTGGATATTACATCAAGCGCTACTGAATCTGCATACACCTCGTATCCGAGCGTTGCAGCTTCCTTTGTGAGATTGCGTGTCTCTGAATTTGTTATCTTGGAGCCGTCGAGCGTGTAGGTGAAAGACGCTCCTGCGTTCAGCGCAAGATTGACTCCATCGAACCTTGTCTCATTGCTTGTGGCATCTGGAAAGGATACCCCGGTTCCTGCTGTTGCTTTGAGACTGATTTGCGGCAGATAAGTCATTAGATAATTATCTGCGCTCCTTATCGCACGATTCAGATTCACAGCATATTCCTGCAGAGGTATGTTGTTCTCCTCTGCGGATGATAATGCTTCATCAAGCGTGACGACAGGAAGATTCTCAGCACCTATTGGCAGCGCCAAGGCCATGAAGACCAGAATCTTCGGTAGGATTTTCATATGTTTCTCCTTAATTACGGTTAACGCATGATTTGCCCCTTCGCCAATCATGTACTTTTTGATGCTAATGAATTGATACCATGTATGTCGTTAGGTTAATCTGTTGCTTTTGTGAATTTTTTGGAAAATAAGGAGATTTTTGGTAACAAAAACCTTTTATTTGTAACAAAAGATAATATTTTATAGATTTATTTTTATAATCGATAGCAAAAATAAATAAACGAAAGCAATGGGTGATTGATTAGAAGAATTATTAAATCAAAGAGGAATATATCGATTGAGTGAAAAAATATTCCACCCCCTAAGTGAGGTGGAATCCTGAAAGCTGGAACTTTTAATCAATGCATACGGAAATCATCGAAGACAAGGCAGCTTGATTGTCTGTCGAGATAGAGTGCACATTCAGTTCTCCTTCTGATTGAAGCTGCAGGGGAGGATGGGGAAATATCATCGAAGATACAGGATGCGACAGCTTTTGCCTTTCTCTGGTCCGGGCAGGCGCATATGATATGGCGGGCTGTGAGAATCTCGAATACAGACATTGTTATTGCTTTATTAGGCACTTCATCGATTGTGCTGAACCAACCTTCACCTACCTGCTGTCTTTTTGATCTTCTTTCAAGTTCAACCTGGATGTATGGATCTCTGGCATCGAAATCGGCTGGTGGGTCATTGAATGCGAGGTGTCCGTTTTCTCCGATGCAGATGAATATTACATCAAGTGGATAATCCTTCATCAGCTCGTTCATTTCCCTGAGTGTGGCTTTTGAATCAGCCTTTCTTGAAATAGGGTGGAAGGATCCGATTGTCGGTAGATAGTTCAGGAAGTTTTCCTTAAGGAATGTCTCGGAGGAAGCCTTGTGACCATCCGGGAGTCCTACAAATTCGTCGAGGAGGAATACATTGACCTTGTCCCACTGCAATTCCTTCTGTCTGAGCGCTGTAAGCATCTCCAGCTGGCTTGTACCTGTTACGAAAGCTACATTTGCTCTTCCGAATTTCTCTATTGTGGATTTGATACAGTGGCGACCGAGCGATGCTGCCTGCTGTCCGAGTTCGACTTTATTCTCACAGATAGTTATTCTCATGAACTTCTCCTATCCGGAAAATATATAAGCTTTGTCATTTTAACGCAATGATTGCTTATTCTTCTTTACTTCTCACGCATTATAATCTAAAACATTAGTATATCAGAAAGGAAAGAAAGGAGAGGAATAGCTATGCAGATGACAATGAGATGGTTCGGCGATAAGTTCGATTCCGTCAAGCTGTGGCAGATCAGACAGGTACCAGGAGTAACAGGGGTCATTACCACACTGTATGACATTCCGGCAGGGGAGCTCTGGCCTGTAGAGCGCATCCAGGCACTTAAGAAGGAAGTCGAGGATGCTGGTCTGACAATTGCAGGTATCGAAAGCGTCAACATCCATGATGATATCAAGATAGGAAAGCCGACAAGGGACAAGTATATCGAGAACTACATAAAGACACTCGAGAATCTTGCAGCCTGTGACATAAAGCTTGTCTGTTATAATTTCATGCCAGTCTTTGACTGGACAAGAACGGATCTTGCAAAGATGCGTCCTGATGGATCTACTGTCCTTGCATACGATCAGAAGGTCGTTGATTCAATCGATCCTCAGAAGTTCTTTGATCAGACAAACAGCAATTCAAATGGTTATGTAATGCCGGGTTGGGAGCCAGAGAGACTTTCAAAGGTCAAGGAGCTCTTTGAAGCCTATAAGGATGTAGATGAGGAGACACTCTTCAATAACCTTGTTTATTTCCTCAAGGCTATTCAGCCGATATGCGAGAAATATGGAATAAAGATGGCAATCCATCCAGATGATCCAGCATGGCCAGTTTTCGGACTTCCAAGGATCATTACATCGAAAGAGAAGATTCTCCGCGTTATGAAGGCCGTTGATTCACCTTTCAATGGACTTACATTCTGTGCAGGTTCGTTCGGAACCAATCCTAACAACGACCTTCCTGGAATCATCAGAGCCCTTCCTGGCCGTGTGCATTTTGCCCATGTAAGGAATCTCCATCATTTTGCACCTGGAGTATTTGAGGAAGCTGCTCATCTTTCATCGGATGGATCTTTTGACCTCTATGAAATAGTCCGCGCCCTCTATGAAACAGGTTTTGATGGACCAATCAGACCGGATCACGGAAGAGCAATCTGGGGAGAGGTTTCAATGCCTGGTTATGGTCTTTATGACAGAGCTCTTGGCGCAGAGTACATCCTCGGTCTGTGGGAAGCTGTTGAGAAGAGCGAAAAGAGGCTTGGTAAATGAGAAGAACTTCCAGTGAAACTATTTATGATGAGCTGAAAGACGACATAATCTTTCTGCGGTTAAAGCCGGGGGAGGAGATTTCGCAGGCTGTCATATCTGAGAAATTCGATGTATCAAGGTCTCCTGTCAGGGACGCCTTGATGCGGCTCAGGTCCGAAGGTCTTGTCGTGATGAGACCTCAGAGAGGATGCTGGGTATCCAAAATCGATATCTCCCGCGTCGATGACGAATGCTTTTTCCGCCTGGCTCTGGAAAAGAGCGTAATAGACCGCTACAGGGAATTCATGAAGCCTTCAGATCTGACAAGGCTCGAGTACTTCATAGCACTGCAGAAGGAAGCATCTGCTGCGTGCGATGCCGTTGCATTCTATAACGCCGATGATGATATGCACTCAATCTTCTTTGAAGCTACCGGTCTTACAAGAATCTGGCAGCTTATTCTGAGGGAGACTGGCAACCATCGCAGGATGAGGATACTCAGCATGGGCTCCAAGGATGTGCTCGATAAGAACATTGCACAGCACGAGGAGCTTATACAGGCATTAAGGCTCAAGGATTTCCCTCTCGCTGTTACGCTTGAGACGGAACATCTTTCAAAGCTGAAATACGAAGCTGACGCGATAATCGAGTCGCATCCGGAATATTTCACGAACAGGAAGTCAGATATCTCGGCAACCTGAGAACTATGGAGGATTAAGGTATCTTCTGATACCGGATTATTATGAAACTTACTAATGAAGGGCTGAAGAGCCCGGTTTGGAAGGAGAAAGGCTATAAGCTCTTCTCATATGACCGCGAAGCGCTTAAGGAGCGCACTCATTCGGAACCTATCTGGGTTCATTTCGGTGCTGGAAATATTTTCCGCGGCTTCCCTGCAAGACTGCAGCAGGAGCTTGTGGAAAAGGGACTTGCAGATAGAGGAATCATCGTAGGCGAGGGCTTTGACAATGAGATTATCACCGATATCTACAACAAGTATGATGATCTGACTCTTCTTGTCACACTCAAGGCAGATGGTTCGATTGATAAGCAGGTAGTAGGTACTGTTACGGAAGCTTATCCCTGTGATTACACACCAGAAGCCTGGGCAAGGTTCCAGGAGGTGTTCAAGGCACCGTCCCTCCAGATGATATCATTCACAATCACAGAAAAGGGATATGCTCTTAAGAACCCTGCGGGAGAGTTCTTCCCTGGCTATGTGAAGGATTTTGAAAACGGCCCAGGAAAGGCCACTATGTTCCTTTCCCGCCTTACAGAGCTTCTGTACAGCCGCTATAAAGCTGGAGAGCTTCCGCTTGCCGTCGTCTCGATGGATAACTGCTCGCATAATGGCGAGAAGATAGAAGCTGCAATTACCACGATCGCGGCAGAGTGGGTGAAGAAGGGCTTCATGGATAAGGGCTTCTCCGATTACCTTGCTTCTTCAAAGGTCTCCTTCCCTTGGTCTATGATCGACAAAATCACACCGCGCCCGGATGCCAGTGTTGCAGAGATGCTGAAAGCCGATGGCTACGAGGACACAGATGTAGTTGTCACCTCAAAGCATACTTATATCGCTTCTTTCGTGAATGCGGAGGAGTGTGAGTATCTTGTAATCGAGGATGATTTCCCCAATGGCCGCCCTGCGCTTGAGAATGCCGGTGTCTATTTCACTGACCGCGAGACTGTCAACAAAGTGGAGAAGATGAAGGTATGTACCTGTCTCAATCCTCTTCATACAGCGCTTGCTGTCTTCGGCTGTCTCCTTGGCTATACTCTTATCTCGAAGGAGATGAAGGACGAGGACCTCGTCAAACTTGTTAAGACGATAGGTTATACAGAGGGCCTTCCTGTTGTAATCAATCCGGGAATCATAGATCCGAAGAAGTTCATTGATGAAGTTGTCAATGTCCGCATCCCAAATCCATTCATGCCTGATACACCGCAGCGCATTGCAACCGATACTTCTCAGAAGCTCTCGATACGTTTCGGGGAGACAATAAAGGCATATGCAGCTTCTCCTGATCTCGATGTTAAGAGCCTTAAGTGCATTCCTCTTGTATTCGCCGCATGGCTTAGGTACGTGATGGGCGTTGATGATGAAGGCAAGACATTCGAGCCATCTGCCGATCCTCTTCTTGCCTATGCTCAGGATGCGGTAAAGGGTATTGGACTTGGATATACAGGAAGCCTTGATCAGCTTCATGATATCCTTTCCAACCAGAAGATCTTCGGTGTTGATCTCTATGAGGTCGGACTTGCGGATCTTGTGATTGAGTACTTCAGAAGCATGATAGCAGCCCCTGGCGCTGTCAGAGCAACTCTAAAGAAGGTTGTAGGCTGAACCATTACCCCCTCTTCTTGAGGGGGATACTTTTTGTATGAGTAAGAAAAATCTGCTTTTTGGCAGGGTAAGCGATTATATATACCTTGCTATCGGACCTGTGATATCAGCGACAGCGGCTGCTGTTTTCTACACTCCCGCCAGAATAACTGGAGGTGGAGCGACTGGTATCGGTACTATTTTCTATTACCTCTTCGGATTCGATCAGGGTGTTGTAATGATGTGTGTGAACATACCTCTGATTCTTATCGGAATGAAGGTATTTGGCTGGCGATACGGCATAAAGACCCTTATCGGTTCAACGCTCCTTTCTATCTGGACAACTGTAATTGGCCATATTACGGGTTATCAGGGGATGCTTGATACCGGGGATGATATCAACATACTGCTCTCCGCAATCTATGGTGGTGTGCTCATGGGTGTTGGAATAGGGCTTACGATGAAAAGCGGCTGTAACACAGGCGGTACCGATATCGTGGCACAGGTCCTGTCGCATTACTTCCCGGTATCAGTTGGTACGGTCGAATTTGCATTCAATGCGGTGGTTGTTTCCTGTGGCGGTATATTCCTTGGTCTTCAGCCGATGCTCTTTGCAATTATTGCGATGTACCTTTCTTCGCAGCTGGTGAATTTCGTTGTGATGAGCTTCGGGACAAAGCTTGCCAAGTCCGTCTATATCTTCTCAGAAGAGCACACGCCCGAGATATCAAGAAGGGTTATATCAGAGCTGCATCATGGAGGTACTACTTTCCATGGAACTGGTATCTATACCTCCAAAACGCGCCTGATGCTTCTTGTAATCGTCCCCAATAACCAGATGAATGCTATCATGAAGATCATTCACGATGAGGACCCCAAGGCCTTCGTCTTCGTGACGGAAGCCTATGAAGTCCTTGGACGTGGTTTCGTGCCACTTAAGAAGGCTGTCGACAGCGATTAATTCTTCTCGCCGCCTATGTGCTTCAGGAATTCATCGTAGCCGTCTTTGAGGTTCTCCTCAGGCTCGTATTCTTCAAGCGGATAGTGCTCCATGACAAAGTCTATATCCTTGTCTCCTCTTCCTGAGAGGTTGACGAGGATTTTCTTTCCTTCTCCGAGTTTCTTTGCAAGCTTTACCGCATATGCGACAGCATGGGATGATTCGAGTGCCGGAATGATTCCCTCCATTCTCGAGAGGGCATAGAATGCTTCCACCGCTTCCCTGTCAGTGGCTGTCTCGTAATTGACGCGGCCGATTGAATGGAGGTAGCTGTGCTGAGGCCCAACTCCCGGATAATCCAGGCCCGATGCTATCGAGTAGACAGGAAGAGGTTCTCCATCTTTATCCTGCAGTACCAGCGATTTAAAGCCATGGAGGATTCCGACAGTGCCTTTCTGTATGGTAGCCGCGTGTTTCCCTGTATCAAGTCCTTTCCCTGCAGGTTCTACACCATAGAGCGCGACATCCTTGTCATCGAGGAACGCGGAGAAGATTCCCATTGCATTCGATCCGCCGCCTACACAGGCAACGATAGCATCAGGAAGGGAACCTGCGTAGCTGAGCATCTGCTCCCTTGCTTCCATGCCTACAATAGACTGGAAATCGCGGACCATCATCGGGAATGGGTGAGGGCCGACGACGGAACCTATGCAGTAAATCTGTGTGACAGGGTCCTTCAGGTATGCTTCGAATGCGGCATCGACTGCGTCCTTGAGGGTCTTTGTTCCCTGTGTTACGGAAACAACCTTGGCTCCCAGGACCTTCATTCTTGAAACATTTGGAGCTTCCTTCTTGACGTCAATCTCTCCCATATATATGTCGCATTCAAGGCCGAGAAGAGCTGCAGCAGTTGCCAGGGCAACGCCGTGCTGGCCTGCTCCTGTTTCAGCTATTACCTTCTTCTTGCCCATATGCTTTGCAAGGAGGACCTCTCCGAGACAATGGTTGATCTTGTGGGCGCCTGTATGATTGAGGTCCTCCCTCTTGAGATAGATTTCCGCACCACCTGCTGCCTTTGAAAGTCTCCTGGCATGGTATACGGGGCTTGGGCGACCTGTGAAATGCTCATTCAGATCCTTCAGCTCTTTTATGAACTCCGGATCTTTTGAAATCTCCTCATAAGCCTTTTCAACATCCTGCATCACCTTTGCAAGTTCTGGAGGAAGGTAAGCTCCGCCGAATTCTCCGAAATATCCTTTGCTATCTGGAAGATTCTCTGTATTGATTCCCTTTGTGACAAGATTCATATTTGTCTCCTTTTGTTTCTGTTTTTAGAAACATTACTAAATATAGAATCATTTGTCAACAGGCTTGATTCAGATTCTGCTCTTTCTCTCCCGTAGGGAATCCCTTATCTTCTGCTCAGCTCTTTTTCGTGTTGCATCGGAGACTTTTACGAGATGGATGCTTTGGTTGCTGTCGTCCAGGATAAAGGAAGCAAGGGCCCATGCCACGGCCATGGAGATATAGTATTCCTCCCTGTCTGCTGCCGTTATCGATGCGAGCATTTCAGCTGTTCTTTCTGGGAAGTATTTCCGCTTCAGCAGCAGGGTGACTCTTCCAAGGCGACGTGGCATTACTCTCTCTTCTTTCAGCAGTGAGATGAGGAAGGTGTAGATTTCATCTTTATCTTTCTTTGTAGGTTTTATCGATGAGGCTAAGGTGTCAACTTCGTCCCATGTCTCCAAAAGACCAAGATGCTCCTCGATGAGCTTCCTTTTCTCGCTGAATGGTATTTTCCTTGATGCAATCCAGAAGCCTTTGAGAAGAACATCCTCGTGCCATTTTATCTCATAGGGAAAATCATCGAGTTCTTTAGCGAGCTTCCTGAGTACAGGTATCCTTATTCCTCTGTATGGAAGGTCTCGGTTCTTCGTAAGTTTCGATGTGAAAACCGCATAGTCTGTATCGACATATGCCTGATACAGAGCATCAGTATCCATATTCTTCTCCGACTATTATTACTGTGATTCTCTTCTTGACCATCTGTCTTGAGAAGATAACTGTATTGGAGCAGATTCTTCCATCCGATTGGCACCCCAATGCGCACAGATGCCTGTTGTCGAAATATGGGGAGACGCAGATGCCTGTTTTTGTGCACGGTGTATCTTTCTCGAGTCGTATGCAGTTTGGTGGAGCTGCCTTTGTCTTCACCCTCTCGACAGCTTCCCTGAGATCAAGGACAAGCTTGTTTATGCCGGCGACTATAATGACTTTATCCGGGCCGTAAAGCATTGCGGCAACTCTGTTTCCCCTTGCATCTACTTCGTATATCTCGCCGTGGATTGTCAGAGCATTCGCCGATGCGAGGTAGTGCTCTGAGACAAAGGCTTTTCTGCTGTCTTCCGTGTAGTTTGTTTTTGTTTTCAGGTATTCGAGGATGCCTGTTTCCAGAAGGGTTTCAGATCCTCCTGAAGCTGTCGAGGCATTTTCAGGTATCAGTGTTTTTATAAGCGTCAGAAGTTCGTTCCTATCATTCACGAATGCTGTTTCGAATCCATTTTCTTCGAGATTCTTCAGCGTTGTCTTTATAATGCCTTTCATGGCTTTTCTCTGGTTTGCATCCATGCAAATATTATAGCATGAAGCTTCAGCAACTTATTTCAGGAAAGAAAGCCTTCCTCTTTGATTTCGATGGAGTGGTGACGGATAGCGAACCATATGCCTTCATGACGTTGAAGGCCGTGATGAAGGACAGTTTTGGAATAGATATAGATGATTCTGATATCTGGGTGACTATCGGATCAGATACAGCTGGGACTGCAATGGAGATGCGGCGAAAATATGGTGTAGATCTCGATGGCAATAAGCTTATCGAGCGTTTGAAGGCATATCCAGATTTTTATACTTCATATCCTTTGATAAAACCATTTCCTTTTGTCGAGGAAGTTTTTAGTGTGCTGAAAGAGAAAGGGAAAAAGATTGCTATTGTGTCGTCGACAAGCTTCGGACACCTCTCTGTAGCATTGCAGCGTATGCATCTGGATTCTTTCATAGATGTGGTTATCTCGGGGGACAGGGTTGAGAACAAGAAACCACACCCCAATCCTTATATTAAGGCTATGGAAGTTCTGAATGCGTCTGTTTCAGACTCTCTCGCCATAGAGGATTCTCCCGTAGGGATAATGTCTGCAAAGAGGGCGGGGTTATCTGTGATAGCATTCAAAGGGTCGGAAGTTGTCCAGGAAACAAAAGATTCTGATGTGGAGATTGGAAGTTATAGGGAATTTCTGGAAGCGATTCGGTGAATGAAAATGGGGGCCACGCCCCCATAGTGTCAAACAGTAGCGACTTTGCTGTCTTTTTTCTGCATCAGATGCTGATAGACTGCAGTCAGTGCTATCATTACAAGTCCCGCGATATCTGTGACAGTTCCTGGGATTATCATGCAGAGTCCTCCTACGAAGAGTATCAGGCGGAGAGGAATCGGGATTTTCCTTATAAAGAATCCGTTTAGTGCTGCAGCAACTCCGAAGAGTCCACAGAGCGCACTGATACATATCTGCACAATCTCCAATGGGCCTGTTACGTTGATGAACAGCATTTGGGTAGAGAACGCAAAGACGTAAGGAACAATGAATGCTGCTATAGCAAGCTTGGTTGCGGTAAGGCCTGTTTTCATCGGATTCGATTTCGCTATGGCTGCACCTGCATAGGCTGCCAGAGCAACCGGTGGTGTGATATCGGCAACGATTCCAAAGTAGAAAACGAAGAAGTGTGCTGCCATCTTCGTAACACCGAGCGATGGATCCATCAGGATTGGTGCACAGGTAGCTGCCATGATACAGTAATTGGCAGTTGTCGGTACTCCCATTCCGAGGATTATACAGCAGATCATGGTCAGGAACAGCGCGATGATAACGTGCCCTGCCGATACCGCTACAATGGCTCCAAGAAGCTTGGAAGCCAGTCCTGTTACAGTTATGCACCCTGCGATGATT
>CALXXO010000003.1 GCA_944392705.1 uncultured Spirochaetaceae bacterium
CAGACCGCGCTTTATCAGTTTTATAACCTCGAATTCCCTTTCAGTGATATGGTATGTAGCGCTGACGCTCTCAAAGGAAACCTCGCTCTTCTCCTGCACCGGCACATTCTTCTCCTGATGAGACAGGGCCGTGAAGAGAAAAACAAGGTCTGCAATGGTGTAGGCAAGGCAGATAATCGGAATCGATATACTGCGGAAATACGAGAAGAGCATGGCAAGTATGACTATCGGCAGCATTGCGAATGATATGGAAATCAATGTCGTGCAGGCAGTCCTTACAGACTTCTCCTCTATATTCTTCCTTTCATGAAGGAGGAGTATAACGCAATAGACAACCGCAAGCGTCCATACCAGATACTGCAAAATGGAGAAAAGCATTATCTCCGTGATGAGCCATGCAATCGATACGCCCAGATAGAGACCTCCTGCGGCAAAGGCCCCTACCTTCTCTGGCGTAGTCATTGGACGCGCTATGATCCAGTTTATGGCAAACAGAAGCAACACGAGAATAAAAGCAGAGTCAGCCACCATCAATGTCTCCCATATATAATGGAGCACAATGCGGGCCGTTCCCGTGAATGCAAGATACGCCGACTGATCCAGCGCGAAAGCGACAACTGCACCCAGTAGCGATGCAGAGAATGCAATCAGTGCCCAGGACCAGGAATACCGGGCACGTCTTGTCCATACAATCGATAGCGCAAGGTCCATGCTGACTATCGAAAGCGCCAGGAATGAAAGCAGAAGAGGGACTGCATCCATTCTAGCGGCGGACCTTCTGATTATGCGACATATCCGCGAGACCACAGATTTCTGTCAGATTCTCATCGAAATCAGGCATAGTCGTAGCTTTAAGCCCTGTAGCTGCAATTGCAAGAGAGTTATAGTTGCGGGCATTAAGATCTGCAGCACTATGTCTCGGGAAGAGTTTGATATGAAGATTCAAACCCTTTGTCAGGAAATACTCCGGGGTCATCTCATAGCCAGGAATAGCGCTCTTCAGTTTCTCCCTAAGCGGTGTGATATCGCGCACAAAAGCACCAGGAGCACCGAGGTGAAGGATGAACCAGAGCTCGAATGAAGGATTGAAGTAGAGCATCTTCACCTTCTTCTTTGCAGAATACTCCTCCATCTCCTTCACACTCTCGACAGTTGCTCCCACATCATCGAAGCCAAAAAGCGCCCAAGCTGAATCGAAGCGTCCTTTGCTTCTCTGCTTGCCCGTCCAGTCAATGAGAGCCTGGAGATTGCTGCCCTCCGGTGCCTGCATGACTGTGAGGTTCACATAGCGGCAATCTTTTCTCATCTGCGAGAAGTAGAGAGTCTCAGCCTCCGTCGCGCAAACGAGGAGAAGCATCCTTTTTGGCTCTGTAGTATTCTTCTTACGCGTTTTCATCAGTTGCCTCCTTCTTTTCAGCTTCTACAGGTGTGCCATCATGAACAAACCAGAATTCGCTGATAATCGGGAGCGATCCATAAGCGCCCTGCATATAACGCTGGGAAGTCGGAATCCTGCCCTTCGCGCCCTTGAAATCCGAAAGTGAATAATAGACTGTCGAGCTCTCCTGATCCTTCTGCGCGAACCATACTGCATCGCGGCGCAGAAGACCGTCGCGGAGAAGCGATGGGTTGCAATCGACAACAAGCATCTGGCTCTGCTTGTCACAGTTCTCGAAGATTTCCACGAGATGGCAGAGTACATCAGGATGCAGAAGCTGTCCGAAATCATCTACGACAAGAACCTTCTCTGTGATGAATGCTTCGAAGAATGCAAAGCCAAGGACAATGAGACGGCGAAGCGAGAGACTTTCGCCTGCAAACATATTCGCATAGCCTTCGGCCTTCTTGTCATTAACATAGATATGGGTGAAGCGGAGATGGTCCTCTCCCTTGTCATTTGTCTTCACCTCTATGCGGCTTATATCCGTGATATCAACAGCCCAGAGGTAATTCAGTATCTGCTCGCCCCAGCCCGGATGCGCTTTCAGCATTTCACAGGCATAGGCTTCAGCCTTGGTCGAAACACCCATCGGAAGTATATGGAGAGTCTTTTCGAACCATGTATAGAGCTCAAGGGAAGTCTGACCGCCTTTTCTTGCAGAGCCTGCAAGGAATGTCCTGTTCTCAGGAAGCTTAGCGGCCTGTCTCTTCTTCTCTCCTCTGTAGTACTTTCCAAAGCGATATGAATAGCCTTCGTCGGTAAGCTTTCTCTCGAACATCAGCTTCTTGGAACTGCCGATTATGTAGTAAAGAGATTCCTCGAAAATCTTCTCCTTATTGGCAGAGAGCGTATAGATAGCAATAACAGTCGGTTTCTCCTCATTGCCTTCCTCGCCTTTATCAAGGAGGACCTCAATGGAGATTGTCGCCGGTGTAGCCTTATCAATGCCATAAGCGAAAGTAGTTCCTGTCAAGGCACCCTGAAGAGGATTCTCCGGCCCATCCTCAGCCATGACTATCCTCTTGAGAACTTCCAGAGCTCGCACGAAGGAGCTCTTACCTGCTCCATTCGGACCAATGATGGCACTTGTCTTTATAACGTTAAGACGATCGTTGATTTCCATAACCTTGGAAGCACTAAGGCGAGAATCCTTCACCGCCTCAAAGCTGATCGTCTGTGGAGACTTCACGGACTTGAAGTTCGCAATAGTCATGTTTAGCAGCATAAGCCACCTCCTACTGTGGACAGGAATCGCCCCATCCTTATTTTGTGATTATAGCCAGTCACACACGAAATATGCAGAAAAATCGATCATTGTGGGATTTTTGCGAAATAATTGCCCATTAAAGGTAGAAAATATGCTGAAAATGATGGAATAGAGCACCATAAAACAGCAAATGAATGCATTAAATCATTCTCAGGAGGATATCAAATGAAAAAATGTTACAAAAATTACTTAAAATTCATTAAGTAATTATCTGCCCATTACCAGTGAATAGATAGCATTGCCGTTCGGAGCTCCAAGTTCAAGCGCGCTGCTCTCTCCTGTAATCTGTCCCATTGCCTGCTCATTTCTCGTACGGATTGTGAGAAGATTCCGGTAAAGAGACCGCACATCAGAATCATTGTACTTCTCCATTACGGATGAAAGTATATCTATTGCTTTAGTGTAATCACCAGAGGCGGCAGCAAGGAGCGCTGCATTGTATCCAGAAGGCAGATGATTGGACTTTTCCCAGATGGACAGGAACAGATTTCCAGCCAACTCAAGATTACCATCCTTTGCGGCATCGTACGCTGATTCAGCTTCCTCGAGCTTTGGTTTGTTGGACATAAGCGAAACACTGTACTCCTGGTACGATGGAACAAGAAGGTTCTCTATATCGTCGCTGAACGAACGTATTATCCGCCTGAAAAGATACGAAGGATCCTCAAGTCTCATCCATCGCCTGTCCAGTATATCTTCCCGTTTATCGGTATCGGAGAATGTACGCTGGGCGACAATCCTTCCGCTCTCTGTGTCTATTACCGTGATGCTGTAGTCTAAGGAGACAATCTGCCTGTAGTAATACTCAAACTCAACCCTGTGATGCCTATCGCCATCCCTGTCCTCCCACCATTCATCGTGAGGAACTGAATAGACGCTCTCATTTACCGACATACCCGTGATACGTGGTATGAGCACAGCATCATAACCAAGCTTCCTGAATGATTCGGAGATATCGCCACCAAGATAGCCTGCAGTGATGACGGCATCCGTTGAATCCGGAGGAAGAATATTGAAGAAACCAGAGGATGAAAGAGTTGAATAAAGACGGTCTGTTGCATATGAAGCAGTGGAGATAGCCGTCGAATTCGTATACCCGGAAAGCACCCTCAGCCCTGCCGCTCTAATATCAGTGCCAACGACAAAAGATGGTGCAGAATACCCTTTATATGGAACTACAGATGCAAGTGCCAGATTCCTGTAGCCTCCCATATCGATGGCAGAAGGCTGCATATATGGGACAGCGATAGATGTTGAACATGAAGAGATGACAAGTATCAGGGAAATGAAAAGGAAAAGAAGCTTTCTCATATCTACCTCATGCCATCAGGGAAGCTTCCCTCAATAGAAGTGCCATAGCAATGGATGCTTCCATCCTCTCCGAGTCCGCAACGCCCTTTCCGGCGTTCTTTAAATCAGTATCGAGAAGAGGACCTACGCGCAGAAATGGCAATCCCCATGTGATTACCGAAGCTTTTCCAGGGGATGCAGCAGATACAGCTGCAAAGCCAACCCCTGCTGTCATTACAAGGATGGAAGAATATTCCCCCTCCGCACCTTTTGCGAAAATCTCTTCAGCTGAGAGAGGACCTACAACATTTATCCCAAGCTTCTTTACCACCTCAACTGCAGGGACGATTGCCTCCTCCTCATCAGGACCAGTCCACGTTCCATCGGGCCTGGTTGGATTTAGGGAAGCAACAGCTATAGGCTTGGATCTGTCGAAGTACGGTGACATAGTTATCGAATCGATATCAACAAGGGCAGAGATTATATTCTCGCGCTTGACCTGCCCTATTGCCTCCTTGATTGATATCCTATGTGTCAGCCCGAAGATGTTCAGATAACCGCCGCGTAGCATATTGCAAAGCCTGGCAGTCGAGGCGAACGTCGACAGAAGGTCGAAAACCGAACGCTCTTTATACCCCGCAGCCTTCAGCGCTTCCCCGCTCACAGGCGATGTGACAAGGGAGTGACCATATCCATTCTGGATTATCTCTACAGCCGCTCTAAGTGCTTCATATGAAGCTTTTCCTGTCTCTGCAGAAATCTGTCCGTATCTGAAAGATGCAAGATCAATCGATGAGGATGAGAAGAAAATCATATTCTCCCCCTTCGACTCAGCTTCCCTCAGAGATTCAAGGCTGTCAGCATAATATGTAAAAGGCAGCGAAAGGGATAAATCGGAAGCTGTCTTCCTAAAAACACCACCATCTCCTGTAACGATAAGCCATACAGAAGAATCTGTTGAAAGCGACCTTACAGTCTTTATTATCATCTCAGGAGAGGTTCCTGCCGGTTCCCCCATTGATATCACTGTGTATCTCTGCATACCCCGGAGTATAGCATCCCAGGGGTATCTTGGATAGGAAAAAGCAGACAATAATGAATCATGGTGGTATCCTTTTGTCCGGAGACGAGAATGTGCATTGATGATGACGATGAAGCCATTGAGGAGTTTGAGGAGCTTTATACGATAATTCCTGTGATAGATACAGACGACTCCGATGATGAGGAAAGACAGTACGAAGACCTCGATGACGAGGCGTTTGATATAGATTTCTAATGTTTCTACAAATAGTATTGACATCTCCGGGAATACTATTTATAGTAACCGTGTTACTAGAAGGAGAAACATATGAAAAAGATTATTCCAGCTTTAATAGCTTTATTGATAATAGCCGCATCTGTGACAGCCCTGTCTGCAGGAGGAGCACAGGAACTGGATGGCAGGCTTAAAATCGGGATATCCAAACTGATTACCCACCCAGCCCTTGATTCGATTGAACAGGGAATCAAGGACTATCTCAGCGATAATGGCATAGATGCAGTCTACGAGACTCAGACAGCTAATGGAGAGATAAGCACTGCTTCTTCCATTGCCCAGCTTTTCCAGACAGAGGGAAAGGATATAGTTGTCGGTATAGCAACACCGACTGCACAGGCGCTGGCCAATGTCTTTACGGATATCCCTGTCGTCTATGCAACTGTCACGGATCCGGAATCTGCAGGACTTACGGGAATAGACAATGTCTGCGGAACTTCCGATATGGTACCTGTGAAAGAACAGCTCAGAATCATAAGGGAAGTGAAGGATATAAAGTCATTGGGAATGGTCTATACATCTGCAGAAGCTAATGGCATAACACTGATGGAAGCTATGCACGAAGCCTGCAATGAAGCTGGTATCGAACTTATAACCGCTTCAGTTTCTAACTCTTCTGAAGTCAGGATGGCTGCACAGTCAATCATCGACCGCGTAGACGCAATGTATGTATCGACCGACAATACTGTGATTTCCGCGATAGCAGCCCTCTCTGAAGTATGTATAGAGAACTCCGTTCCCCTCTTCTCTGCAGATACAACATCGTCCTTCGGAACTGACGTCCTCCTAGCCGGTGGTTTTGATTACTACCAATCAGGTCGTCTCACAGGCGAAGTGATCAAGAGAATCCTCGATGGAGAAAAACCGGTGGATATCGGAACACGATACCTTGAGAACCTCGAAATCTACGTGAACCTCGACACAGCTGCAAAACTTGGAATCGAGATTCCGGAAGATATACTCAGCACCGCTTCATATATTATAAAGGATGGCGCGGAAATCCAGCTCTAATCAAAAGGTTTTCCAGCCACACGGCCAATCAAGGAAATCTTCCAAAGCATAAGAATATCATCAGTTGTCCTCGCGATATCACCGCGGGAGACAACGATGAGTTCTTTACATCTTATACATCAGCTCCGTAACAAGACTGCTAAAACATAATTTTATGCATAAATATTCAAAACCATGCATATGAAATGTTGAAAATGAATTATCCATTGGCTATAGTCTAATAAAAATCGGAGGAATCATGAAAAAGTATATTGCTCTTTTCCTGATGCTGCTCGCTGCATTCACACTCGCAGCAGGCGGAAATGCAGAAACAGAAGATGATGGAACAGTTCTGATTGGAGTATCAAAGCTCCTCTCCCATGCAGCTCTCGATGCTGTAGAAGAAGGACTGCAGGACTATCTCTCCACTACAGACCTTCAGGTCAGATATGACTTCCAGAATGCTAATGGCGATATCTCAACAGCTGCATCGATTGCACAGCAGTTCGACAGCGAGAATTGCGACGTAGTACTCGGTATCGGAACAGCTTCAGCCCAGGCGCTGGCAAACGTCTTTACAGATATCCCTGTTCTCTTTGCAGCAGTAACCGACCCTGTCGATGCAGGTCTTGTAGTATCGAACGAAGGCAGTGCCGATTCCAACGTATGCGGCGTTTCCGACATGAACCCGGTAAAAGAACAGATCAGCCTTCTGCACGAGATTACAGGTGCAACCAGAATCGGAAATGTCTATTCTTCCGGAGAGCAGAATGGCGTCGTCCTCATGGAACAGGCACAGGCTGCCTGCGATGAGCTAGGACTTGAGCTTGTACCAGTTGCTGTATCGAATTCCTCGGAGGTAAGAACAGCTTTGCAGTCGATAATCGACCGCGTAGATGCCGTTTATATCGCAACAGATAACAATGTAATCTCCGCTATCGCCACAATCGATGATGTATGCAATGATGCAGGAATTCCTCTCTTCTCCTCAGACCCATCGGGAATCGATGGTCTGGAATGCATGATTGCATGGGGCTTCAACTACCATTCAATCGGAACCGCTACAGGCGAGCTTATCTATGACATCGTCGTAAATGGAGCAAACCCGGGAGAACAGGGAACAGTCTTCCTTACAGATCCGGCAGACTTCGAGCTCTGGTTCAATCTCGACACAGCTGCTAAACTTGGATATACAATCCCGCAGGAGTATCTCGATAGTGCTGCGGTTATCATAGAAAATGGCGTGAAGACAGAACGCTGAAACCCTTATAATACAGGGAAGGCCGCCATCGGTGGCCTTCTCTTCTGTCTCGAGAGGTAGGAAATGATTGAAGGAATTCTTGTAGAAGGACTTATATTCGCAATCATGGCGCTCGGAATCCTGATAAGCTACAGGATTCTGGACATGGCAGATCTCACTTGTGATGGTTCTGTCGCGACAGGTGCTGCAGTTGCGACGATGTGTATCGTAAACGGCCTTGGGATAACCATGGGACTCATACTCAGCTTCCTCGTTGGTGTGCTCTGCGGTCTTGTAACAGCGACCATACACAACAAACTGAAGCTTCCAGTATTGCTTGCAGGTATTCTCACGATGACGATGCTCTACTCCGTCAACCTGAGAATACTTGGAAACAAGGCAAATGTATCGCTTGTAAGAGTCGATACTCTCTATCGCCTGTTCCCAGAGTGGTTCTCATTTGTACCAAGCGATGTAGCTTCGCTCATCGGAACACTGATTTTCGTCATAGCTGTAACAGTGCTCATGGACCTCTTCTTCCGTTCTGATATGGGTATGGCAATAGGAGCTATGGGCGGCAATGAGCAGGTAATAATCTCCCAGGGAATGAATCCTGCAACTCTCAAGCTCATAGGACTCGGCCTTTCCAATGGTCTTATAGCGCTTTCAGGAGGACTTCTTGCACAGTATCAGGGATTTGCCGATGCAAACCTTGGACAGGGAATGGTTGTACAGGGGCTTGCTGCTGTCATGATTGGCGAATTTCTGTTCTCATCGAACAAAATCTCGCTCATCACGCTTCGCTGTATCCTCGGAGGAATAATCTATAAAGGACTGATGTTCCTCGGAAGGAAATATGGCTATCTCATCGGAATCACACCGAATGATTTCAAGCTCCTTACAGGAATCCTTGTCATCATATCACTTACCATTGCGAAGACAAGGACAATGGCTTCGGACAAGGCCGCCAGGAAGAAAGCTATCGAGAATGCAATGAGGAAGGAGGAGACAAATGCTTGAGATACAGAATGTCACAAAGGTCTTCTTCCCGGGGACTGTAAATGAGAAGGTCGCACTGGAGAACATCAACCTCCACGTCGAGAAAGGCGATGTTGTCTGTGTCATAGGATCCAATGGATCGGGAAAGTCCACTCTCTTCAATATGATTGCGGGAACATTCCCAGTGACCAATGGAAAGATAATTGTTGATGGCAAAGATGTTACCAACGCGCCCGAATACAAAAGAGCATTCTATATCGGTAGAATCTTCCAGGACCCGACAAAAGGCACAAGCGCGAATATGTCCATCGAGGATAACATGAATCTCGCCTGCACAAAGGGTATGAAGGGACTTAAATTCGGCCTTACATCTGAAAGAAGAAAGGAATTCAGAAGGCTTCTCGAGCCAATAGGGCTCCAGGACCGAATGGCCGATAACGTAGGTCTTCTGTCCGGCGGACAGAGACAGGCTCTCACCCTTCTGATGACAACGCTCTCCAAGCCATCGCTGATGCTTCTGGACGAGCATACCGCAGCTCTCGACCCAAGGAATGCGGAGATTGTCATGGATCTTACGAAGAAGTATATCGAGGATGGCAAGCTCACCGCGATGATGGTGACACATAATATGCAGTTCGCTATTGACTATGGCAACAGACTTATTATGATGGATGAAGGCCATATCATCCTTGATATAAAAGGAGACGAGAAGAAAAGGCTGACCGTACAGTCTCTCGTCGACAAGTTCAGGGAGATAAGAAAGAAGGATTTCACATCCGACGAAGGCCTACTCACAGAATAAGCAGGACTAGTCGCAAGATGGAAAAACACCAGTTCACTGCCCGGGACCTCCGGGCTTTGATTATCCCGCTAATCGCGGATTCTTTTCTCTCTATCCTCATCGGAATGGCCGATACTATCATGGTCTCCGGGTGTGGGGAAGCTGCAGTATCAGGGGTATCCCTCGTTGATTCTGTATCAAATCTTCTGATAACGGTTTTCTCGGCATTCGCCACAGGAGGTGCTGTTGTAGTTTCCCAGTACCTCGGTCATGGAGAGAACGACAAAGCAAGGGACAGCGCAAAGAACCTTATCTACATCTCCATTGCTATATCAGTCCTGATGACTGCAATAATACTTCCGATGAGATCGCATATAATCGACATACTCTTCGGTTCAATAGATAGCGACGTGAAGGGTTATACAGATGATTATTTCGTACCGATTCTTTTCTCCTACCCTTTCCTTGCTGTCTATTCAGGGCTTACAGCAATTTCCCGTTCGGAAAGAAAAAGCTTCAGGACGATGACAGTATCTGCAATGATGAATGTGATAAACATCGGAGGAAACGCCATCCTGATTTACATAGTGGGAATGGGACCGCGCGGTGCAGGTATTGCGTCCCTTTTATCACGTATTGCAGGCTGTACTGTCATGGCAATCATGATGATGAATAAGAATGAGGAGCTTAATATAAGGGGACTTCACAAGGGTCCTATCTCCCCTTACCTGATCATGAGAATCCTCCGCATAGGAATACCATCAGGCCTTGAAGGCGCTGCGTTCCATGTAGGAAAGATAATGGTGCAGTCCCTTGTCGCAAGCCTTGGTACCTCTGCAATCGCAATCAACGCTGTTGCGGCAAACTACAATTCATATGCAAACATACCTGGCAATGGAATAAACCTCGCAATGATCACGATAGTCGGTCAGTGCAGAGGACAGGATAATATTAAGGATGTCAAATACTATACGAAGCTACTGACAGGCCTTGTGCTTCTCGCAACTGTCATCCTCTGTATTCCTTTCTATATAATCACGCCACAGGTGGTGAGCTTCTATGGTCTTGAAGCAAGCTCGATAAGCACAGCAATACCAATCTGCAGGCTCTGTCTTGTCATGTGCTTCACGATCTGGCCATTCTCATTCTCTCTTCCGAATATGCTGAAGGCTGTGGGAGATGTTAAGTTCATTCTGCTGGCATCTTTCTCATCAATGTGGCTTTGCCGTGTCGGTGGTGCGTATTTCATGGTCAGAGTGCTTGGAATGGGCGTTGAAGCAATATGGTATGCGATGTATCTGGACTGGTTGCTGCGAGGTACACTCTATACGTGGAGAGTTCTCAGCGGAAAATGGATATCGAAGAAGGTTATCTGAAATAATAATTGTCCAACGTTAAGAATAGGTTATCATGATGCCATGCAACCTGAATCCCAAATGTTCGATAACCGTTATCTGCGAACGTTGATTATCCCTCTCCTGATAGAAACCCTTCTGTCAGTCACAATCGGAATGATGGACACGATAATGGTATCGACCGTCGGAGAGCACGCGGTCTCAGGAGTATCGCTTGTAGATTCTCTGTCGAATCTCTTTGTCTTCCTCTTCTCCGCATTCTCAACAGGAGGAGCTGTTGTCGCTTCGCAGTATCTGGGAAGGAAGGACAGGGAATCTGCCTGCTTCTCAGCAAAGCAGCTGATGTATCTGACCTTGTCATTCTCCCTTGCAGTCGCCCTCGTCCTGCTTGCTTTCCGCCGCCCGATAATGAATCTGGTCTATGGGCATATAGAAGAGAGCGTAATGTCCTCAGCTCTCGACTACTTCACACCGATTGTGATTTCCTTTCCATTCCTCGCCCTTCTGAATAGCTCCAATGCCATATTCCGCTCGATGGGGAAAAGCCGTATCACAATGCTCGTATCGATAATCATGAATCTTATCAATGTGAGCGGGAATTCCCTTCTCATCTATGTCTTCGATATGGGAACAGCTGGAGCAGGGATTGCATCGCTAATGTCCCGTATCGTGGCGTGTGTCTTTATGCTTTACAAAGTTACAAGGAAGCAGGAAGAGGTGCATATCGAAAAGCCACTGAAGCTTGAAGTAGATTTCCCCATGATCAGGAAAGTACTGAAAATAGCACTTCCGTCCGGCATAGAGAACAGTGTCTTCCATATTGGAAAGATTCTTGTAAGCTCTACTATTGCATCACTTGGGACTGCATCGATAGCAGCCAGTGCTGTATTCAATGGTCTTTCGACATTCGCCAACATACCGGGTACAGCTGTCGGCATGGCAGCTGTCACAGTTATAGGACAGTGCTGCGGTGCCAGGAAGTACGATGAAGCTTCATACTACGGAAGAAAGCTGCTGCTCTTAACCTACCTCATGATGGGTATAACGTGCGCCGTTATGTATATACTCACACCTGAACTTGCAATACTTTATAATCTCTCGGACGAAGCAAACAGTCTTGCTATCGAAGCAACAAGGCTGAACATGATTCAATCCGTAATATTCTGGCCTTTTGCATTCACTGTCCCGAACTATCTGCGAGCTGCCGGAGATGCCAAATTCACGATGGTCGTATCAATCTTCTCAATGTGGGCATTCAGAGTACTTCTATCAAGAATTCTTGGCATAACTCTTGGTTTTGGTCTTATCGGAGTATTGTGGGGTATGTTCATTGACTGGTATTTCAGGGGAATTCTATTCACTACAAGATTCCTAAGAGGAAAATGGAAGACCAAGACTGTGGTTTGATTCGTAAATCTAAATGACGCTCTTGTAGTATTCTCCGAAATCCGCCATCACATCCAGCAGGGATTTAAGCTTCACACCTGTTTCCGTAAGTCCATATTCGACTTTCGGAGGGTTTGTGAAGTAATCCTTTCTATAGATGATTCCGTCGCTCTCCAGTTCTCTGAGACTTGTTGTAAGCACCTTCTGCGATATCCCCTCCAATGATTTATGGAGCTCATTGAACCTCCATGCGCGTTTTGAAAGATTGCGGAGGATAAGCAGCTTCCACTTGCTTCCTATAAGATTAACAGTTGTCGCTACAGGACATTCGGGCAGTTCAGATTTTGCTTTCATGCAATCATGATAACACACATTCAAAATATTATACGTAGTTACTTTTTTGTGCGTACTTTTCAGGGAAGAATCGGTATTGTAAATTACTGATAAAGGAGAAAAACATGAGCAACTATACAAAGATTGGCAAAGTAGAAGGTGCAAGAACCGAACTGCACGACAAACTCAGACTTACCGGAGCTGAAATCAGCGTGAATACACTCCCTGCAGGAGCATCAGTACCTTTCGTACACGCACACAAGGAAAATGAAGAAATCTACTTCGTTCTCGCAGGAAAGGGCAAAGCCATAATCGATGGAGAGGAAATAGCCCTTAATGAAGGTGACTGGCTTAGAGTAGCACCGGAGGGAAAAAGGCAGTTCTTTGCAGCTCCAGATAGCGCGATAAGCTATATCTGCATCCAGGTTAAAGCTGGCTCACTTGGGGCCTATACAGCAGCGGATGCTGTGGTGTAAAGCAAAAAAGAAACTCCGGAATACACAATGGTTCCGGAGTTCTCTCCTTATCTTCCCCTTCTTATCTCCTGGGCCTTCCAGGGATCGAGGTAATGTGTTGAATACAGTCTCTCGCGAACGGGGTCTCCGCTTTTCGTGAATCTAAGCGGCATTCCGCCTTTTCCTTCTTTGACATATCTGTTCACAGAGGGCTTAAGGCCGACAGCTTCTGCATAGGCTTTTATCGACGTGACGATGGCGTGAAGCCTGGACAGATCAGTACTGCAGAAATCCTCAAGGCAGAAAGCCTTGCCGCTAAGCCACTCATTGTATTTTGAGCTCTCGAGGACACCGATGCCTATCAGGACATCAGGAACGGTGCAATATCCACGGTCATCAAGCTGTCTCTCTATCTCGGAATTTACCTTCTCTGCTCTTTTATCTGACATCAGACAAGATTCTCCGTAGCCTTCCAGAGTTTCTCGAGGTTATAGAATTCCCTGAGTTCCTGTGACATGAGATGAATCACGATATCACCGCAATCAATAAGCTCCCAGCCGCTTGTATCCGGAGATTTGTGCCTGTTTATCACAGTAATGCCAAGATTATTAATCTCATCCCAGATCTGGTGAACAACACCGCGGAGATGGCCGACAGATGATACAGTCGCAATTATAAAGCACTCAGTCCAGGAGCACTCCTCAGATACATCGATTGCTGCAACATCAGTACACTTGTGGTCCTCAAGAAATGCCTTGAGCTTATCTGCATTTGCCTTTGTTATGTCTTTCATTCTTTCTCCAATTATAGCATTCCGCCAGATTTTATATAATCATAAAGCTCTTCGGAAACTGCCGCACTCTTTATTCCTTCCCGTCTGAAGTATTCATTCTGAGCATCCATTATCGTGATAATCATATCCTCAAGACGCTCACAAGAGAGTATCCTCTGCCTGTCCGCGTCGTCAAGATGCTTGCGCCCGGGCTCCATATAGTCAGCTATATAAAGCACTGCACCATATTTTCCCATATCCTTATGTCCAAGCGTATGGTGGCGTACGGCGATGCGGAAATAATCAGGTACATCCCCTTCGGCATCTTCCGGAAAACGGATTGCTGCAAGAGCCCCATGTAAAAGCATCGGATCCGCTATTTCCTCCGGGAAAACCTCTATACCGTGGCTCTGGCAATAGGATGGTGTTTCATCATTGCAGCTATACCGGTAAGCGTCATGATAGATTCCGATATATGCAGCATCGTCCGGTGAAAGACCATAGCGCTCTGCAAGCATCTTTGAAACAGAGACAACGCCAAGGGAATGCTGGAATCTCTTCTCCTTAATCATTGTCCTGACTTTACTCTCAAGTTCTGTATAGCTTATTCTCATTCACAAACTTCCTGACGCTATCGCTAAGCATCGACAGATTCCCTGCCCTTACCTCCGAAGAAGATGCATGGTATATGGAACTGGGGATGAACACCACCTCAGCCCCAGATGTATTCTCCTGAACCCCGAGCCTTGTAAAGCAGATGAACCTCACATGGCTTCTCAGGTATTCTATATCATGCCAATGCCCGAGCGTCGGTATGATATCATCACCGATGATGAAATTCACCTTTCCATCATCCTCTGCCGATTCATAGAAAGCCCTGATTGTATCCGAAGTATAGCTTACCCCGCCCTTTTCTCCTTCAAACAGGGATATCTCAATATCAAGCTCATCATCTGGATACAGTTTCCTGTAGTCCTCAACAGCAAGATTCAGCATCCTAACTCGATCGGAAAAGGATGCAGGGTGTGTTCCCCTTTTGAAATTGGAAATATAAACAGGAATCACAATCAGACGATTGAAACCACCGAGAAAAGCTTCATGGAAAAGATGGACGTGTCCCATGTGCACGGGATCGAACGTTCCTCCGAGAAGTGCAGTCCTACTCTTCTTCTCTGTAATGGGCATCGAAGTCCATCCTAGCAGTGAACCCGGTTTCCTCTTTCTCCCCGGAAAGCCTGAACAAAGCGTGCTTAAGAGGTTCCAGAAGATCGTCACGGTAAATCGAAAGAGGAAGGACAAGTGTATCACTGTACTTCTTCTTCAGTTCTTCAAACCGTTCTTCCGTACCATCTTCATCAATCTTGGTCCCGACGATTATATGCTCTTTCTGCCCCAGCTCCTCGCTGTACTTCGAGAGTTCCGCAGAGAGGATATCATAAGCATCCAGATAATTATCGTCCGAAAGATCTACAAGATAGCAAAGCCCCTTTGTCCTGGAAATATGGCGGAGGAACTTGTAGCCCATTCCAGAGCCTTCGCTAGCTCCCTCGATTATTCCCGGGATATCGGCAATCACAACATCCTGGTCGCCTTCACGGAGAACTCCGAGAACAGGAATCTTCGTAGTGAATGGATAACCAGCAACCTTGGATCTTGCGTTTGTATAGAGATTGATCAGCGATGATTTTCCTGCATTAGGGAATCCAACCAGCCCTATATCAGCAATAATCTGCAGTTCAAGGCCTACACGCATCTCCGTGCCCTTTCCTCCGGGCTGGGCAAAACGAGGAGTCTGCCTTACAGCCGTGCGGAAATGCCAGTTGCCAAGACCACCCTTACCGCCTTCAAGGAATACATATCTGTCGATTCCCGTGAGATCTTTTATAAGCTCTCCGGTATCCGCATTCCTTATCACAGTTCCAGGCGGAACAGGAATCTCTACATCCTTGCCATCGCGTCCAGCACATCTTGCCCCCTGCCCTGGCCTACCATTCTCTGCTCTGAATGAACGCTGGAGCTTAAGATGGCCAAGTGTGCGAAGGTTGTCCTTGACGACGAAGACAACGTCCCCTCCGCGGCCACCGTCACCACCGTCCGGGCCACCTTTGGGGACGAACTTCTCCCGGCGGAAGGAAACACAGCCGTGCCCCCCATTGCCGGAAGCTATATCAATATATGTTTCGTCGGAGAAACCGAACATTATTACTCGGCCTTAGCCTCTGTCACTTCGACAATCGAGCAGTACTTGCGGTTCTTTCTCTCGTGGAACTTAACAGTACCTGCAACGAGTGCAAAGAGAGTATAGTCCTTGCCGCATCCGCAGTTTGCACCCGGATGAATCTTTGTTCCTCTCTGGCGGACAATAACCTCTCCAGCCTTTACCAACTGGCCACCGAATCTCTTAACACCAAGGCGCTGAGCATTGGAATCGCGTCCGTTGCGGGATGATCCGCCACCTTTCTTATGTGCCATTTCTCTCCCTCCTTAGCCTTCGATCTTCTCGACCTTGATAGTAGTATAAGTCTCTCTGTGTCCCTGAGTACGGCGATAGCCCTTTCTCCTGCGGAACTTGTAGACCTTTACCTTCTCACCTCTGAACTCGCCACCAACAGTTGCTGTTACTTTAGCGCCCTCTACATAAGGAGCTCCGAACTTTGCAGCATCTCCGTCTACGACAGCCAGAACCTTCTCAATAACATAGGAAGAACCCTCTTCCATGCTGAGCTTATCGACAACCAGCTCCTTGCCTTCTTCAGCCTTGTACTGCTTGCCGAGGATTTCTACTAGTGCGTACATCTCGTTTCCTTTCAATTAAGTCTGTACGAGGTTTTACCGTCTGCTGTTTTTTTTTGCAATAGCGGTTTATATCTTTTTTTTGGCGGAATTGGGTATATTCCAAAAATAAAACAAACGTTTGTTTTGTTTTCTATAATTGTATATACTGGAAACATGAAAGTCAGAGACAAGGATGAAATAATAGCGGCCGCTACCGATATAATAGCATTCTCAGGATTGGATAAGCTGACTATGCAATCTTTAGGCAAGGAGCTTGGATTGAACAAAGCTTCCATCTACCACTGGTTCTCATCAAAGGAAGAGATACTGGAGGAGGTGTTCAGGGAAGGACACAGAAAGCTGATGGGAAAAGGCTTCAGGCTGAATCTGGAAGGAGGGAGCACTCTTGTGCTGTCCAGGGCCGCGGAAGAATGGACGAGGATATTCTCCGACGAGGAAATCCTTCCATATCTCAGAGCTGTGTTCTCACTCAAATACTCGGATGAAAGGGCCATGGAAGAAGCACGAGCACTGAGCCTTATGATAAAAAGCCAGATTGATGTAATCATCACATCGCTCGGACACTCGGATTTATTCATCTCATCACTCTTCTCATCCCTCCTTCTGCAGCACCTTGAATCCGTGCTGGAAGGAGGAGAAGAGGATTTCAAAGAGGATGCGAAGGCTTTTGCATCCCTTCTTGATCACATGGATTCCAGGTAAGGAACTCCGATTAGCGCGAAGCCATTTCTCATGACAGTCCTGAGCGCCTTGATCAGTCTGATTCTCGCTACGGCAAGAGCCTTTGTCTCTGCCTTGAGAATCTGATTGTCATGATAGTAATGGCTGAATGTCTTGGCATTCTCATAGAGATAGGAAGCTATCACAGATGGATCATATGTAAGCGCTGCCTTTCTGACAGTCTCCGGGAATGCTTCAATAGCCTTCAGCATTGCCTTCTCATCATCGTTCACAAGAAGAAATCCATCGAAAGGAACACCACCGAATTCTTCTGAAGCTTCATCTGCCTTGCGGAGTATCGATGAGATACGAGCACAGGTATACTGGAGATACGGTCCTGTATTTCCATTGAATGAAATTGACTTCTTCGGATCGAATACCATATCATGCTGCGGCTGGACTGCAAGGAGGTAGTAATTAAGCGCTCCCAGGGCAATCTTTCTTGCGGTTTCCTGAACATCCCCGACAGCCTCTTCCCTGCCCTTCGATTCAATCTCGTTCTTTGCGAGCTCTGTGAGCTCTGCAAGAAGGTCATCCGCATCAACAACAGTTCCCTCGCGGCTCTTCATCTTTCCCTCGGGAAGATTCACCATGCCATATGAAAGGTGATGGAGTTCCTCAGCCCATTTATAACCGAGGAGGGAAAGGACATAGAACAGCACCTTGAAATGATAGTTCTGCTCAGAAGCGACAACGTAAATCAGCGAATCGAAAGGCCAATCCTCGTGGCGCTTCACAGCTGTACCGAGGTCCTGAGTCATATAAAGCGTTGTTCCATCGCGGCGAAGAAGGACTTTTTTATCAAGACCTATAGGAGCGAGATCCACCTGTACAGATCCATCTTCCTCTTTCTTGAAAACACCGAGCTCAAGCCCTTTCATGACCTCACTTCTGCCGAGCTTGTATGTCTCGCTTTCGTAGTAGAGCTTATCGAAGGAGATACCCATATTCCTGTAGCTTTCGGAAAGTCCGGAGAGTGTCCAGCTGTTCATCTTCTCCCAGAGAGCCCTTGTCTCCTCATCCCCAGCTTCCCAAAGCCGGAGCATCTTCTGAGCTTCGGTATCAGGATCGACAAATGATGGATCATTTATGATATCAGGGTTATCCTCTTTCTGCTTCTCAACCTCTTTCTCCCAGTTTGCGAAGCGGACATAGTAGCGGCCGACGAAATGGTCGCCCTTCTCACCTGTCGATTCCGGCGTCTCACCGTTACCGAAAAGCTTATAAGCAAGCATCGATTTGCAGATATGGACACCACGGTTATTGATGAGGTTGACCTTCATAACCTCCGCCCCTGCAGCCTTTAGAAGACTAGATACAGATTCTCCGAGAGAGTCATTCCTCATATGTCCCAGATGGAGAGGTTTATTGGTGTTCGGACAGGAAAACTCAACCATGATCTTCTTGCCGTCAAGGTCATTGACTGAGCCATAGCTGTCGCATTTCCTCTCCGTTTCCGAAAGGATTCCATCAGCAAGGGATGGGATATCAAAACGGATATTAAGGTAAGGGCCAGCAACGAGCATCTCCCCTTCCGGATGATCCTTTTCGGAAAGCGATGTCATTATATCCTTTGCAATAAGGGCCGGAGCCTTGCCTGCAGCTTTTGCGTATGCAAACATCGGGAATGCGGCATCACCCATCTCGCTCTTAGGAGGTACACCTATTCCAAGCTCAGGAATAGCATCGCTCTTAAGATAATCCCTGAGTTCTCTCTCTATTGCGCTTTTCCATTCGTTCTTCAGTTCGTTAAGCATATAAACCTCATCAGATCTTAAGTGTCACCTCTCCAGAAGAGAGTGCTTCGATTCTGCCGTCAGGATACCTTACCACAAGCTCGGCCCTATCATCCACATCTATTGCAACAGCATCCCGCGCAGTTCCATTTTTTATGACTTTTATAGAGCTTCCTAGGATGAAGCATCTGGAACGGTATTCTTCTATGAAATCCTCGTCGAGTATCGCCAGTATCTCCCGGCAGATTCTTGCAGCAAGCTCAGCCCTTGTCACAGGGGAAGAACCGGAAGGATAGAGATAGATCATCTTCTCCTTCAGCTCCGGCGGTATGCTCTCCGCCCCGGGTTGGAGATTGACACCGATACCTACCACGGCTTTATCAAGGCCACCTTCCTCCATGTTCACGAGCCCTTCTGTCAGAATCCCGACAGCTTTCCTTCCATGGATGTAGATATCATTGACCCATTTGATTGAGCATCCGATACCTGTAAGGGCTTCTATAGCTCTGGACACGGCAAGGGAAGCCGCGGTTGTAAGCATATCGGGATTAGGTATTTCCTTTCCCGAAATAACCAGCGAAAGATAAACCCCGCCCTCCGGAGAGAAGAAACTCCGTCCAAGTCTGCCCCTGCCACCTTCCTGACGCCCTGCAATGACAGCAAAAGGGGCTTCAATGCCTTTGTTTATAAGATCCTTCGCTTCCGTCATCGTGCTTTTGCATACAGGACGATAATACACAGGGATATCAAAATAGTGGTCAAGGACAGGAAGCGAGAGCACATCGCTCTTTTCCAGCCTGTAGCCACCGCTTCTTGAAACTGAAATCCTGTAGCCTTCATCCGCCAGGCCTGCAGCACTTTTCGATATAGCCATTCTTGAGCAGCCTATCCTCTCCGCAAGCTCCGAACCGGAGACCCCATCTTCGGAGGAAAGCAGTATGGATAATAGCTCATCCTTCACGTTCATAGCGATATATTACCGGCAGAGGGAATCTCTGTCAGCCCCAGAAACGCCGTGCGATTTTCTTCCCCTCTTCAGTCAGTCTTGCGCTGCTTAAGAGACCGAAGGATGTGGAATTATCGCAGAAGGAGATGTAAACCCCTTCTATATATCCGTTATCAAGGGCGTGTGATACAAGTTGCACAAATTCCTCTCTTCCCATTCCGAGATCTGCAGCTTCAGGGCACTTCCCCTTCGCTATCATACGTAGCATTTTTCTGAGTTTGTCCATAAGGATATTCTACAACAGATAATCGAGAGGTCCCATGAACATCATACTGTTGAAGGATACGCAGAGAAGAAGCATAATCCCGGATATGTACAATCCAGATAAATTCGTAGAGCCTTTTCTTGGCTCTTTTTCGAGAATGCACAGACCGGAGTTCGGAAGAAAGACAACCCCTCTTCCGAGAATGGATGATATACGCACACTGGAAGAGACGCTTATGAAGCTCTTCTTTCCAGGCCATCAGGGATCTGAGAACCCGAAAGGACTGAGAAAAGTCATACAGTATCTGATGGAAGATACGATGCATCTGATCTACGACTCAATCTTCCTTGCCTTGCAGTACGAGAATCCGGACAAGGAAGAGGGAGAGATTGAAAAGCAAGCAGTCTCCCTTGCCGACAAGGTAGGAGAAGCTCTTCCCGAAATAAGAGCGATGCTGAAAACAGATGCCCAGGCAGGCTATGAAGGAGACCCGGCATCTCTGAGCACACACGAAGTCATTCTCTGCTATCCGTATATGAAAGCAATGGCTGTGCATCGGATTGCCCACCTGATGTACAAGCTTGGTGTTCCGCTTGTCCCACGGATGATGAGCGAAGCGGTCCACTCAGAGACAGGAATCGATATCCATCCCGGCGCCAGCATCGGAGAGAGTTTCTTCATCGACCACGGAACCGGTGTATCAATCGGGGAGACAACTGTAATCGGAAGCCACGTCAAGCTCTACCATGGTGTAACACTTGGCGCATTATCGGTAGATAACCACGGGAAGAACATACAGGGAAGGAAAAGGCATCCGACCATTGAGGATGGGGTGAAGATTTATGCCAATGCCACTATTCTGGGGGATATCACGATAGGGAAAGGCAGTACAATCTACTCCGGCACGATGATTACAGAAAACATACCACCATACTCAGTCGTAAGAAATGCAAATACAGAAATAACAGTCGAGCCTAAAAATCAACAGTAACCGAGAGCGGGTCGATTGCCGTAACTGTCCCTTTGTAAATCATCCCGGATACCGGAACACGGTCTCCGGGAAGGACAATCCTTCCTTTCAGATAATTCCCAGTAGTTCCCTCGCTTCCGGATTCTGCAAGGATTTCCAGCCTTTTCCCAAGCTGTCTTTCGAGATACCGCCTGCTCTGAAGATGGGACAGGGCTCTAAGTTTTTCCGCCCTTTCGTCTCGCACCCTCTCTTCTGGTCGGTCTTTCACACCATAAAGCGGTGTACCTGGGCGCGGAGAATATGGGAATACGTGCATTGCCGCGAAATCATGGGAAGCCAGGAAGTCATAGGTTTCCCTGAATTCCTCCTCGCCTTCTCCCGGAAGTCCTGCAATCACATCGCAGGCAATGAATGGATCATCTTTTGCTTTCCGCATCCTTGAGATTATGTAATCGACATGGCTGATTGAATAACGGCGCTGGGCAATTCTCAGCACCTTGTCGGATGCCGACTGGATGGGAATATGGAAATGCGGCTGCATCCTCTCATCCGACAGTGTATCCAGAAGTCTGTCATCCACATGATCCGGCTCCATGGATGAAAGCCTTATCCGCATTCCGCTTCCAAGCCTTGAGAGAAGCTTCTCCACAAGGCCACCAAGGCCATTCCCCTCATGATTGTACATAGTAAGATTGACACCGGTGAGCATTATCTCATGAAAACCTTCCTCTTCCAGCTTCAGCGCGCGGTTCACCACTTCATCTTCTGAAAGCGATACGGAAGGACCTCTCGCGATGGTAGTCCTGCAGTATCCGCAATGATTATCGCATCCATCCTGTATCTTGAGATACGAACGCGAATGATACTGAAAAGACGATGCATCAAACGCAAATGGATCTGAGGAACGATATGTGAATGAAACAATCGCTTCATGGAGGGACAGTCCAGAGATAAGCGCGGTCTTCAAATGCTCCGAGAGAGATAACAGAGATGCTTTCTCTTTCAGGGAGAATACTGTCACTTTATCAGAGAGGGCCTTTATCTCTTCAGGATTCAGCGCTGCATAGCAGCCAGTGACTATAACCTCAGCTTTCCTCGCGAAGAGCCTTATCATACGCCGGCCCTTCTGCTCCGCCTTCTGCGTAACTGTACATGAGTTGACAATCACAAGATCTGCATCCTCTGCAGCTGAGAGCGTGAACCCGCTTTTCGAGAAGCTGTCTGCAATCGCTTCGCTCTCCGCCTGGTTCAGACGGCAGCCAAGTGTGTAGATGTAGACATTCACCCCTCTTCCCTCCTGAGCGCATTCAGCACCTTCTCTATAGCAACCTGGAGCGAAAGACGCATCTCCTTGGCATAAGGATTATAGCGCTGCAGATCGTAGAAAAGCTGCAATGGGTCGTTGCAGGTCTGCTCGACAATCGTCATCAGATTCCTATAGCCCTGTGTGGCAATCGGAGTCGGCTTCATTCCCATCTGATCCAATGTGCGGCCGACGAAGTGAGTAACACCCTGGGAATATGCGGCTTCCTCATCGTGCTTTTCCGCACTCATCTCAAGCACATCGAGTCCCATCGATACAAAGAGCGCCTTCATTTCATCGTACTTCTCACCAACCGGCGATACCGGACACATGACCATGGGCAGGCCTTTTAGGCCATTTCTTCCCGAATCAGGGCCGAACATAGGATGCGTCGCTATTATTGTATGCTCCGATGATATATTATCCTTCATCCACTTGGACGGGAGTATCTTCACAGAGCAGGTATCCATCACGACAGTATCCTTTCCTATAAGTTTTCCGACCCTCTTCAGGACATTCTCGAATGATGATATAGCCACGCAGAAGAAAAGCACCGGCGCATTCAGCACTTCCTCCTCGCTGGCTTTCCTCACACCTTCAGGAAGCTCATGTTCCGACCTGGAGTATGCAATGACATCGCATCCAGCTTTATATAGACATTCAGCCCAGAAGGACCCGAATCTTCCGAGTCCGTATACTGCAGTTTTCATACACGAGAGAATACAGTCATTAAGGCATCATGGGCAATCAGAAAAAGGAAGGAATTATCCTTACGCGGTCACTTCTTCCCTCTCCCCTGAGGAATATCTCAGCGACACTGCCTTTCTCTGCGAATATCGTACCGATGGAATCTGCACCGAAAAGTGAATGCACCGCTATATCCGTAACAGATGAGGGAATCACAAGCGTTGTGATGGAAGAACCTTCGAAAGCGTTGTTATCAATACCGGTGACTCCCGGAGAAAGCACAAGTGTCTTTATTCTGGCATTCCTGAATGCACCTCTCCCGATCCTGTCGGTTCCAGTTGGTGTGACATATACATCGCCTTCCATTTCCCCTGGATACGCCAGCAGCACTCTCTTCCAGGAATAGAGCACGCCCTCGATTGACCTGTAGTTTCCAGACTTTGCCTCCACCTCGACTTTAGAGGCATTTCCAAGTGCGTTCTCAAGGCCCTTCTTCAATGATGCCGGGACATAGACCGTCTTGACTGCCTTTGGGAAGAACGGCTCCGATGACAAAGCCGCAATCTCCTCAACCCCATCTGGAATCGAGTAGGCCTTTCCAGCCATCTTAGGCGGATAGAACAGCAGTTTCTTTCCTTTTATCAGCACGCCATCGTAATCCTCTGCATCTTCAGAGGGGACGAAAAGCTCGAGATCCGGGCACTCGGAAGGAAGTGCCTGAAATTCCTCAAGCTTTGACGAATAGACGAATCTCCTGAAATGAACAGTACAGCAGAATGCAGTACGCGCGACCCTGCCAAGTCTCTTCGGAGAGACGAATTCCTCCCCTTCCTTCTTCGGCGGATAGAATATAAGGCTGTAGAATGAGCTGTCGTAGAGCACTCCAGATTCAGACCTGAATGACAATGAGCCCTTACCGACCTCGAATCTTTCAAGAGTCTTCAGAGTCGGGAACAGCCCCTCCGCTATCTCATCCACTGATGGTGGTATTGTTATGGAAACAGGACGCAGTCCTTTCTTTATCAATGTCGCTTCAATTGCCGTTGGCCTGTATTTCTCGAAAGCTGGCGGAATGACGATATCTCTGTCCTCTCCCTTGTACTGGACAACAGAGCAAGTGTCCTTGCCAGTTTTCCTGACTTCAAAATCTCCTATACGCATAGCGCGTATAATAGCACATTTGCCCTTCACTCATCTGCCATTTGGAGATAAACTCTCAGAGAGTGGAGAAATCCTAAAGGAGATATTCTGATATGACATTCGCTGAGAAAATGAAGGGTCTGGCAAAGGAAGCCGGAAAGAACCTCGTTCTTGCAGAGGGGCTTGAGCCAAGAACAGTCAAGGCAGCAAGGAAGATTGCAGATGAAGGCCTTGCAGCTTCTGTCACACTTGTAGGAAACGAGGAGAAAGTGAAGGCAAATGCCGCATCGCTTGGCGTTTCACTTGAAGGAATTAAGATCAGCGATCCTGAAGCTTCCGACAAGAAAGCTGAATTCGCACATGAATACTATGAGATGAGAAAGCACAAGGGCATGACAGAGGAACAGGCTCTTGTTGATATCGTAGATGAACTCAGATGGGGCGCAATGATGGTGCACCTCGGATATGCAGATGCAATGGTCGCAGGCGCTGAATCGACAACTGCGAATGTACTTCGCGCAGCATTCACGATCATCAAGTGCAAGCCAGGCATCAAGAGCGCATCTTCCTGCTTCGTAATGTCCACAGACAAGACACAGTTCGGATACAATGGTGCATTCATCTTTGCAGACTGCGCTACTATTCCAAATCCTACAGCAGAACAGCTCGCAGAGATTGCAGAGGAATCAGCAGCATCCTGCCGCACATTCCTTGGAACAGAGCCTAAGATCGCGCTCCTTTCCTACTCGTCAAAGGGTTCTGCAAAGGGTGAGCTTATCGACAAGGTGACAACAGCGCTTTCCCTCGTCAAGGAGAAATGCCCAGATCTTGAAGTCGATGGAGAGCTCCAGCTCGATGCCGCAATCATTCCAGAGGTTGCAGCGCTAAAGGCAAAGGGTTCAACAGTTGCAGGACACGCAAACACACTCATCTTCCCTGACCTTCAGGCAGGCAACATCGGATACAAGCTCGTACAGCGCCTTGCAGGAGCTGAAGCTTATGGCCCGATTCTCCAGGGATTCGCAAAGCCTGTCTCCGACCTCTCAAGAGGATGCTCGGTCGAGGATATCGTAGTCACAGCTGCAATAACACTTGCCCAGGCAGGTTCTCTGAAATAAAAGCCAACAGGGGCTGCTCAGTGCGGCCCCTCTTTAAGTATGGAACAAACATGAAATTCGCATTTCTAATCATGGGTGACTTCAATCCAGAGAAAGACAGAGCCGAAATCCACGGAGGAAGCGCCAGGATAATAGGTGTCTCTTCTGTCGACGAAGGATGCAGAGTTGCCGAGAATCTTATCTCCGAAGGCATAGGCTGTATCGAACTCTGCGGTGCATTCAGTCCTGCGGATGCTGAGAAAATTGTCATAGCTACAGGCAACAGAATCCCTATCGGTTACACAACGCATCTCCCGATACAGGATGATGTGTACAGGAAAGCTTTCGGCTCCTGATCATTTCAAAGCTTCCATCAGCGAAACAAGGATATTGAAATCGAGCGTCTCGGCTCTTTCAGTGCCATTGAGCCCTGCCCTCTCGAAAGCCGTTTCCAAGGCTTCCTTTCCCCTGGATGAGAACTGTGGCGATGAAAGAAGATTGTTCCTTATGGTTTTCCTACGCTGCATGAAAAGTGCTCTAACCATGGAAAGGAAGAGTTTTCTATCGCCATCCTCAACAAGGCTCTTCTCCCGCCTTTTCATGACGACAACAGCACTGTCCACATTGGGTGCTGGATAAAATGACCCCGCTTTTATAGTGAAAGCTGTAGTGTTTGTATAATCAAGCTGCGTAAGCACTGAGAATGAGGAGTAATCAGGGCTTCCTGGCTTAGAGGACATTCTGTCAGCCACTTCCTTCTGGAGCGTGAATACCATGCACTGTGGCAGATATCCATTCTCTATCAGCCTAGCAATAACCTGGGAACCCACATTATATGGAAGATTTCCTACTATCGAGGAAAATGATGGGGGCATTGAGAATAATGTCTGCAACGCATCTCCTTCCACCAGCGTGAAATCCTCATCCTTGAACGCTTCCTCCTGCAGTACTGCGGCAAAACCATGGTCAATCTCAAATGCAGTCACATGAGCACCTGCTTTCAGCATCAGGTGCGTGATAGCCCCCAGCCCAGGCCCGATTTCCCAGATATCCATCCCGGCTGCTGGTTTGATAAGAGAGACGATGCGCTCTCTAACATCTGGGGATATAAGGAAATTCTGGCCGAACTTCTTTGTCATAGCCAGACCATGGGAAGAGAGGACTTTCTCGATTTCCGCAACGCTGCTGTAATTAAGATTCCACATACCCCGATGATAGCAGATGAGACCTTTCCTTTACCACATGGAGAGCGAATCCATGCAGAGCCATAATAATGATTGCAAGGATAACCAGAATAAGGTAAGGGACCGGACCCGATGAAAATGGTATTGCAGCAGCGAGTTCGAATCCTTTCTCGAGCACTGCATACAGTATTGAGAGGATTATGGAGAAGAAAGGGAATATGAAGAACAGAAGTGCGGCTACCATATAGACCGACATCAGAAAATTCAGAAGATATGATGTCACCAGCGCGCCAAGCTGGTATGGTCCGAATACATTCATGGTAACAGGTATAGAGAGAATCAAGGCAGCCCATGATGACGCAAACGATTCTGCAACAGATTTTGGAAGCGGAAGGATGAATCTTATAGCCATCATGAGCCTTGGAGAAAGGAGGAATATACCGCCCAGCGATACAAAGCTATATAGCGCCCCTAAATCAGAAGACGACTCAGGAAAGAGGAAGAGAAGAAGCACGAACGAGATTATGAATGAAGACTCTGTATCCACTCCCCTCCGAATCGCAAATCTGAAGATAAGAGCCCTGACTAGCGAAGGTCTCCATCCGGATAGAAATGAAAACAGCAAGAGTATGATATCTACAGTCAGATACCCTTTCCTGGCTCCAAGAAGAAACAGCAAAGGCTTTGTTATAAGGAATGCTATTATCGTGAGATGCATTCCAGAAAGAGCAAGTATATGGGAAAGCCCCGAGGATTTTGCATCATCGGAGAGAGCAAAAGAGCCATTACTTCCAGTTCCAAGGACAAGCAGAGAGCCAAGCTCCCCCGCATCCCCCAGTTCCCTGAATTCGCCTTTGGCTTTCTCGACAAGCTGTATCCTCTTCAGTGTCAGCCATGGCCTTTCAATTAGAACGGAACCCTGTGCGTAGAAGACAGATCCCGAGAAACGTCCTTCTGCATATACTCTGTCGCCATAATAGAAATCACACTGTGACGACAAGACGTATACAGAGCCCGATGCTGAGAAAAGGCCACCGCTATCATCAACTGCCCCGTCGAGCAGTATACGATAGCCACAGTTCCTGTATGCTTTTATCTGGCTGTCCTGAACAACCCTTCCGTAAATCGCAGTCACTGATTCAGAAGGAATTGAAACTGAAAGGGATGTTTTTGCGGTGCTTAGTATGCAGGAAAGGAAGACAACCGCGATAAAAAGAACAATCACTCCGCTTTCTCTTGCCTTGAGCAAATACATCAAGAGAGCCAGCAACGGAAGAACCAGAAGCGGCCGCGAATAGAATTCAGGATAGAACCACATCAGATATGATGAGATGATTATTATCGAATAGCCCATACTAATGAGTACCCGAATTCTGGGCAGAATTGTCAGTTTTTCTCTTTCACCGCCATGAAAAGCGCAAGATCGAGGATATCGAGCGATCCTGTTGTCACCTGATGGACAAGGAAACGGGCAGTCTTCTCTTCATCTCCATCCCCTATTCTCCTAAGCGTCCTGTCGATGCCTTTATCCTCTCTCCTGAGATGGAGAAGCAGGGAATCTGAAAGGGATTTTCCGAAAGCCTCATCGATAGAAAGCGCAGGAAGAGATGCTGTGGCAATCATCCGGCTCGTCTCAAGAAGGCTATAGGAATAAAGGTTATCATACCATTCCTCAACATTCGCCATCGACGAAGAGATTGTTACAGCTGATTTCTGCAGCGAAGAATCAATACACTCAAGCTTCTCGCGCATGAAGGAGGACCGTCTGTCTGCTCTGGAAAGGATAACCCATAGTGCAGCAGATGCTAGAAATGACAGGAGGATTTCATCGATGACAGGTATGGGGTCCGGAACAGCAATACTCAGGAAAAGATACAAAAAAAGAAACAGTGCGGCAGATACAAGCAGCCGCGGTATGTACCGGCGCTCCTGAAGATAGCGGTACAGAGAAATCTCGGCTTCTGCCGATACAGCTCTCTCCGCACTCTCCTTTTCGAATACGGACAAAGGAGAGGATGAGAGTATCCTGAACTCGACACTCTCCGACAAAGCGCTGAAATCGTAGCTGGAGATGGAGGAAAGCACCAGCGGCACTCCCCTCCTTCTCAGATAGAAAACATCCATCAAAGCGCTGCCATGAACTCCGCTTTGATACTGCCAACACTCTTCTCAAGCGCAGCTCTTCCTTCCGGGCCCTCTGAAAGGAAAAGATAGTATTTTATCTTCGGCTCGGTTCCAGAAGGACGGACAACAAGTTTTTCGCCGCTCTTGAACCTTATGATGATAACATCGGCCTTCGGGAAACCTGTATTTTCGCCCATTAAATCTGAGACGGACTCAATTGTCCTTGAAACAAGAGTATCACCTGGTTTGAGCGAGCGCATTGAAGCCATGATACCCTTCATCTTCTCCTTTCCCTCGGCGCCATCATATTCATTCGAGAAGACGACCTCCGTTGAATAACCATAGCTTGCATAAATTGCATCCAGTCTCTGCTGCAGTGTAATGCCCTTCGATGCGTAGTAGCACATCATCTCCACAGCAGCGACAGCGGAGGATACCGCATCCTTGTCATGGACCGATGTGACTGTCAGGAAGCCATAGCTCTCCTCGCAGCCGAATAGGAAATAGCGGCCGGGGTTATCACCGCGCTCGATTCTCTCTATTTCCTCCGCAATGTACTTGAAGCCTGTAAGAACATCTTTGCACTCACCGCCATTCTTTTCAGTAATCTTCCTGACAATATCTGTGGTGACAAGGCTCTTCGCTACAAATGGTATGCCTTCCCTTCCAATCTCCCTCGCAGTTGTTAGAAGATAATCAACAAGAAGGGTTGCTATCTGATTACCTGTAAGGAGAAGATAATCAGTCTTCGAGGAATCCTTAGGAATAGCGATTCCAAGGCGGTCAGCATCTGGATCTGTTCCAAGGACAATATCGGCTTTTATCTCCTTTCCAAGTGCAATGACTCGTTCCATAGCTTCTGCGCTCTCAGGATTCGGCAGCTTTACCGTCGGGAAGCTTCCATCTGGTTTCTCCTGGCTTTCAACGACATGGCACTCTATTCCAAGCTCCGAAAGCATATGGCGCACAGGGACATTCCCAGATCCGTGAAGGGGTGTATATGCTACCTTGATTGAAGACTCTTTTATTAGCTCCGGGCGCCTTAACGATGATTTGACCATCGAATAATACGCTTCATCGACTGAATCGGGAACATCGGAAAGCATTCCGCTATCCCTTAGCGATTTCTCATCCGCGTCTTTTATATCATCCTTCTTGACCGCATTTGCACGCTTTGCAATCTCCGTGTCATGAGGAGGTGTCACCTGCCCGCCATCAGACCAGTAGACCTTGTAGCCATTATACTTAGAGGGGTTGTGGGATGCTGTAATCACGATGCCTGCAGTTGTGCCAAGATGGCGTACCGCGAATGAGAGCATCGGAACCGGATGGAGCGTAGTATATAGATAGACCTTCACACCATTTGCAGCAAGAACCTTGGCAGCGGATGTTGCGAACTCCTTCGAGAAAAGCCTTGAGTCATATGCTATCACTGCAGAAGGAGACTTGGAGGAAGCATTCAGGTAATCAGCAAGGCCCTGTGTCACACGACGCACCATGAATGTATTGATTCTGTTGGTTCCACCGCCAATCATGCCACGCATACCGGCAGTTCCGAAGGAAAGCGATGTATAGAAGCGGTCATACAAGCCCTCCCAATCCCCTAGCTCAACAGCATTCTCGACCTCGCGGCTGAAGACCGCATCGGTTTCAGAAGATATATATTCCCTTGCAGCAGCAAGTACATCAGATTTCATTTTCTCGGTGAATTCCATACCTGATCCTCCTTATTTCTGCTTATTTTACCATATTATCCAGAAGTTGGCTCAATTCTGCCACGCTGGATGCAGAAGTTATTACCCCATTTTTCTCAAGCTCTTCTTTCCGTCTGAATCCATATGAGACTATCAAAGTACGTATCCCCGCTCTTTTTCCTGTCTCTGCATCGACCTCGCTATCCCCGATATAAACAGCATTATCTGCAGCTGAACCGACCTCTTTCAGTCCTTCAAGCAGAAGAGACGGATCAGGTTTCAAAGGATAATCCCTCCTCTCCCCAGAAACGAAATCGAAAGTATCGGGAAGCAGTTCAGAGACTATCTCCTGGACTATCTCATCGGCTTTATTCGAAACTATCCCAAGCTTCATGCCTTCATCCTTCAGATGCGAAAGGAGCTCTTTCATCCCGGGATAGGGGGCTGTCTGAACAACAGCGTGGCGTCTGTAATAGCTTGTCATGAGCTGGAACATCAGTTCGAACTCTCCCTCGTCCAGCCCCTTTGGATTCTTTTCTGCAGCCGCGCTTGCAAGGGCCCTGTAAAGGCCACGCCCTACATACCTTCTGACATCCTCATCGGATGCAGTCTCTCCATCATATGCCCGGAGAGCGTAATTCATTGCATTCCTTATATCAGGGAGTGTATCCAGAAGCGTGCCATCGAGATCGAAAAATACAGCATTCATGCTCACATTTTACAGATTCCATGCCTTCTTGCACACAGAGATTGGTAACGGTACGATGGTGATATGTACAGAATCACAATAAAGGAAGGAAAGGACAAGGCTCCGAAACGCCACCATCCATGGGTGTTCTCCGGGGCAATAGATAGAATCGAACCGGAATTCACCGAGCCGGGATGGGCAGAGGTATACTCGGCATCCGGCATTTTCATCGCATATGGCTGGTACGATGAGAAAAGCCATATCATCCTCCGCCTTATGTCATGGAACAGAAAGGAAAGCGTCGGAGATGATTTCGTAAGAAAGCTTGTAAAGGATGCGGTGATCCGCCGGAAAAGCTTCTTCTCACTTCCCAACACTACAGCATTCCGCCTGATTCACGGGGAGGCAGATTTCATCCCAGGACTGGCAGTCGATGCATATGGCAGAGAACTTAGAGCGATTGTCTCCTCGAGATTTGCGAATCAGTATCTTGCAGTTATTGCAGAAGAGCTTGACAGGATGCTTCACCCATCTCTCATAGAAGCTGTGACAGACAAGCAGTTTGCAGGCATCGAGGGACTCGCCGAGAAGATACGGCATTTCAGGAATGGATGCGAGACAAGGGAAGATGAGAACAGGGAGAATGCCAGATTCATAGAAAATGGAATCTGGTATGAAGCGGCTCCAGGAAAGGGACAGAAGTCCGGATTCTACTGTGACCAGAGGGACAACCGCATGGTATGCGAAGAATACGCAAAGGGAAAGACAGTCCTTGACCTATTCTCCTACACAGGCGCATTCACTCTCCACCTTCTGAGAGGTGGTGCGGAAAAGGTCGACGCAGTAGATTCCTCGGAAAGCGCACTGCGCCATTTGCTTTATCAGGTGCATCTCAACGAGGATAAGAAAGTGCTTCCTGAAGGCACTAGGGACAGGGTGACAATAACCAGCGCCAATGCCTTCGAGTGGCTGAGGGAATCGGAGGACGGCAAATACGACATGATGATACTCGATCCCCCAAAGCTCGCTAAGACGAAAGGCTCGCTTGAGAATGCGATGAAGGCGTATAAGGATCTCAACAGAGTTGCCATGATGAAGATAAAGAACGGTGGAATCATAGCAACATATTCATGCTCCGGTGCAATGACAAGGGAGGATTTCAGGACAATGCTCTCCTGGAGCGCAACGGACGCAGGATGCGAGATACAGATCCTCAGGACTCTCAGTGCCGGTTCAGATCATCCAGTCCGCCTTTCCTTCCCAGAGAGCGAATATCTTAAGGGATATATCCTCCGCGTAATCAAATAATCAGTCGTCGCCCTCGAGCGTATGCTTCTTACGCCTGAGATACTTAATCTCCGAGGGTGAATGCTTTTCCCTCTTGCCCCTTCTCCAGCGGGAGCGCTTCTCACCAAGCCCCGCCATAATCACGGAACGGTTCTTCCTGTCAGAGATTATTATCATGCCAATGACAGCAGCGAGGGCACAGAGAGCCAGGAGTACAAGCCATGCCCACTTTCCATCCATTCCAGGGATGGAGACATTCATCCCAAAAAAGCCTGTGATGAATGTAGGGAACATCAGGGAAAGCGAGATTATCGTCAGACGCTTCATGATCGCATTCATATTGTTCCCTATTACAGATGCAAAGGCATCCATTGTTCCTGTAAGGATATCTGAATAGATATTGGCCATCGCTATAGCCTGTTTGTTATCGGTAATGCTGTCCTCCAGGAATTCGAGCTCCTCCTCTGACGAGAGAGTGAAGTATGGTGTCTTCTGAAGCTTCTCAAGAAGGACTTCGTTGTCGGTAAGGCCAGTTGTCAGATAGACAAGGGATTTCTGGATCTGCAGAAGCTGGATCAGCTCATAGTTCATAATCGACTGATGGAGCTGCTCCTCGACGAGGTCCTTCTGCCTGTTTATGTATTTAAGGAATCTTATGTAGACAAGTGCCGCGCGCCCGAGAATCGAGACAACAAATCCCTCCTTTGTATCGACAGGGCACTGGCGGAAACGACGCCTTGCGAAATCATCGATGACGACGCTATCTCCACGGCATATTGTTATGACTTTATCTGGGAAGAGAACGATACCAAGAGGTATTGTCGTCCTCTCCAAAGGCTTATCATCATCTTCTTCTGCAGATGGCAGACGGCATATGATGACTATATAATCATCTTCCTTCTCGATACGGCTCTGCTCATCAGCATCCATGATATCTGCAAGGAGTTCGGAAGAAATAAGATATTCATCAGAAAGGATTGAGATATCCTCTTTATCTATCTCCCTGCAGTCAATCCAGGTATATTTCTGGTTGGGACTTAAATCTGTTCTTTTTGTGATCATCTGGCTCTCCCCGGGCCTTCAGATCATAGGTTGAAGGCCGCGTTTAAAATTCCGCTTTTTCAGGTAAAGGTTTTATACTACCGCCTTCATCCATGGTTTTTTCCTCCATCGCTGGATGATATCACACAAGAGAACAGAGGAAAAGAGCCATCATTTCACAAAAAGGATCACTTGCTGAAAGGATCCCAGGGATACTCCGACCTGCACTCTTCATAGAGAGAATAAGGATCCGATGGAAGGATGGAATCATCATCAGATATCCCAAAAACCTTCGCCGCCGCCTGGCCGAATATCTCTTCAAGCCTTCCGCATCCCGCTGCTTTCAGTTTGGACATAAGCAGAAGCATACCCGGAAGCCCTGGAATCCCAGAAGCTCCTTTCTCCTTGTCTGCGAAAGTATGCGGTGCATGATCCGACTCTGCCCAGTCTATCGTCCCATCCATAAGAGCATCAAAGACAGCCTTCCTGTCCTCTTCTGAGCGAAGTGGTGGATTCATCTTGAGATACCTGTCATGCTCTGCCGCGTCTGCTACTGTAAGAAGCGCATGATGGGGAGTTGCCCCCATTGTTATCCTGAATGGAGCTGTCTTTCTCCTTTCTCTCACAAGATTGATGGTGGATGCAGCAGATACGTGGCAGATATGAAGTGTCCCGCTGAAACCTGTCTCCTCTGCGAGATCTATCAGATCCGAGACACTGCCAGTCTCTGCTTCCGCAGGCCGCGAAAGAGAATGAGTCTCCCAGCGCCCAGGAACGAAAAGCTCACTCCTCATCAGCTCTTCTTTCTCCGCGTGAACTGCAAGAACCCCTCTGTAATTGTTCTCCACAAGAGTCCTGAAGACTTTCCTCTGGTTTTCCTTTCCTATTATCCCCATGTTCCCCGTCGACTGTCCGGCGAACATCTTCAGCCCGATTACAAGGGGAAAGAGCTCACCGAAAAGTGAAACCATGGAAGCAATCTGATCGCTGTCAGATGTGATTCCTGCATAAAGATGATAGGACACACCTGTCTTTTCAGAAGCTTCACCGCCATCTGCAAGACGGGAAAGTATCGTATCGCGGTCAGTGCATGGAGGGTTGGTATTCGGCATATCGAAGAGATGGGAGAAACCAAGCTTCGAAGCGACGCTCATTCCATGAAGGATTGTCTCCTTATCCTTCTGGCCCCAGTCTCTTAGATGAACATGAGGATCAATCATAGGGATACACCATTCTCTTTGAGAGTATGCCATGTGAAGAATGTGCCTTCCTTGCAAGGGAGATGCCCACCGCAAACACACTCTCCGCACATTCCGATACCGCACATTGTATTCTTTTCCATAGAAAGATAGATGCGGTTATCATCCATCCCAAGGGAAGTGAGAATCATAGCAGCCTTCTCCATCATCTTTCCAGGACCGACGATATATGCGGAAACATCCCCTTCGATATCCTCCTTAGTGATTGTATCCAGAACTCTTCCCGGCTTACCGTCATCAGCAACTGCCTGGTAACGGCCGTAGGATGAGAGCACATCGCCAAGTGGTTCGTTCCCATCCTCCTTCTCAACGACACCTACCCTTATATCCATCTCAGTGCCATCGCCTTTGAGTTTCTCTCCAATGAGAGGAAGGACTGCAGCTCCGGTTCCTCCCCCGATAAGCAGAGCTTTCCTGGAAGGAGTATAGACCATCGGGCTTCCATAAAGTCCACGTGTATACACTGTATCGCCGACCTTTGTATCGAAAAGCGCCCTGGTGAACTCGCCGCGTTTCTTTATAAGGAATGTGAGAGGATTATTTACAGCAACAGAGAAAGGTTTCTCCCCCTTGCCAGGGACCCAGATGAACACAAACTCACCCGGCTGACATGAAAGATTGCCGGAAAGGGTCATGATCATAACATCTCCCTTGTGCATCTCGATTCCTGTCACAGTATGCGGAGTGTAGACAAGCTTATTCTCATTTGAAAGAAGGGAGGATACATCCCCTCCTGTTTTCATTGCATGGAGGTAATTCTCCCACTCTGTCGGCATAACCCTGGACAAAGCAGAACCGATGCCGACACTGTCTGCACCTGCTTCAAGCATAGCGCTTACATCACAAGGCCTGGTGACACCTCCCATTCCGAGGATAATGGGTTCATCGCCTATTGCTTTTCTTATCTCTCTGATACACTCAAGGGCTTCTTCCCTTACCCACTCTCCGGAAGCTCCGCCCTTTCCACCAACTTTATTGTTAAGAATAACAGCGCCTGAATGAGGTTCCGTATAGAGCTTTGGGCCTACCGTATTGATTGCGGCAATACCATCAGCACCAGCGTCAATAACAGCCTTTGCAATCATTCCGATATCGGGCACATTTGGTGTAAGCTTAATTATAAGAAGGGCTTTTCTTTCCGGGTATGCATCGTTTATCGCCTTGACATAAGACTCAGCAATGGCTTTATCGCTACCGATGGATGCCCCGTAGCCTGCTGCAGCATGAGGGCAGGAGAAGTTGAGCTCCAGCATATCGGCATAGGGGTCGAATGCTTTTACGAGCGTTATGAAATCCTCCGGGCTGGATGCTGAAAGGGATATATTGAGAAGAGCTCTCATTCCATTTGCCCTGATTTCCTGTATTTCGGGCAGGATAACATCCATTCCAGGATTCCTGAGTCCCACAGAATTGCCGAAGTCACCGGCAGAAGGCGAGCAGACAATGGGCTCCCTGTTGCCAGGATTCGGCTTAACCTGGAAGCTCTTTGTCGTGATTATATCAATGCTTGGAATCTTCCTGTCGAAGAGTTCTATGAGCTCCTTCTTCGTCGATGCGACTCCTGATACCGTTGCAAGTATCGGAGTCTTTCTCAAATGGTTCTTCCTCAGTGCGCTTATATCCATCAGACAGCAGCCTCCGCAACAAGGGCGCGAATAGCTCTGATTACCATATCGAGCCAATCATCAGGGGCCCCACCCTTCTTCCATGGATGCGTAAGACCTGAGGATGAATTTATTCTTGCAAGTTCTGCAGGATATTCCGCAGCCTTGAGCGCAGCCATAACGTCGGTAGCGCTTCCTCCTTGAGAACCAACGCCAGGAATCAGCATCGGGATATCGCGGTCGGAATAATAGGCTGCAATCTCTCCAAGTTCCTTCATGCTTGTCGCACCAACAACAGCACCGATTCCAGGATGCTCGGATGCCCAGCGGGAAATCCGATGCGCGACAGAGATATACATAGGATAGAGTTCCTTCTCGTCGACGGCATCGATTGTAACGACATTCTGCAGATCCACAGCACCAGGATTTGAAGTGCGGTTGAGGATATATACTCCCTTATCCTCGAAAGCGAATGGCATTACCGAATCGGTTCCCATGTATGGCGATACTGTTACAGCATCTGTCTTCCAGACATTGAAGGCTTCTTCGGCATAATTTCCGCTGGATCTCGCGATATCACCGCGCTTGCTGTCCAGAATGACAGTTACACCGGGGAAGAAATTCTCGATGAGGTCAAGGATATCGGCGAGAGCAAGAGACCCTTGGAAATCCTCCTCCCTCGGATTATCGAGAACCGCATAATACCCGATATTAGGCTTGAATGCAGCTGGAGAGAGCCCCTCCAGTCTCATTCTGTGGAATATCTCGGCAAAATAGGAGGAAAGGCGCTCCCTTACAGGAGCTTCCGATGCAGGAAGCACAGATATCACGGGATCCAGGCCCATGCAGATAATATTTCCAGATGCCTTTGCGCTTTCTCTGAGTTTGTCGATATAGCTCATGCCTTAACCTCCCTTGGAAATCCTCTCTTCTCTCCCCATCCGAAAGGATCCTCTCTCCATTCGTGAAGAACATCGGCTTCTTCGGAGGAGATATATCCTGTCTCACAGGCTGTGTGAATCATCGTATCGTAGGAAAGGATTGTATGGAAAATACACTCCGGATTCAGCGCTGCAAATGCATCGACAGCAGCCTGAAGGCCATATGTGAAGATGGCAAGGCAAAGAGTGCAATCCCCATTCGCATTCCTGATGGCTTCAACAGCTTTGAGGGAAGAAGAGCCCGTGGAGATAAGATCCTCAATAAGCACTACCTTCTGCCCGTTGTATCCATCCTTCCCAATCCCCTCAATCTGATGCCCCAGTCCATGGTCCTTCGAGGAGGAACGGACATATGAAAGCGGTTTGTAAAGCATATCAGCAAGGCTTGTGGCATGGGGAATTCCGGCAGTTGCCGTTCCCGCGATATTATCGCACTTCTCCCCAGTGGCAGCGAGCATATCTGCAAATGCATCGCGGATAAGCGCTCTGTACTTAGGAGATGAAAGGAACATCCTGTTGTCATTATATATAGGCATCCTGTAGCCAGAAGCCCATGTAAATGGCGCTGCTGGAGAAAGTTTTATAGCTCCAAGCTCGAAAGCTCCTTTAGCCAGTATCGGTCCATAGTATTCTGTTATTTCATCAAGTCTCTTCATATCAATCTCCAATTTTATCAGTTATGAGCGTTTTTTCCAGATTTCCTTGAATGTATGGAAGCGTCCACAGTAAGCACAGGCAAAATGGCCATCCGCAGTACGATAGAAAGCGGCAGGGACCCCCTCTCCGTTCACAGGATTGGAAATACAGGCTTCGTTCTGGCAGCAGAGATCATCGAAGTTATAGATGCGAGGTGGCATATGTGTTCTGTATTTCTCCGCGACACGGCCGGAGCGGATTATATTCAGAGTACAATGAGGTGCCACTGCAGCAAGCCTTTTAAGGTCCTTTCTCTCAAGAGGTCTTGCACCAGGGCGGAATATGATTCCTTTGTACTGGCCATCGGATCCTCTGGAAACCCACTCACCCCCCTTCGAATCATCAAGTCCGAGAATTGATGATATAAGGCGCATATGGCTCCTGATTGCACCAGGATCATCACCTTTGCAGATGTGGTCGATTACGATGCCGTCGGTAATCGGGCGAACACCTTCGGAGTAGTTCTTATCTTTCTTCTCTTTAGATGGTTCTACCTGGATTATATACTCCTCTGTCCTTCTGTCCGTTTCATGTTCGCCAGGAACGGGAACATAATCATCTCCAATCTTTCCACCTATGAGGGAAAGCAGCACTATACGGCAATACATACCATTGATAGCCTGTCTCTCCCAGGCGTTGAGAGGTGTCTTATCGAGCCATGTAGGGATAGTAGGATGCTCCTTGTGGCGCGGAAGCGGATGATAGAACTTTGTTCCTTCCTTGATGCATGGAAGGAAATCGCGGCGGAATGTAATGGCTTCCCTCAGGATTTCCTGCTTCTGAAGAATCCGCTCACCCATCCTCTCCAGCTGCGGCCTTGTAAAATACCAGAGCTTTGCAGGGTCTCCTGCTTTAAGATACTCCTCAATCGAAGAATAGATTGCTACCTCAAAGCCATTCTCTTTCATCTTCTCGATGTAGGACTCCGGCATCATCAGCTCCTCCGGAGCAATCAGGTCGACCTTGACATGATCGAAGATTCTGAGCCCATCGGCTTTTGAATGCACCGTGCGGCCATGATAGAGATCACCTACGAGAGCAACATGAATCGAGCTGAAATCCATTCCAAGATCCTCAAGGAATGTGAATTCATCAAGAAGCTCCTGTGTAGGATGCTCATGCTTTCCATCGCCAGCGTTGATGAATGCAGGCCTGTATGGGAGGTTATTGCGCTCCGCATATTCAGAGCACTCCTCTGAAAGCCATTTCGTCAATCCTTCAACCTTGCTCCGAACGATGAAGATTGAATTATGATAGCCCGAAAGCATATTGAATGTGTCTGCATAGCTCTCGCCCTTGTTGATTGAAGAAGATGAGGAGATAAGCTCTGAAACCTTGGCATGGTGGAATGCCGCAGCATTCCTGAATGATTCCTTTGTCCTCGTGCTGTCTTCAAGGAACACTTCATAGATACCGAAGTCTGGATCGTTGATGCGGAAGGCATCCATCACCTTCTCATCGCCCTTGATGATTGCATCTTTTAGTTCTTTTACCTTTTTGAAGAAATATCTGCGCTCATTAATCGACAGATCGTCTATAACATTCAGCGATCTCGAAGCGAAAACATTAGACATGGCCACTCCTTAATAAAAAAGCCGGACAATGCCGGCAAATCATTCAGAAACAATAATGGTAAGGGTCAACGATATGGAAAATCTTTCCATCTTATTTTTCATCCCTTGCCTCCGATGTCGTAGAATATCAGAAGGAGGAACCTGTGACAATACCACGCGTCGAGACTCACTTCCAGCATCCATAGTGAAGCTGCTTATCGAAGTCTGGCTCACACTGCTCCAGATTCATTTCAGAAGGATCTGGATGACCGATTCCGATAAATACAGGCATCTTATATGTTGCAGGCACCTTCAGTATCTTTTTTACAGCTTCATGTTCCTCATTCTCAGGTATACGCATTGAGCATGAGAGACCTTCAGCGGTAGCAGCTAGAAAGATATTTTCCACAGAACACCAAAGGGTGGCAAACTGATTGAGATGGGAGAAATCACCGCCGCTGATGTTCCTCTCCTGAAACAGAGGAATGATAATCACCGATGCATTTTTCAGCATTGTATATTGTTTTGGCACAGCATAAGCAAACATTCTCTGTCCCGCAGTAATCGGATAAGGACGCGGAACATTTAAATACTTTTCTGCGTCAAACTTCTCAGCAGTCTTCCGCGCATAGTCAAGAATCTTATCCTTTTCTTCCTGCTGTCCTCAGGATTATGAAATGCCAGTTACGTTTATGATTCCAAGTAGGAACCTTGTATGCTGCTTCTAGAATTCTCTTCATTGATTCGGGCTTTATTTCCTCATCAATGAACTCTCTTGCAGTCCGCCTTTTTTCGATTACCTCATAGAACTCCATGAATCCCTCTTGCCCTTATCCCATAGTATCATATGATGCCATGATTAAATGAGCGTGATAAGATAATGCAGGCGATTCATCTCTAGCTTATTGCCAAAACAGGATAAAAACATTGGAGGTTTTCATGAAGACATTTGCAATCGCAGGTTGCGGTCATCTTGGTAAAATTGTCAAGGAAGCATATATAAGCGGTCTATTGAAAGGTTATAAACTCATAGCTACCTACTCAAGGAAGATAGAAGATGCAGAAAAGCTAACCGAAGGAACAGAAGCAAAAGCACTTCCATCAATGGAGGATGTGATCGCACTAAAACCAGATTACATCATCGAAACAGCATCAATTGCGCTCTTGAAGGAATTCACAATCCCGGCTCTTGAAAAAGGAACCAGCATCATTCCCCTTTCAATCGGTGCTTTTGCAGATAGCGATTTCAAGACAAAAGCTTTGGAAGCAGCAGAAAACAGTGGAGCAAGAATATACATTCCGTCAGGTGCTGTTGGAGGATTTGATGTGTTGAACACAATCTCCCTCATTGCAAAATACAATGAATGGGAAATAAAAGCTGGGATACATACACATAAAGGACCGAATTCACTGAAGAATACCCCGCTCTACTCCGACAACCTCCAGGACGAGGAAAAGGAAGTCTTCTCCGGTTCAACAAAGGAAGCCATTGCACTTCTTCCAACAAAAGTGAATGTAGCAGTTGCTTCAGCATTGGCGACAATCGGGCCGGAAAACGCAAAAGCTGAAATCACAAGCGTTCCTGGGTTCATAGGAGATGACCACTGCATCACCGTGGAAACAGAAGGACTTAAAGCCATTGTTGATATCTACTCGGCAAACAGCGACATAGCAGCATGGTCTGTCGTCGCGCTGATGAGGAATCTCTCATCCCCGATGATGTTCTTCTAGAGGTGCAATATGAGAAAATTCAGGAAACTTGTCGAAGTCGGACCTATAGGACTTCAGGATTGGGCAGAAGCCAAACTCAAAGACGTAGCAACCGAAATTGTCCGCTACGACACTCTCCCGGAAAGCGAGGATGAACTTGTTGAAAGAATCGCGGATGCAGATGCAATCCTTGTAAGGACTCTGCCCCAGGTACCTGCTTCCGTCCTATCAAGATGCCCGAATCTTAAGTATGTGGGAATGTGCTGTTCCCTCTACTCCAAGGAAAGTGCCAATGTCGATATAGCTTATGCCGAAAGCCATGGGATAACAGTCTATGGAATCAGGGACTATGGAGACAAAGGTGTAACTGAATTCGTTGTCTATGCACTGGTAAGAATACTCCATGGATATGATTGGCCGATGTGGAGGAAAAGACCAAAGGAAATAACGGGACTGAAAATAGGCTTCGTCGGCTTCGGCACAAGCGGTCAGATGACGGCAAGGCTTTTGAAGGCAATGGGAGCTGAAATAACATACTTTGCACGTTCTGTGAAAGATGAATGCGAAAAAGAAGGAATGCACTATCAGCCGCTTGAGGACCTTCTCGAACAGTCAGAAGTGGTGATTACCTGCCTGAACAAAGGTGTGATCCTGCTGGGTGAAGAAGAATTCAAGCATCTGGGAAACGGCAAGATAATGATCAACACTTCCATCGGACCTGCTTCTGATATGGCAGCCCTTAAGAAATGGATACTTGACGACAGCAACACATTCGTTTCCGATACATCTGGCGGTGTCGGCGATATCTACAACGAAGTCAAGGATAGAAAGAATGTACTATGCCCCGATGCATCCGCAGGAATGACTGAGGAAGCATATGATCTCATGAGTAGGAAAGTCCTGGATAACATAGAGAAGATGCTTTCGGAATGAAACCTTAAGTCGACAATACAGCTCTGGACAAAACCAATTTCCAGAGCTGTTTTCATCTGCTTCAATGCCCTGAAGGTTTTCTATCGAGCATATCATGTTCAGATGTGAGATCTGCGCGAACGAGGGCAATGAATACAATCATGGTCGGGATGATGGCAATCCATATCGCTCTCTCCTGAAGAATCTGGCAGAACGCTGTGAGCACAACACCGCCAACAAGGAAGGCGACAAGCATACAGAAGTGGACAAGTCCCCTTCTGGCTGCCTTCATGTCTCCTTTTCTGACAATCTTTGCGAGCGCGACACCAACCTGCCTGACATGATTGGTGCAGAAAGTGGTGGCCATCGGAATCCCCTCCATCTGCCTGAAGGTGTTGTACTGCATCGCCGCAACGAAATTTATGATGATCTGCACGACATGATCAGGCACTTCAAGCGGAATGAATCCCACAGAAAAGAAAACAAGCATCTCGAATGCAATCAGGTAAGTATCCCATCTAAGGAACCCCAGCTTCTTCACAGGAGATGGAAGGGCCTCTGAAATAAAGGATCCCAGACAGTAGGCCGTGAATGGAATAAGATAATAAAGCGCTCCTGAAATATCCTTATGCCCAAACTCAACAGCCATCAGGACCATGTTAGCTGTCTGAGCATTGCAGAATACCCCGCCCCTCATATTATATGTATAAGCACCCATCATTCCTGCGCTCAACATCAAAAGCGCATATATTTCTCGCCGTTCACAAGTAAGATACCGAGGTTTTTCTGTCTCTGAAGCCATATTTCCCTCCTCTGAGTCCAGCTGAGTCTACACCCATTGGTTTTTCTTAACAACGCTCATTGACTCGCCATTCGCCAATGCCTAAATTGGACAGGGATATGCTTACAGATATTGAGATTGCACAGAACGCAAAAGCAGAGAAGATTGAGGATATTGCCGCAAAGGTAAACCTTTCGGAGGAAATTCTCGAACCATACGGACGATACAAGGCAAAAGTGGATTACACTGCTATCAAAAACAGGGAAGAAAAAGGCAGGCTTATCCTTGTAACAGCTATAAACCCTACTCCAGAAGGAGAAGGAAAGACGACTGTCTCGATAGGACTTGCAGACGCGCTCGCGCTCAAAGGTGTCAAAGTCTCGCTTGCATTGAGGGAACCCTCGCTCGGCCCTGTATTCGGGCTCAAAGGAGGAGCAACAGGCGGTGGATACTCACAGATTATCCCGATGGAGGATATCAATCTGCATTTCACCGGCGATATGCACGCAATAAGCGCTGCAAACAATCTCATTGCTGCCATGATAGACAACTCGATAGAACACTCCAATCCTCTCGGGATAGATCCCCGAAGAGTTTACTGGCGCCGATGTGTCGATATGAATGACAGGCAGCTACGGTTCATAGTATCCGGGCTTGGAGGAAAGAATAACGGAACACCAAGGGAGGAGTCGTTCGATATAACAGCGGCGAGCGAGATAATGGCAACACTCTGTCTTGCAGAGGATATGGCTGATCTGAAGAAGAGAGTATCCCGACTCATCGTCGCAAGAAAGTATTCCGGAGGACTTGTACGTGTATCAGACCTGAATGTGACAGGAGCAGTATGTACGCTTCTTAAAGATGCAATCAAGCCGAACCTTGTACAGACACTTGGAGGAACACCGGCTTTTGTGCATGGCGGTCCTTTTGC
>CALXXO010000004.1 GCA_944392705.1 uncultured Spirochaetaceae bacterium
CAGCTATGCTCTTGGAGTAGCGGCAAGCAGGAAAACAGGAAAAGCCGTCTTCAATCCCCTTCTCGTATCGGAGATAATGATAATCAGCGTGCTCCTGATCTTCAGAATACCCTTCTCCGCTTACAACGAAGGAGGCACCATTATTAATATGTTCCTTGGCCCTGTCACTGCGCTTCTTGCAGTATCAATTTATAAACAGAGGAAACTGGTAGGCAAACATATAGTATCGATACTGGCTGGAACGGTAGCAGGCAGCATAACATCGCTCTTATCGATACTTGCACTGGCAACGGTTATAGGGATAGACAGCACACTCACATCCTCCCTTCTTCCCAAAAGCGTGACAACACCGATTGCCGTCGCAGTATCGGAGACGCTGGGAGGAATCAGGTCGCTTACCGTAACATCTCTCCTTCTTACAGGAGTTGCCGGCAACATCCTAGCTCCCCTTATGATAAAACTCTTCAGGGTAAAAAGCAGAATCGCACAGGGAGTTGCCATCGGAACCGCAAGTCATGTAGTGGGCACATCGAAGGCAATAGAACTTGGAGAGGACATTGGAGCGATGAGCAGCATAGCCCTCTCCTTTGCCGGGATAATAACGGCAGTTATTGCCACAGCATTCTTCTGATTAGGAGAGGAAATCCTTCCTTTCCGGTGTGAAGATATCGAGCATAACACCTTCTTCAAGGCAAACAGCTCCATGGACAACATTAGGCTCCTTGTAAGTTGTATCACCGGGGCCTACAACAATCTTCTTTCCACCGATCGTGAACTCAAACTTTCCTGAAATAACATAGGAAATCTGCTCGTGCGGATGGCTGTGGGGAGCACCTACAGCACCTGTAGCGAAATGCATCTCGCAGACCATGAGGTTATCAGAGTGTGCGAGAATCTTCCTTGTAACGCCATCACCTGCAGCCTTTGCAGGATAATCCTTTCCATAAAATACATTCTGTACGTCGGACATATCTTCCTCCGCCTTGATGATACTCTGAGGAGAAAATATGAACAATAACAATATTAATTAAAATATTTTATACCTAATTTGGTATTTATTATTTCTTTATAATGTTTATTTTGCATTGAATATGCAATGATTTATAATCATAATCATGAAAGCTCAGGAATCAGGCAGAGTGAAGGCTGTTCTATCAGAGAACGGGGAAATGTATCTTACCGTCAATGGAGGAAAGCAGAATCCGGATTTCAGGCAATATGCAGGAAATGAACGGATCCTCATAAGGGAATATGATTCAATTTCCCAGAATTCATGGGAACATGGCAAAGCGGGAATCAAGGCTGATGCACGCTTCCTGCGCCGGGCTGCCGCAATGGGGCTTCTGATAGATGAAAATGGAAACGAGCTTACGCTTCTCGAAGGAATACACACACTATCCGTAAATGCATCAGAGCACGATGGAAATGTTTCTTTCTCTGTATCCATAGCAGGCACAGAGGGAGGAGTGGATGCAATTGCGGACAACATGATTCTCTCAGGCAGTGAGCTGGTTGAAATCGAAGGCTTTCATGAAAACATCGGGGCTCTGAAAAAGCTTCAAGAGACAACAGTAAGGAAAAGCGACCTTGGAGTATTTCTGTCTGTGCTCCTGTCAAAGAACGATGGCATAAAGCTGACGATGGACGGATACCAGACCATCGAGAAGAAACCTATTGCCGCTTCCCCTGCCCTGATTTTCCAGGAAATCGATGAATACGGATACCTCCATGTTCTTACGGATTCCCACATAGACGGTTTTGCCGCAGGTACGATATGCAAGAACAACATCACAAGGAAGGTCGATGTAAACGAAGATGACAAAACATTAGAGATAAGGGATATAGTATTCTTGGAAGATCCCGTAAAACTTTTCATGAAAATGCTCGGCAGAAATACAAAGAACTCTGTGTACGAAGAAAATGGTTACTTCATAATAGATGGACCATTTGCAGAGAACTTCCTCTCCACTCGCTTTTCAGAGCTCGCCGCTTCATTTGCACTCTACCATGCAGAGGTTCTGACTAAATACAGAATAAGGTATGCCCGCCCTGCAGTCCATTTCAGGTTCACTTCAGGTGTAGATTTCCTCGAGGGTGATGGTTCCGTGGAAATCGGCAGAGAGACAATGGATCTTGAAACCTTCCTCTCATCATACAGGAAGAATGAAGGCTATGTACTTCTGAATGACAAGAGCAAGGCCTATATCGAATCAGCATTCATCAGAAAGCTTGAGAGAATCGTCAGATACAGAAACGGCAAGGCAGTTGTATCGAAATATGACCTGCCATACCTTGAGGAGGCAAAAGGAATAAGCATAGAAGGGGAAGGAACGGAAAGCGTCAGGAAATTCTACAAAGGCTTCAACTCCATCAAGAATCTTGAATATAACACGGGAATAAAAACATCCAAGCTCAGGGGGTATCAGGAGGATGGCTACAGGTGGCTCAGGTATCTTCATGACTCTGGGATGGGTGGCTGTCTTGCCGACGAGATGGGACTCGGAAAGACGGTGCAGGTAATAGCGCTTCTGAATGATGTGCTCAAAGAAGCGGCCACTCCCTCCCTTCTAATTGTTCCCAAAAGCGTCATATACAACTGGCTATCAGAAATAGAAAAATTCGGGATTGGCCTTAGCCCAGTCCTATACTACGGGCCTGAGCGCAATATAGAAGCTCTGCAGAGCACTGGAAACAAGATAATAGTATCCAGCTATGCGACTGTGAGAAATGATATCGACAAGCTTTCAGGACTTCAGTTTTACTATGTAATACTCGACGAATCCCAGATAGTAAAGCATTTCAATACAAGGACTGCACAGGCAGTTCTTAACCTGAACGCAAAGCACAGAATCGCAATGTCAGGGACTCCGATTGAGAATGATTTAGGAGAGCTTTTCTCGCTCTTCAGATTCATTAACCCCGCTATCTTCCCTTCGCTCTCCGCCTTTGAGAGAGACTTTGTCAAACCCATCATGAATGATGACAAGGAAGCTGAGAAAGAGCTTAGGATGAGGATATATCCTTTCATCTTGAGAAGACTGAAAAAAGATGTGCTCAAAGAACTTCCGGAGAAAACGGAGCAGATTGCATATATAGAGATGACAGATGAGCACAAAGCTTTCTACGAATCCAGGCGGATTGATCTCAGGGAAAAGGTGAATGGTGAACTGAGCAGGAACGGAAGGGATAAGTCAACATTCATAATCCTGCAGGCACTCACGGAGCTCAGGCAGATTGCGGCGCTTCCGGAAGGCAAAATGGAAACAGATACTATTTCCGCAAAACGCGAGTATCTTAAAGCCGTACTGCCAGAAATCACGGCAAATGGCCACAAGGCCCTTATATTCACCTCGTTCCTGGATACCATAGAAAAGCTTGGGGAGGACCTTTCGGAATGCGGTATAGGATTTGTTACCATGACAGGAGCGACACAGGACAGAAAGAACCTCGTCGCACGCTTCCAGACCGATCCACAGACAAAAGTATTCCTCATGACGCTGAAGACAGGCGGTGTAGGCCTGAATCTGACTGCGGCAGATTATGTCTTCATATTCGACCCGTGGTGGAATGCGGCAGCAGAAGACCAGGCAATAAACAGAACTCACAGGATAGGACAGGAAAATCCGGTATTCTGTTACAGGCTTATCGCAAAGGACACTATCGAGGAGAAAATACTGAAACTCCAGAACATGAAAAAGGAACTCTCCTCCGCGCTCATAACATCCGACGGTACAGCGCTGAAGACTCTTACAGAAGATGAGATTGAGGAGCTGCTTGAATGATGATTGCAGATGATTTGTTTATCGATTTCGATACTGAGCTCCTTACATCAAACAACAATGTCGGATATATCTACTCTGTTATCACAGGAAAGCCTATTTCCGATGAATGCAAGGCAAAAACAGAGCTGAAAGCTTTTCTGAAACAACCGAAAGACGCAATACTCAAACAGATCAATCCAGATTTTCCACGGCTCATCAGAGCTATGAAGACGGAAAGGATGACAGAGGAAGATATCAGAGCGCTGTTTCCGGGATATAGTCAGGACATCATTCACATTGCAGAGGTTTATAACAGAGAAGACCGCGATATATGCAGGCCGCTTCTTCCCCTTGAGATGCTATATCATGAACTGTATACGCCAGTTAATCCACCCACTCCTAAAGCACCGCCGAAGGAGGGACAGATAACATTCTCAGACCAAGTCGATGAAGCAGTGTCTCTCATACTTGGGAATGCATTTGCAGGAAAGACAGCCCTTATTCCACTGAAAGCAGATGAGTATGGATTCAACAAGGAAAATCTTTTCAAATCCATTGTCATAAGCTACGGCAAGCAAAGCGATAACGCGAAGGACATACTCCGGAAATGGCTTGCAGATACCGATTGCTTCGCAGTATATGACTATCTCTCATTTCTCTCGCCATCCCTTGGGACTATTCCAGTTCTATTTAAGAAACCATCCATCGGAAAGTACTGGAAGAAAGCACTGAGGAATCTCCTTTGCAAGCTGGAGGAAAGTGCATGGTACAGTGCAGAGGAGCTCTGGATCTCATACAGGAATTCGACTGCACCGATATCGCTGCTGGAAACGGAAATGCAGATCTGGCCATTCCTATCGACGAAGAACATAGCAGGATTTGAAGATGGAATCCCCGATAATACCCTTGATACAGAAACAAGGGCAAAAGCAAGAGTTGATGAGCTTGTAAGACGCCCTATTTTCTCAGGGATGCTCTATACCCTATTTCTATTAGGCGTATTGGACATTACAGAGAAAATACCGCAGCTTACGGTAAAGAAGAGCGCCAGGAAACTTGTCCCATATTCCCCATTCGATGCGCTTGATTCAGTATCTGTTTCGGCATATGGCCGATGGATGCTGGGCTTAACGGAGGAAAAGCCAGAAATAAAGAAGGAATTCTCCGAGCCTGTACTCGACAGAAACCTGCTTATCATCACATACAATGGGAAATCAATAGAACTCAGGAGCTTCCTTTCATCGATTGCGGATTCGATTGGCCCTGTCAGATACAAAGTGACTCTCAGATCATTCACCCAAGGCGCCGAAAACCGGGAAGAAGCGGAAGAGAGAATCGAGGAATTCATTTATCGCTTTCCATCTCCTCCTGAAAACTGGCAAAAGTTCCTCGACTCTGTAATCAATTCTTATGAAGTGGTGAAGCAGATAGACCAAGGAGTGCTTTTAGATGTAGAGGATGATGACCTGATGGACAAGATAATTTCTTCGAAGCTTGCCAGAAGAACGGAAGGCAATCTGCTGTACGTAAGCAATAGAGACATCGGGAAATTCTCCAGATTCATAAATGATATGGGCTACCATATCTGAAAGAGAGATAGTTATGATAACAGAGCACGACTTTCCTGAATTCATTACAAAGACCGTAAACCTGCTTGTAGATATAGCGTCAGAGGGTGCAGGCAACCTTGACCTCGACACAGAAGGAAGGTTCCTTTCGCTTTTTGCAGGCAATGACAACAAAGAAGGTCTCAACAGTTATCTGAAGAACGCAACAAGGTCTCAGATAAAAGAGAATATGCAGAATGATGATGAATTCATGACATTGCTGTCTTTCATAAACAAAACTGATAGAACCACGCTATCCGACTTCATAATCGATACAAAAGGAACAATGAATGCATTCAAGGAATCAGAGTATGCGACTCTTATCCAGGCACTGTGTTTTCCCGCTATCGGCTGCCGATATGGGCACAGTTACTGGAGCTACCGTCTGAACTCATTCGATGACTATCTTTCAGACTATCTTTGTTTTACAGGCATAGCCGAAATACTCATCTATGAGGTATTCAGAGAAGAGCCCACATTCTTTCCGCAACCTGTCAGCAGAGAAACACCATCATTCACCGATGAAGATACTGCAGAAGATATTGTCCGCTATTTCCAGGACAATCGTATCGGATACTCATATGAGAATATCGAGAAACTGAAAAAGGACAGCCTTATCGGAAAGACCGGAACCTCACATCTAGAAGCTGAGGACTGGGGCTTTCAGAAAGATAAGCTGTTGATTGCACTTGTCAGCGAATATTCGCTGTACAATCGCAAACAACTGAGTCTCAAGGAGATTGTAGGAAAATGGGTGGAAGACCAGGGAAATACAATAGAAATTGATTTCTTCCTGTTCCATCTGAAATTCAACAAAAAGGAAATAGAGGTACAGAATCCGAGAATCTCAACTTACTACCGGCAATCTTTGATTAACATTCTCAAGAGACTTGAGAGCAGACAATGGTATTCTGCAGATGATATCTGGGCATATTACAAGTCATCAACAGCTAGAATCAGGGGCTTGGCTATACCAAACTTCTGGGATTTCTGTACGATGAACATCGTTGGGTTCTGCGACGGCAATATAGCTGATGATTTCTCATCGCGGAACGATATGCTAATAGAGCGGCCAATACTCTTCGGGTACATATATACCCTAGCCCTATTCGGTTGCGTTGAGATCATAGAGAAAAAACCGCGGCTTACTGTCCAGAAAACAAAAGTCAGGAAGAGTCCTTACTCAGCATTCGATTGTCTCGATGCGATAAGAGTCACTGCACTTGGCGAGTGGATTCTAGGCATACACGATTCAAAGCCAGAAATAGCGAAAGAATTCTCGGAGCCGGTAGCTGATAAAAACCTGCTCCTGATCACATACAAGGGAAAGGATCTCGATATCAAGAATTTCCTCTCTGAAATTGCCCAGCCAATCGGGGAAATAAGATACAAAGTAACACTCTCTTCATTCACCTCTGGCTGCAAGACACCGCGAGGGATAGCAGAGAGGATAGAGAAGTTCCAGAGTCTTATAGCACCAGAGCCACCTGGGAACTGGAAGGAATTCTTCGAGACTGTAAAAGAGTCCTATGTGCTTACTGATATCGTATCGAAAGGACAGCTTCTGAAGGTTGAGAACAAGGAAGCATTTGAGAAACTGATGAAAGAAATACCACAGCTCTCATCCCTTGTGGCAATGTGTCAGGATGATATGATCTATCTCTCGGAGGAGAATCAACCAAAGTTCGTTTCATTGATTTCCAAGCATGGATACCAAAGGCCAATCAGGTCCAGATATGAGAAGCAGAAAGAAACGGTGCTATGAATAATCATGGAAAAGCCGGAAGAAGATGAATAGAAAATAATTACACTATGCACAAGGAAATATAATAAATGTGACAGATTTTTATGGACTGTGACAAAAGTGCAACAACTCTGAAAAGCTGTTTGTTAAATTTTATGAATAAAAAGTCCTTGCTTTTATTACATATAGCTGGTATTTTATCACAAGCGATTACATAAAGCTTTTGCCCTTGTAGCTCAGTCGGTAGAGCGCAACCATGGTAAGGTTGAGGTCCGCGGTTCAAATCCGCGCGGGGGCTCTTTTTTTATCTTCATGATTAAACCCTCTAAATTGGTTTTTGGTTCAACTTGAAGAGTTCATTCCATCTGGAGAAATCCCTATACAGATAAGCTATAATGCACCAGCTCCAGTGTCTCGCGATACGTCTCTGTAATCACCTGCAGAATATCCATTCTGGAGAAGTCCTTGTTATATACAAGCCTAGTCTCTCTAGCCATGCTCAGATTCTCGATGGGCAAAGCAACCATGCTTTTCTTTCTTATCTCTTTCAAACAGGCGCTTCTGGGAAGAACTGAAATACCAAGGTTCTTTTTTACCAGATCCTTGATAGTAGCTATATTATCGACCTCAAGGATTATATTGAAGTTTTCCGGAGAATCACCAAGATTACGAAGCTCAGAATCAAATTGGATACGTGTTGCCGATGTTGGCAGACGCAGTATCAAGGGCTCATTCCTGATTTCATCGAGAGTAACTATCGCATTGCGTGAAAGCCTATTATCTGCGGCCATTACACATACGAGGAAATCTGTATTCAGAACAACTGAATTGAAATTATCAGGGCAGCCCGTTCCTTCAACAATAGCGAGATCGATTTCATAATTTCCCAGCTTGTTATAAAGATTTTTTATCGTATCAGTGAGAACCATTATACTTACATTCTCAGAAGAACCACTGCACCTCGCCAGAACCTCCGTCGTGAAATTGCTCTCTGCTGTGTGGGTAATTCCAACTGTAAGCTTCATTGGCTGCTGCTCTATATCGGTAAGTTCCTTGAGAAGTTTATTATAAAGAACGCTCATCCTTTTCGCGTATTTCACAGCAATTTCACCTTCAGGAGTAAGTTCTAGGCCACTTTTCTTCCTGATAAACAAAGGAACGCCAAGATCTTTCTCCAACTGGCTTATGTGGTGACTCACTGCAGGTTGAGTAAGGCATAGAATATCTGCAGCTTTAGTGAAATTTCTTGTCTCAGCGACCTCTATAAGAGTCCGTGTCCTTATACTTAACATCGTAAAATCTCCATAAATAATATTTATTGATTCACAAAATAAAATAATTTCACTTTATCCAAAAGCAACTATACCATGTTTTTCATCAAATTCAAGAAGAAGGTGCTAGATGATAAAAATCCTACAGAACGCAATGCTGTCGAACCCGATAGCAGCTATTATTATCTCGCTGGCCCTGATGCTTTTCCTGGGCTTTGCGATGACACGGATTACAAAGAAACTAAAGCTTCCCAACGTAACTGCATACATAATCACGGGGATATTAATAGGACCATACTGCACGAATCTGATACCTCAGGCAGTAATTGACAATATGGATTTTCTATCAGATATCGCACTGGCCTTCATCGCTTTCAGCACAGGAGAATTCTTCCGGCTATCAACACTAAGGAAGAACGGCATAAAGATGGTCATCCTGACTGTATTTGAAGCTTGCATGGCATCTGTTGCTGTATTCAATGTCACTTACTACCTACTCGGTGTAAGCCTATCATTCTCCCTTGTTCTGGCAGCTCTTGCGTCTGCCACAGCCCCCGCATCGACAATGATGACAATAAGGCAGACCAAAGCACATGGTGATTTCGTAGACACATTGCTTCAGGTTGTGGCCCTTGATGATGCCGTAGGGCTGGTACTCTATTCCGTCGCTATATCATTGGCAATAGCGCTGAACATGGGAGCAAAGGTCGATGCGCTCAGCATTCTAAAACCAATAGGAATCAATGTTGCTGTATTCATTCTCGGAAGCTTATTCGGCCTTCTGCTCAAGCTTCTCCTGTACAGAAAACACTCCGACGATAACCGCCTGATAATCTCAGTATCGATAATATTCGCATTCTGCGGCATCTGTTCGGTCCTTGATGTATCTCCTTTGCTTGGGTGCATGGCAATGGGCACCGTTTATATAAACGCTACCAATGACAGCAAACTATTCATGCAGCTCAATTATTTCACCCCGCCAATCCTCCAGCTCTTCTTCATCAGGTCAGGGCTCGCCTTCAAGCTCGATATGATAGGAGGACAGACAGCAGCATTTGGAAGTGTCTCGCTGCTTGTCGTAGGCATCTCATACTTCATCTCAAGAATTGCAGGAAAGTATGCAGGCGCTGCAATTGGTGCGCTTATCACGCATAAAAGCAAAGAAATAAGAAACTACCTGGGGCTTGCCCTTATACCTCAGGCAGGTGTCGCAATAGGCCTTGCTGCATTAGGCGCCAGAGCACTCGGTGGCAGTGCAGGTCAAGCTCTGGAAACAGTAATCCTCGCATCCAGTGTACTCTATGAACTTCTTGGACCAGGTTGCTCCAAGCTTGCACTCTATCTATCCCGCTCATACTCCACAAGGATTGAGGATATTGTTCCAGAAGAGAAAATAGAAGGGAAAACAATGGATGCAGTAGATCTTCTAATCCAGCAAATTAAGATAATCCAGGAAGATCTCTCCAAGGATAGAATCTCCCCAGAAGAAAAGGCCTTTCAGGAAGCGGCTGAAGAACAATATGCATTGTTTGCAGCAAGAGCAAGGAGGTAAATACATGGTGCTTGATACGCTCAACCAGTTCATGACAGAAATGACAACCACTTCCGTCATATTCAGAATCATACTTTCCGCGCTCCTTGCTGCAGGAACAGGTTATGAAAGGTCAATCAAACGACACTCTGCGGGAATGCGTACATTCGTATCAATCGCAATAGCATCCACTTCCGCAGCAATCATAGAGGAATATCTTATCCTACTAGGCCACCCTTCTTCCTGGATAATACCTTCAGTGATTGTAAGCGTCGCAGTAATCTCCTGCCCTTCGATGTTCATGAATTCAAAAGGAAGGCTGAAGGGATTTACGACTTCAGCAGGTTTATGGGCGTGCAGCATAATAGGGATTTCAATCGGCATGGGAATGTATATTCTGGCAATTGTCTCATTCCTTGCATTAATCTGTACGTTATCACTGCTCTCCACATTGGAAACCTTGCTCAGGGACAGATCAAACCATCTGGAAGTCCAACTCGAGCTCAAAAGCAAGAATGACCTGCAGAAATTCTCGACAACTATAAGGCGGCTGGGAATGCAGATTGATGATATCGAACTAAATCCTGCATATCTCAACTCCGGGCTAAGCGTATATACCGTAGCCTTCACTATCAGTAGCAAAGAACTGAGGAAGTACAAGAAGCATCGCCAGATTATAGAGGCATTCAGAACTCTCGATTATGTTTCCTACATAGAGGAAATCAACTAGGAGCAAAATTCTATTTCCGGAAAATCACCTTGTCTTTATCACATTTCTTCATGTTGGATTCCAGTCTAATCTGAATAAGATTCATGAGGTAAATCTTCTCCGATATAGGATAATCCTCTATACCTGCAGCTTCCAACGCCCTTTTTACCCTTGCCTGCAAGGTGTTCTTGTGTATTTTCAATGCATCAGATGCGGCAGTGACGCTCATATCATTCTCGTAGTAGCTTTTCACAGCCGCCATGCATTTCATGAGGTTCTTATCATTGAGATAGCGCTGCATCTCGCATATGAAAGAATCTATGATATCCCCATTGGAGAATGCAGACTGATAAAGCATATACCTCAGCCTTGTCCTCCTGTCTGCAAGATCAACGAACTTATCGTCCATATTCCTGTCAATCCATAGCGCGGCAGAGGATGCTTTGCTAATTGCTACATAATCAGAAGCAGCGAGGGGTTTTATCACGCGGCATTCCGCGACCTCATCTATGCCCATGATATCGGAAATCCTGATATCTGAGCTGAAGATTATTGATAGAGAATCAGCTTCAATGCTCCAGAAATCATGCTTAGAATCGAGAAGCTTCATAGACTGCATCGCAGAAAGAAGCTTATCGAAATGGATATTCTCTGAATCGGTTCGCCTTTTCGATATCCTGACAAAAGTAACGGGGAATATGAATGAAACATCGAGAAGTTCCATCACATCTTCAATATTCTTTATATCGGCATTCTCAGCTGTCAAAAGCCCGAAAAGCTTGGACCTGAGCGACAAATCGACAAGCTTCGCTTCCATTGTTCCCTGGAGCTCAAAATACTTGTCAGCATATATCTTCAGCAGTTTTGTAAGATCCCTTACCTGTTCAGGCAATCCGAACATTCCGATAGCGCCTATGATCTTCCCGTGAAATGTCAAAGGCATATTGTATCCGACCTTTGCTCCGGGATAATTCGGCAGGAGATTCTCTGTAATGGCAAGATCATGGCCAGCGGATACAACGTGTCTTGCCCCTGTATGAATATTACCTATCCTTGATTTATCAGTAGAAGCTATGATTACCCCATCGAGATCCATTATGTTTATCGTCTTTCCGCCGATAAGCTTTGATACAGCTTCCACAAGCTCCTGACAGAATGATGTCAATTCCCTGATGTCAAGCATATTTCTCTACCCGATGCACTAATGAATACAAAGGTGCACGGCTATTTACACCGTGCCACCAATCATTTTCCGATACAATCCATGAACCTGATGATGTTATCCATAGTGAGGTCCATATCGCTTTTTGCTCTTGTGCGAGCTTCCTTATAAGGGATAGCCACCCTGTTTATGGAGAATATTCCGGAAACACCTTCATCGTATGCCGCCTGGATATCGTCCCCGATATCACCAACGACTGCGACTACAGGAATTCCCATCTTCTTAGCCCTCCTGGAAACACCGATAACGACCTTGCCACGCAATGACTGGGTATCTATCTTTCCCTCTCCGGTGAAGATAACATCAGCATTCTCCGCAAGCTTCTCGAAACCTGTAGTGTTCAAGACAACATCGATTCCCATTTCAAGAGAAGCGCCGAAGAAGGCTTTCATTCCTCCGCCCATTCCGCCAGCAGCACCACTTCCGGGGATTGCCTGCAGATCTATACCGATTTCCTTCGAGATAACAGCAGCAAGATGCCGCATCTTTTTATCTAGGGATTTCACCATTTCAGGATCTGCACCTTTCTGCGGTCCGAAGATAGCGGCAGCTCCTGTGCCCCCGTAGAATGGATTATCGATATCACACATCGCGATGATGGTCATTTTCTTAACCCTATCATCCATGGTTGATGTATCTATATGGGCAATTCTATCAAGCGTCTCTCCAACGGGGATGAACTTGTTTCCATCCTCATCGAAGAACGAGACCCCGCAAGCTGCGGCGGCTCCGCATCCGGAATCGTTCGTTGCGCTTCCTCCGAGCCCTATGACAAGCTTCTTAACTCCTTTTGCAGCGGCATCGAGAATAAGCTCTCCGACGCCATAGGTCGTGGTTCTTGAAGGATCAAGCCTATCTCCGACAAGGGGCAAGCCTGCAGAAGCTGCCATCTCTATTACAGCTGTTCCATCTGGAAGGATGCCATAGAAGCTGTCAATTTCCTCGTTCCAAGGGCCTTTCGTCCTAATGCTAATCCGCTCTCCGCCAAGGGCGGCAAGGAAGGAATCAACACTTCCCTCCCCGCCATCAGCTACTGGTATTGAGACGATTTCGCATTCGGGATGATAGTGAAGGATCCTCGCCTTCATTATCTGGATAATCTCACTGCTGGACATGGTTCCCTTGAACGAATCTGGTATCAATACAGCTTTCTTCATAGATTTACCTTAGATAAGGAACAGCGAGAGAATGAAGACGAAGAGCATTCCGACAACGCCCATGATTCCAGTCATTGCGGACTGTGTCTTATAGCCATCCTCCATATCGATGTGACCAAACTTCGTGACAACCCAGAAATAGGAGTCATTAGCATGGGATACAGTCATTGCACCTGCCGCTATAGCCATGACAGTAAGCGTTCCAGCTATTGGCGATGTAAGTCCGAGAAGACTCATCATCGAACCTGGATCTGTAATCATACCCATGATACCGGCTGTGGTTGTGAGAGCGACTGTAGATGAGCCCTGTGCAGTCTTGAGAATAGCGGAAACGAGGAATGGGAAGAAGATTCCAACCTTCGCAAGTACAGCTGCGTGCTCCTGCATATAGCCTACAAAACCGGCTTCCGAGATTACCTTGCCAAGAACACCGCCTGCAGCTGTGATGAAAAGAATAGGACCAACAGTCTTGAGAGTTTCATCGACGATTGAATAGAAATCCTTCATCTGGTGTCTCTGTGCAAGAAGTATAACGCCGAATATCGTTCCGATAGCCAGAGCTATGATAGGAGTTCCGATGAATGTACAGAGCGTTGCAACAGCACCTGTCCAGCCTGCCATCGATGAAATAGAACCAAGTGCCATGCAGATGATAGGAATGATGATGGGAGAAAGAGCCATGAATCCGCCCGGAAGCTTTCCAAAGCTCTTGAGAAGCTTCTCATACTCAGCCTGGCTGACTTCATTCTTATCCTCGATGGTCTTAACGCGCTTTCCGATGTAGTTTGCATAGAAATATGCGGCGATAAGACATGGAATTGAAACAAGAGCACCAATGCCCATAACCATAAGCAGATGATCTCCTACACCAAGGGAGCTAGCTGCGGCAATCGGGCCCGGTGTTGGCGGGATGAATACATGGGATGTATAAAGACCTGCAGAAAGTGCGATTGTAAGGGCAACGGAGGAATATCCGGTCCTCTTCTGAAGAGCGCTTCTGATAGGGTCGAGGATAACGAATCCGGAATCGCAGAATACAGGAATCGAAACAACCCATCCCATCAGCTCGACAGCAAGATCCGGATGCTTCTTGCCGACGAGACGAACAACCATCTCTGCAAGCTTGAGGGCTCCACCAGTCTTCTCAAGTATCGTACCAATGAGAGCACCGAGGATAATGACAATACCGATGCTGCTGAATGTACCTGAGAATCCTGTTCCAATCATGTTTGGAATATTCGCGAGCGGTATGCCTACGACTATTGCAAGAATGAGCGAGATACCCATGAGAGCAATAAATGGGTGAAGCTTGAATTTGCTTATTGCCACAATCATCACGATGATGGCAATAACGAATGAAATAATCAGACCAATACCTGACATATTTCACCTCCTTCTATGTTTCTAATAACTATTCTAGAATCCATCGGGACATATACAACTCGATATTTTTGATACCCATACCATTCACAAAGCCATCAGAAGGTATTCGCCATGTTACAGAAGATATTTTTTACTAAAGTAAAAGGCTGCTAGCTCCTTCTTTCCGCATTCCGTGTCGCAATCACATCAGCTCCAGTTGAAAGCACATCATGTATAAGCACATCCCCTATATGCACAGGCGCTGTCACCCGAGTCTTCTTAATCACTTCCATAATCGGGAATATCATGGATTTGGGAACAGGACTGGAAAGACGTACGCTGACAATCTCCATATCCCCATCAATGAGCCTTACCGAGGAGGAAATAGTACGCTTCGGGGCGATAATCTCCTCCTTCGCATATATCTCTCCCCTTTTGCAGAGATTTCCCTTCACAATGATATTCTGCCCATCATAATCAACATCCAAAGAACAGCCATTGGGACAGATAATGCACGTAAACGTCTTTTTCATTCTACTAACACCTCCAGATCTTCAGACGGAAGGACTGTACCACTGTTTATATCAAGCCTTATCATCTCCGCAGGATTCGCTTTGCGCATCTTTCTCTGCAGTATGTCGCGTTCCCCCTGTCTCACCTTGATAACCACATCATTCATCACTGAACTGACTCTGAGGGACAGGGAAAAGCCATCGCCGGAGGAAACTCTTTGTGGAACTGTGTGGCCAATGCCACTGCCGCATTTGACGGAAATATCACGGTCATGCGAGAGAGTGCCGGAAATAAATCGGGAAACGGATTCTGCCAGCGCTTCAGATTCCAGCGAAACAAAATCGACGAGATCGTGAACATGAAGAACATTTCCCGATGAGAAAATCCCGGGAATCGATGTCATGAGATGCTCATTGACGATGGCACCGTTTGTCCTCGGGTCAATCTCAATTCCGGCATCTTTCAGAAGTCCGTTATCCGGCCGCAGCCCTACCGATAGTATGAGAGTATCGCATGGATAGATTTTTCCGGTTCCTTCTATTGGAACGCAGCTATCATCGACCTCGCTTACCGTCACGCCTTCAAGCCTGGAATTACCGTGTATATCAGTGACAGTATGTTTAAGATAGAGCGGTATATCGTAATCATTCAGGCACTGAACAATATTACGCTCAAGGCCATTGGGATGATCTTGGATTTCGAATACTGCAGCGACATGAGCACCTTCAAGCGTAAGCCGACGGGCCATTATCAGCCCGATATCCCCGCTTCCAAGTATTACGACATTCCTACCCGGCATCCTGTTGTAGATATTCATATAAGCCTGGGCGCTTCCTGCTGTGAATACACCGCTGGGCCGTTCACCGGGAATCATTATCGAGCCGCGTGAACGTTCCTTGCATCCCATTGCAAGTACAACAGCCCTGGCAGAATAGCTGAGCACGCCTTCAGGTGTCACGGCTTCTATTCTCCTGTCAGGAGCCAATGTGACAACAGTTGCATCGGTATGGTACTCAATATGGTTCTCAATCACTTCATCTATGAAAACCTGGGCATACTCGGGACCTGAGAGACTCTTTCCGAACCGCTGAAGGCCAAATCCATCATGTATGCATTGTCTGAGAATACCCCCAAGCTTGCTTTCACGCTCCAGGATAACGATATCTTTTACCCCGAGCCTGTAAAGGGCTGTTGCAGCAGAAAGTCCAGCAGGCCCTCCACCGATTATCACAACATCCTTTTTCTCGAACATTTCAACCCTCCCTCATCTTCCCGGAGAGAACCCACGATGAAGTCCTGAGATAGCGAACATCCTCCGGCCTGATTCCAAGCTCTTTTTCAATAAGCTTCTCGATTTTCATCTGGCAGAAACCAGATTGACAGCCCCCCATCATTGCCCTTGTACGGTATTTAATGCCTGTCATCGTATGCACACCCAGCGGATTGTGGATTGCCCTTATAATCTCAGCTTCCGTCACCTTCTCGCAGGAACAGACGAGTGAGCCATATCTGCAATCTGCCTTGATTGCCTTTTCCCTCTCAGCTGTATCCATCTCGGCAAATCTCTTAGCACTTTCATGTACCGGATTGAAATCTTTCTTTTCTTTAAGACTGGTATATTCTGCCATCAGAGATATGGCATATCTTGCTATAGGGACCGCAGCCGTAAGCCCAGGCGATTCAATGCCTATGAGGTTCACAGCACAAGGGGCGAGATCGGGTCGTACTTCTATCTTGAAATCCTGTATGACACCATTTTCGTCTACCCACTTCGAAAGGATTCCAGAGAATGTCCTGATAACATCCTTCTTATCTATATGCGGCCATAGGGTGGAGGCACTCTCCCTCAGATACTCCATCTTATCTGCAGGGACCCCATAGTAACTGAAATCATCGGTATTAACGGCATCCGGCCCGACTGTTACATTGCCATCAACAGTCGGTGTGACATGGATTCCCATATATGTATTGGAAGGAACCGGATAGACAGGCATCGGCAGAAGCGGGCCAAGACGCTTATCCAAGACAAGGTAGTTCCCCTTGCTCCCTATGATTCTGTACCCTGTGATCCCAAGCATATCGGAGATAGCCTTGGCACCCTTACCTGATGCATTGAATATCCACTTGACGGAGAAATCATCGGCTTCTGTATGCACCACATACCTTCCATCCTTTCTCGCTATCGAGATGACCTTGTGGGATAGAAAGTACCTCGCACCATTCATGACAGCATTCTCCGCAAGATTTATCGTGAAGAGGAATGGATCCATGATTCCTGAATTTCTGGAGAACATGGCGAAGCTTCCATTTACTGCAGGTACAAGCTCATGAAGCTTTGCGCTGTCTATAAGCTCAAGGCCTGTAGCACCATTTGCTTTTCCCTGTGCCATTGTCCTTTCAAGCTGTTTGAGGTCTTCATCTGTGTTTCCCACCAGTACCTTGCCGCAGCGGATGAATCTGAACCCGAGTTCCGAAGAGAGAGTATCCATCATCCGGTTGCCCTCAACGCAGAGACGAGCTTTCAAAGACCCTGTATCATAAGCGAATCCACCATGCACCACAGCGGAATTCCTTCCGCTTGCTTCACATACAACATCCGGATTCTCCTCAATGACAGCAATCGAAAGCTCATAGCGCGACAGCTCTCTGGCAATCGCACTGCCTACGACCCCGCCGCCGATGATAGCTGCATCAAAATAATGAAGCATACGGCCCTCCTGTTATATATTTCATTCGTTATTATATACAACAAGACAGTGAAAGCAATCTTATTTTGCAAAGTAAGAAGGATAAGCCTGGATAATCTGAGGAATGTTCTCAAGATAGCGCGACATATGGCTTTCTGCGATTGCTCCAGCCCTCGCTTCATCCCTTTTCTCTATTGCATGAACCAGTTCCTCGTGATCCGAAAGAATCTTCGATGTTGGACGCACTCGAAGACTAAGTATTGTCGTTCTGTCGAAGAGAGGAGCATAGCGCTCAGATAGCTCATACCAGAAACCAAGGCGGGCTCGTTTATAGAAAACAGCATGGAAGGATTTGTCGTAGAGAAGTATATGTTTCTCATCCTTCTTCTCCATATACATCTTCCAGAGCACGAGGTTCTCGTAAAGCAGATTGATATCCTCAGGCGTGAAGATACGGCAGGCAATGCGCGCAAGCTCGCTTTCCAGTGTGCTTCTAAGGTGCCTTACCTCCTCCACAAGGCCTGTATCAATCAGGGAAACGTAGGTCCCCCTTTTCGGCTTGATCTCCAGAAGTCTCCGGCTGTCCAGCTCAAGAGAGGCTTCGCGAAACGGGGTGCGGCTGACACCAAGAAGCGGAAGAAGGTTCTCTTCTTCTATCTTCTCACCAGGCTCAAGGTTGCAGCTCACGATATTATCTATCATCACGCGCAGGACATAATCCTTCGCAGATTCCTTCTCGTTTCTTTCCAGGACATCAAACACAGCTCAATGATAATTGCACGTATATCTTATGGCAAGCAAGCTGCAGGGACTGTATATGATTTAAGAAGAGCTAGAGCCGATTCCTTGTCACTATCTTCTGTTTCATAGGAAATGTCATATGAGTATCCAAGATTGCGAAGTATGGAAAGGGCCTTTGAAACATAATGAGAAAAACCTCTCTCAGGGAGCTTTCTGCCCTGTTCTGAGATATGCACATGGTGAATAAGCGGGAAAAACTCTTCCAGTTCGTCCAGACTCTCCCCATTAGCTTCCATGTGGTAGATATCAGCCATCAATGAAAAGGAAGGGCTATCGACTGCATCCACAAGCTCTGCACCTTCAGCCAGCGAGTTGATTATATTGCATTCGCCCCTCTTAAGTGGCTCTACAAGCACAGTTATACCGTTTGTAGATGCAGATGGAATCATGATTCTCCTAATAAGAGAAACAAGGCAGGAAAAGGCTTCATCCTTCCCTATAGATTCCGGATATGTACGGGCAGAACCGCTACCGAATATCACAAAACGGTTTCCAATCCTTCGTGCTCTGGCAAAGGCCCGTAAGAAATATGATTCAAGAACATTCTCAGCGGTTGTATAGAGATTCAATCGCCCCGGAACAAGATTGCATGATACAGGTGCACTGAAAGCTTCGCTGAATGTTTCAAAGATATCATCAGGAAGGGATTCGAGGGTGAAGAGCGGAAGCTCTGCATAATCATATCCGCAGTTTTCAATGCTTTTAACAAGCCCCTCATCAAAACTGAAAAGGGGCTCAGTAGCAAATCCTGTGCAGAAACCGTACTTCACAGTTCCGCCCATTCTCCATTCCTGGAACTGCGATAAATGGCTTCTATAAGCTCCACCGATTTCTCGGCTTCCTCCCCCGTGATTTCAGGAGCTTTCCCAGTCTCAAGAGCTTCGATGGTGTTTCTGAACGCCATGGCATGACCGTGGAATCCTATTGCCTTCGGATCCGATGCGCCACCTCCCGTGGCCGTGAAATCAGCATATTTTTTCCTGATGATTTCATCCTCTGGGGTCTCATTGCGGAATTGCCAGAACTTCAGGCTTTCCTCTTCAAGAATGGCAGATCCGTCGGTTCCGCAGATCTCGATTCGCTTAAGGAAACCAGGATAGGCCGCAGTTGTACCTTCAATGACACCTACAGCACCAGACTTGAATTCGATTACAGCACCTGCAGTGTCTTCAACCTCGATTCTCTCGTGTCCGATTGTCCTGCAGAGCGAAGAGACCCTTTTCACTTCACCACCGAACCATCTCAGGAGGTCGATGGCATGGATTCCCTGATTCATAAGCGCACCGCCGCCATCCATCTTCCATGTACCATGCCAGCTCACGCTGTCGTAGTAGTCCTGGGTTCTGTACCATTTGACCTGGGCATCGATGAGGGATATCTTACCGAATCTTCCTTCATCTATTGCTTTTTTTATCAGGCGTGGAGCATCATGGAACCTCGACTGAAACACACCTGTAAGCAGCACACCCTTCTCATGAGCGCTCTGAATCAGCTTATCACATCGCTCCTTGGTAATCTCCAGCGGCTTCTCGACTATCACAGCTTTCTTCAAAGCATCGATTGCTGCAAGTGCGGGTTCAAGGTGAGCCCCTGAAGGTGTAGTCACAGAGACAATATCCACATCTAGATCCGAAAGGAATTCCTCAATTGTATGATAACTCCTGATTCCATATTTCTCGGCAAAGGAATCAGAATTATTGCTATTGAGATCATAGCAGGCAACGAGCTTCGCATTGTCGAGGGAAAGCACAGCTTCCGCATGGACCTTTGCTATGGCTCCTGTACCGATTATCCCTATTCCGTACTTCTTTCCCATCAGCGCAGACCTCCAAGTATCCTTGCCTTATCAGAGGACTCTATGGCGAGCCTCATACTCTCCAGAACATGGTCCTCTGTCATTGCGTTATCAGTTCCATCAAGGCAATCCCTGATGAACTGGCCGAAGAATCTGAATCCGACTTTTCCCGTCACCTGATAATGGTGCTCTCCCTCACTGTCAGTGAAGAAGATATGGTCGCCATTGCTGTCCGTCCCCACATTGATATACTTACGTATCTCGCAGGTGGCTTTGGTACCGACGATGAATACCCTTCCATCGCCCCAGGCTCCGAGTCCATCGGGGGTGAACCAGTCAACCCTGACATAACAGGAAGCACCACTGTCCGTATCGATTACAGCTTCGCCGAAATCCTGGAATCTGGGATGGTCTGGCGTATGCATATTACCAGCCGCACTATATCTGACTTCTGCGTGCTCAGAGTGGGTATAGGACAAAAGCTGTTCTACCTGATGCGACCCGATATCATTGAGGATTCCACCGTTCTTATCGGGGTCGAAAAACCAATCAGGACGAGTAGAAGGATTAAGCCTATGCGGTGCAAGAATCGTTATCGTGACAATCTTCCCGAAAAGGCCTTTATCTATCATATCCTGTACAAAGACGGCACCTTCGACATGGATTCTCTCTCCGAAGTAAACCATATACTTCTTCCCTGTCGCTTTGCATCCCTCTCGTACTTTCCCTATATCCTCCATCTTCAGCATACCGGGTTTATCGCAGAAAAAGTGCTTGCCACTCCCCATGGCTTTCAGGCCAAGAGCGACTCGCTTATCAGGGCGAATCGCACTTGTTATCAGCTGTATAGTCTTATCTGAGAGAATCTCTTGTTCAGTGCTGACTACAGCTCCAGGATACCTTTTACAGAAATCCTCAGCCTTGGCTGCATCGCTGTCAGCCACAGCTACAATCTCTGCCCCAGCTTCAAGCAGGCCGTTGACCATAGCGTAAATATGGCCATGGTCCAGACCAATTACAGAGAATCTGAATTCTCCGGGTTTTACAACCTTCTCGGCATTACCCTGGAAGACAGGAGCATAGTTCATTCCATCCATTTTTTCAGTCTGCAAGTTTCTTCCCCTTAAGTACCTTGAAAACACCAAGCTGTGCCAGGATAAGTAAGATTATAAACGCAAGGAAGAAAATGCAAATCGGACGCTGGAACATCGGAAGGAACGATCCATCGGAAAGACGCAGCGCACGGCGCAGGTTCGAATCGAGCATCGGTCCCAGGATAACTCCAAGAAGGAACGGTGCTGCCGGGAAATTCATGCTTGTCAGCACGATTCCGAGAAGTCCGAATACGAACATTACCTTGACGTCAAAGAGGTTATAGTTGATCAGATAGGATCCGATTACACACAGTGCATAGACCATCGGCATCAGATATTTCTTGTTCACGCCAAGCAGACGAACTGTGAGCTTCGAAAGCACAAGTGCTACAAGCCACATCGCAACTGACGCAAATACAAGATAGATACAGACGTTGTAGAGGAAATCTGGGGATTCCGACATTAGGAGAGGACCTGGTCTATAACCATGCATGAGGAACGCAGCGAGCAGAACAGCTGCCGGAGCACTTCCTGGAACTGCAAGCGAGAGAACAGGAATGATAGCTCCTCCAATACAGGAGTTGTTTCCAGTCTCCGTGGAAATGATTCCCTTAGGATTTCCCTTACCGAATGTATCCTTCTCATCCGCAGGTGCAAGGCTCCTTGTCGCCCAGTAGGAAAGCCATCCACCGGTATCCTCGCCAACGCCAGGAATGATACCTACACCAACACCTATACAAGCGCTTCTGAGGACATTGCCGAAATTCTTGAAGATAAGGGAGAAGCCCTTCTTCATCTCGAATTTCGATGCCTTAGTTACTTGATCATCGCTGTGGCGCTTAAAAGCCCTGACAATCTCCGGGAAGCCGAAGAGACCAATCATGACAGGAATAAGCTGGATACCCGACATCAGGTTGACGCTACCATAGCTGAATCTTGCGATAGTATCTACAGTGTCGAGACCGACCATTGCAACAACCAGTCCCAGGATTCCGCTGATCCATCCCTTAACAGGGCTTGCCTGTGCGGTAATCGTACCGCAGATGAGGATTCCGAAAATCGAGAGAAGGAAGAACTCCCAGCTGGTGAACTTCAATGCAAGGGATGTAAGGAGCGGAGTCAGTGTAAGAACAAAGACAACGCTCAAAAGTGTTCCGATGCAGCTAACTGTCGTTGCTATGAAAATCGCAAGTCCACCTTTCCCCTGCAGTGCCATAGGATGGCCATCGAGCGCTGTTGCAGCCGATGCTGGAGTTCCAGGAATATTAAGGAGAATTGCGGACTGGCAACCTCCGGAGATTGCACCGACATAGATTGCAAGAAGCGAAATGATAGCTGTCTGTGTCGGGAAATTATATGTAAGTCCTGTCAGCAGCGCGATAGCCATTGTTGCAGATAGACCTGGAAGAACTCCCATAACAAGGCCAACGAGCGTCGACAGAATCAAGACAAGCAGATTGAATGGCTGAAGAGCCGTCATAAATGCTGTTCCAATATATTCTAAAGCCATACAACTAACCTCCTTATGGCAATGCAGCGTTGAAGCAGTACTGGAAGACTATGACAATCGCGATGACGCCCAATACAGCTACCAGAATGTTCTTCCACCATTTATCGGCTCTCAAATAGAAGAAAATACCGAGAAGGAAGATTACTGTTGCCGCCCAGAAAGGAAGCAGCTCCATGAGGATGTATGTATAAACCCCCATGATGATTACAGCACCGATTGTGAATGCTATATCGACATTTTTCTTATTCGCGTTCACCCAGGCAGCAGCTTCAGCAAAGCGTGCCTTGATGACCTCACCTGGCTTTCTGTCCTTATCCCTGATACAGGTGATAAAATGCAGAATACTGAAGAAAACCAGCGCAATACCCAGAATTACAGGAACGAATCCCGGGGAAACTGTAAATTCCGTGATGAAATAAGGAGCACTTGCGGCTCGGGCATAAATCATGAACCCCTCGATGGTAATATAAACACCAGCAAGGATGAGCACAAGCGAGAAAATCATCTCCTTTGTTTTGCTTTCCATAGACCAAACCTCTGATATAGAGCCCCCAGTACTGGAGGCCCCGATAATTCCGATTACCTCTCTATGCCAAACTCTTCCGGGCTGATCGGAGCTGCGCCGGCATCATAGAGCATCCAGCAGACTCTTGAAGCAAAATCCTCAAGGTATGCCTGGCTTTCATTCCTTCCATAAGGAGTGATATCAAAGCTTCTGAGTTCGCAGAAATCGATGAAATCCGGATCATTGATAGCTACATCAAATGCATGATCGAGCTTCTGGAGCTTCTCTTCTTCAAGTCCCTTTGGAATGAGGATACCTGTCACCTCTCCCATAGGAAGCATAGAAGCGGCTTCCGGATAAGCTTCCTTAATTGATGGAATTGTCATGCCTTCTGCAATCGTAATAGGCTCATCGGAAAGCGTGCAGAGTGCCTTGAGGTCTCCGCTTATGATTGCATCTTTGTTCTCTGCAAGGAGCTGTGTACTTACATCAACTTCACCAGAAAGGATTGCTGTGAAAGCCGGGCCACCGCCTGCATATGTGATGTGCTTGTAATCAGCACCTGCAACCTTCTTGAGAACCTCTGCGCCGAAGTGTCCACCAGATCCGATACCAGCTGTACCGATTGTGATCTGCCCAGGATTTGCTCTCATTGCTTCAATCAGGTCCTGAATAGTGTTGTATGGAGAATTAGCAGGAACAACGACTACATTAGGAGCATATGTAGCAATCCAGACATCCCAGTCGCGGAATGTCTTGTCTGTATAACCATTGATTGGCAGTGTAACAAATGAGAGCATTCCGTTGGCGAGCAATGTATATCCATCAACAGGAGCGTTCTGAACGTTGAGAGTACCAGCGCTTCCGCCAGCTCCAGCTGTATTGACAACATTGATTGTCACCCCGAGATCCCTACCCATAGCATTGGCAAGCGACCTTGCTGTAAGGTCTGTAGTTCCACCAGCACCATATGGGACTGTCAGGTTGATATTCTTGCTTGGATAGTTATCCTCGGCCCCACCCTGTGCGAACAAGGAAACGGAAGCGACAAGCGCAAGAACCAGTAAAACGGATAGAATCTTTTTCATTCTATACCTCCTCCTATGTTTCCAACGGAAGCCCCCTCAACAAGGGTACACTCCTGGATTACACGTTTTGACGGGACATCATTGCCCCGAATCAGATCGAAAAGAATTCCGGCTGCTTTCTTTCCGATTTCATAATCCCCCATGTGGACATGGGTGAAATTGTTATTCCCGGTATAGGACCACTCCGGCGAACCAATGAGACTAACAGAAATATCCTCACCGATTTTCATTCCAAGATCGCGGAATACATTGACCCCGCCCTGGGCCTGGACATTGAAGCCAAATAAGACAGCTGTAGCTTCCGGATGCTCCTTGACAGCTTTCATCGTCACCTCATAGCACGCTTTGGGTGAGAATTCTGCATTATATGTAAAGACCTCGCAGTCCTTGCAGGCATCCCTGAAACCACGCTCTCTTTCCGAAAGCTCCGAGATACCGGAATCCCATCCAACGTAGATAAGGCTTCTGTGTCCATGTTTTCTGAGATTCTCCCCTCCCACATAACCGCAGCCATAGTTATCTGCAGAGACCCAGTAGTAATCATTGAATCCTTCGAGAGGTCGGTCTACAACAACCATATTCAGACCTACATCGCGCACGATTCTTGTATTCTCTGATCCCTTAAGGCTTGGGGTGACTATAAGACCATCAACTCGCTGGGAAAGAAGGCGGTGTATGATACTCTTCTCCCTCTCTGGGTTGTCAAAGGTATCGCAGATAATCAGATCATAGCCGTAGCTTGCAAATACCTCTTCCGCTGCAACGCATATTCTCGTGAAGAATTGGTTTTCATACTGCGGTATGAGAATTCCAATCAATTTGCGATCCATTCCCTTCAGAGAGGATGCACCATTGCATTTGATATAATGCAGCTCCTCAGCTGCCGCCAGGACTTTAGCCCTCAATTCCTGGCTTATATACCTTCCCTTCCGATCATTAAGCACATAGCTTACCGTTCCGACTGTTGTACCTGCTTTCTCTGCCACATCTCTGAGTGTCACAAACTTAGCCATCCAAGACCTCCTCTGTGCAAACGTTTGCATACGGCAAAGGAAAAGATTCGCGGATATATGCAAACGTTTGCATATATAGGATAGGAAATAATGGAGAAATATGCAAACGTTTATCATATATTGCGAACCGATTATTCGATACCACAGCCATAATTCGATGGAACCACACGGAAATGCGTTTGTCAAATAAAATCGGAAAAATCAGTTTCATCAGCCAATATCGAAATAGAGAACACCTAAAAACCGCGTATAATTTAAAACATAGGAGGGGTTCTATCATGAAAGTCGGAATCATCAGATGTATGCAGACAGAGGATTATTGCCCGGGAACAACTGATTTCAGGATGATTAAAGAGCACAAAGGTGTTTTCGAAGAGGTGAATGAGGATATAGAGCTTATCGGATTCTGCAACTGCGGTGGATGTCCTGGAAAAAAGGCTGTACTGCGTGCAAAGTCACTTGTCGCACGAGGAGCTGATACAATTGCATTCGCATCCTGCCTCCAGAAAGGAACTCCAATAGGTTATCCTTGTCCATTTTCCAGGAAAATGAAGGAAATCATAGAAAAGAATCTTGGCGACAAAGTACGATTATTGGATTACACACATTAATACAAACCAAGCAAGAAACTAGTTTCCTGAATCAATCATAATGGGCTGCCGAAACAGCCCATGTGTAATAACTTGAAGGTTTCTTGCCAATCAGCAATTCCACATCTCTTTCATGTCTACGCGTCTATGCTCCAGCCGCGACTTTTCTGCAGCAAGGCTCATCAAGTGGCTTTCAACAGATTGCTTGACGGAAGTCCGGCCATCAAGATCTCCTCGCTCTGCCTGATCGATGAAACCCAATGTCAGCTGAACATCAGCACCTTCATGCCCATTCATGAGCCCATGATCATTTACTGTAACTATTCTTGTTTCCCCTGTAAGGAAATTATTGATGTATATACGGTTTTCTTTAGAATCTTCCCCGATTTTGCTCATATCGGCCTTTATATATCCTTTTGTACCCATAACTTCGATGGATCGGGACGTATCAGGTGTAAAAGCACACATCGTCAAAGTTGCAGTTGCCCCACCCTCAAATTCAAGGATAGTCACCTGATGGTCTACTACATTATTATCGCAATGGAATACACATCTACCATAGGGACCTTCTTCAATAGCCTTGCGTCTACCCTCTAAGGACAAATCAGTACTGATTACCGAAACAGGCCAGCCTGTATTTTCCCCAAGATAGAAACGCTCTGCAGAGAACGGGCAAGTGTCCGAAGCAGGACAACCATCGGTACATCTGGATGGAGCGTCTTTCGGAGCATTTTCCTCACGGAAATAGGACAGCATCCCCATGGAACTTACAGAAACACATGGGCGATTCACCAACCACCGGAGAATATCCATATCATGACAGCATTTCTGCAAAATCATCGGGGAGGATTCATCGCTGTTTCTCCAATTTCCCCTTACAAAACTATGTGCCTGATGCCAGAATCCAACATTCTCAGCGTGTTTTATATTTCTGCCCCGTTTTCTCCTACCAACGCAAGTATTGACCCAGCTTCCAATGAAAGACTGACATTATCAAGAGCTTTTACGCCGGGGAAAGACTTGCTTATGTTTTTCATTTCCAAAAGCATAGAAAGAATCTCCTTTCTGGAGAGGAGATGAAAACAATCATCACCCCTCCAGGATTAGGGAATCAAAGATTGTTTGCTTCCATATAAGCTCTATCAATCATCACCGGGGATGGGCCCTGTGTCCTTGGAACATCTGTCCGCCCCTCGATAAGTGCAATTGCTGCAGGAATTGCGAGATCTCCATATACCAGCTGCTGGAAGTCAACTGTTCCGACATAGCAGTTGCCCTCTTCTCTGAGAAGATCCAATGCACTATCCTCTCCTCCACACGAGTAGGAAATACAGTCAGCAACTCTATTGCTTGCTTCGACTGCAGAGACAACACCTATAGCACAAGGATCATTGTGTGTTCCAAATATGATTTTATGAGCGTCTGGATGCGCTGTAAGGAAGTCTCTTGCAATCTGATTAGTCTTCTGCGTCTGGGCTTCGTTATCAAACCAGAATACCTGGTCATCAGAAACCTTTATGCCATTGTTCCTTAAGCCATCGAGACAGCCCTGCATACGGTCTCTTACCTGTTCTCCGCCATTCTGGAAGTATTCGAAGACGAGGTAATCAATGGTACCATCCCAGTTATCCTTAACATATTGAGCAAGATACTCGCCTGCCACCAATCCTGCCTGGTACTGGTCTGTTCCTATTGTATATGAATATTCTGTATCGAAAGGTGAATCACAGACGATGAGAGGAATACCTGCTGTTTTACATTTCTGGACAGCCATAGGACCAACTTCGCCGAACCATGATATATCTATAATTGCATCTACCTGCTGCAGAATAAGTGAATCATAATTCTGTGTCATTCTCTGAGGATCGGCATTGCAATCTGTATAGACTAGCTCAACATTTCCTGCCTTTTCTGCCGCAGCCCTCATACTCGAGAGATATCTTTGGCTTGATTCGAAATTCTCAGCATAGCTGTTTATTCCGATTTTGTAGGTTTTCGAAGCACCATCGTCCAATACCACTTCATTCTGCCCACCCGCCATCAAAGCACCTGTAAGTACAGTACAAATACTACAAATCTCTTCATGTTTTCACTCCTTTTTTTCTAGCATGAAAAGCCTTTTTTCAATTTCAGAGTAAACCCGAATCAATTAGCTGCATTTGTCTGTTTGTACATTAATTTTATAATATATTCCTATGAAATTGCTATTTTCCTGTTGTCTGCATTGCTTTTATGGAAGTCAGATATTCACTGGGACTCAATCCGACAAAATGCTTAAAACGCCGTGAAAAATAGTGTACCGTTGTAAATCCCAACATCTCACTTACCTGGGTGATATTCATTCCACCACTGCGGAGAAGCTCCTTTGCTTTATCCATTTTTATTGAGCCGAAATAAGATAAAGGACTTTTACCCGTTTCCTTGTGAAATATGTATTCAAGATAGGACTTGCTGATGTTGAAGCCTGTGCAGAGTTCATCAAGACTTACATTACCGAAAATATTGTTTCTGAAATACTCTATTACCTTATTTACGATATCACTATGAAGATTCTCAACATTCACCTTCGTAATATGCAAAGGTTGGGAAATAGCATTGGTATTCAGCTTGCATTTCCGAATAAGGCCTATCAGGAAAATCTCTAGCAGATTTGCCACAATCTGCGTTCCGGAAAAGGGAGAATCGCTCTTCTTTTTGAGAAATATCCTGTTACCTTCCTTTACAATTGCCCATGTAAGCTCCGACTCGCTTATTATCCATGACAGGATTTTACGCTCTATATCATCCAGAGTCAGAACCTGTTCTGCCAATTCGTTCACCATCGGACTTTTTGTCGAAAAAGAGATAACCAAGACATTTGCAGGCTTGCTATCTGCAGCTGCGATTGTATGATACTCCATCGGCTTGTGGAAAGCTATCATGCCTTTGGAAAGGACAAAATGCCTATCTCCGCCTGTGATGAGAAGCCGGCCATGGTCGCAGTATACGAGTTCCCAGAAATCATGGGCTTCACCTGGAAAATCAAAATCCTTATCGTATTCCATATAGAAACAGGTCGCTATTTTCATTACTTCAACATCGCGGCGCAGATTAATCAGCTTATATGTCCACATTTGCTTCCCTCTTCGTTGATGTGGAATATTCTAAATTCAGGGAGAAACAATTAGCAAGAAAACTAAGATTTTATCCAGCGAAGAAGGCTGATTCATGCATCTCTTCTATTTTCCGCTATTTTCTGGAGTTCAGCTTCCGCATATAGTCAGTAGGAGGAATCCCCTCTACTTTCCTGAATACTTTGGAGAAGTAATAGATATTGCTGAATCCGAGGGACAGGGCCATATCAGCCACACTATCGTCGCCGTTCATCATCATCTCCTTGGCCTTCTCCACTTTGTTCTTATTGATGTAATCCACAAGGCTCACGCCCATTATCCTGTTGAAGCTCTTGGACATATAACCAGGAGAGACATTGGCATATGCAGCAACATCTGAGAGAGTTATCTTCTCCGTGATATGGTCAAGAATATATTCCCGGGCCCTGTCTGCAACGTTGCCAAGAGAACCGGATGTGCTTCCTATGAGCTCCAGCACCGATATTTCCGTATCCTCCACAATCGATAGCCCCTCGCTGCGTTTTGAGATGAAATCCGATAGGGAGAATATATCCTCAAGCCCCGATGAAGGGGAAAGTCCAAGAGATGAGAGCCCACTGGAAACAGCCGACTTCAGCGCGGAAAGAGCGAACTCAAGCTGGCTTATGCTGTGGTCTATATCCCTTACAGCTGCGATTATCTGATTGAATGCAGCACGGCAGGCAATACTGTCTTTTTCTATTATTGCAGACTCAAGACGTGGAAATACTGCTTCGATATCAAGGGAAGCTGGAGAGAGATCGGACTCACTCTTATCAAGATAATAAGCCATGAGCTTACGCTCCATCGAAGCTCTGGCATCTCTGAGACTATCTTTATCGGAATAAATATCTGTCGATAGCACATTGACCGCAAGCCCTGTCACCATCTCGGAAGCTTTAGTGACTTTGTCCGCAAAACGGGAGACAACAGCCTGCCAGGTCTCCTTCTTGATTCCTGGAATGAAGAAGATGAAAGTACTGAGTTTACCTGCAGGGGGTGCGACAGAGAAGAATGAAGGAAAAATTGATGGAAGGATATTTGAAATAACGTCGTATTCCCACGAATTGAGCGTACAATAACCCGATGCTTCCCACTCCTTCTCCAGGCTTGCTGCAGGGAACTGAAAGACAACTGACACGAATGCGAACGATGAGAGCACGCCATGCCGGGACAGAATCGCCCTTGTCTCCGCCGGAATGTCTCGAAGCAGGAACAGGCTGGAGACAATTGACTCAAGACTCTCCTCCCCCTCCCCGTTTCTCGCCTGGGAGAAATGAGAACGCCGGTCTCTCTCTTTTTTTGCCTTATCCAGAGCCGTGATAAGCTCCTTGCTTCCAAGTTCAGTTTTCAGGAGGTACTCTGCGACACCATATCCAACAGCTTCCTTCGCAAGTGAGAACTCCGCAAGGCTCGTAAGGATGATGAAGACTATATCCGGATACACAGCTGTGCACTTCTCAACCAGAGCAAGGCCATCCATGACGGGCATCCTTATATCCGTGATTACAATATCGGGATGTTCAGATTCAATTAGGGAAAAAGCTTCAGCACCATTTCTGGCTACACCGATTATCTCGGCATCCTCTTTTTCCCAGTCTATAAGGTGCCTGATTCCCGAAAGGATTATAGGTTCATCATCAACAACGATTATTCTGTACATCGCTCCGCCCTTACCCTTACTATCGCCTTTGTATACACTCCCCTCTCCGATTCGAAGGAAAGTCCATATCCACGCCCATATACCAGCCGTATCCTGTCATTTATATTCCTGACCCCAACACCAGTCATATCCGTCTTGGAATGCTTCTTCTGCTCGAAGATGTGACTGATTTCCTCCTCGCTCATCCCCACTCCATCATCTTCCACTGTTACTACAAGATCATTCCCATCCTTTGCAGCGGAGACTGTAATCGTCCCGCACTTTCCAGAAGGTTCTATACCGTGGAAGATGGCGTTCTCAACGAGCGGCTGAAGCGTGAATTTCTGGATTTTCATATCCATCAGGTCCTCTGGCACATCATAGACAAGCTCATACATCCCCATATACCTTACCTGCTGGATATCATCGTAATCGGAGAGCAATCCGAGCTCTGCCGAAAGCGGAATCTGATCGCCTAGGCCTTTTGCCATATTCCTAAGAAGAGTTGAAAGACCTCGAGCCATACGGGCAACTCCATCGTTTTTCTGTATATCAGCGAGGTAGTAGATCGACTCGAGCGTATTGTAAAGGAAGTGCGGATTGACCTGCATCTGAAGCATATCGATTTCCATATGCTTCTTTTCCTCAAATAGAGCTTCATTTCGCTTCAGAAGCTCCGATATGGAAATGCTCATAGCATTCACGGTGTGCCCTATTGCAGCAATCTCGGCATCGCCTTTTTCTATATCTGGGTCGACATAGCCGTAATTTCTGGTGGCAGTGAGGTAGCGTATATGCTTCTCAAGCTTATATGTCGTGCGCGTAAGGTATCTCGAAAGGATTGCAGATATAATCACGAAAAGCACTGTCGACAATGCAAGGACTCCAAGAAATACCGCAAGACCATACGACGATGCAAGGCGAAGCGGGGAACGGTCGAAGAACTGCACTACCGTCGTATCTGGAATGGAGAGATCGTACTTTTCCATATTCCATTTGTCATCGTCTGAAAATGATGCGGGGATTTCCTCTGGATAGGAAAGCGAAGAAGAAACTATATATATATTTCCATTTGAATTATCGAAAAGGGGCGAGAAGACTTCGGACGACACTTCCGCGTAGACGTACCCATTGCCATTCAGCACCCTTCCGTATGCAGCAACAGATGTTCTCTCAGGAGAATTTATCGTCTCTGTAAGGAAAAGCCTTACTATTGAGCCTGTCGGGAACGATAGAGACCTGAACTCATCTGTCGACACTATCTCGCTTATGTCATGAAGGTTCCCGCTCCGATTGTTTATGCACTCAAAGTAAAAACCCGTGTCGGGAGAGAATATTACGATTTTGTTCAATTCGCTCCATACCTGGGATGCAGACATATGCACAGAGACATTGCCCTGCGCTTCCAAAACCGCCATCATCGCGCCAGGCTCCGAAAGATTGCTGTATGATAAAGCTTCCTGCACACTATCCTCTCCGCAGATCCAGGCAACGGCTTCCACAAGGGAGCTCAGGGAACTGTTGACATTCTCCACAGCCCCGAGAGCTCTAGACCTCTCCGTTTCCCTGGATTCCAGGTAAACAAGCCTGTTCATATGAGAAAACAGCAGGAAAAAAGCAGGTATGCAGACAAGTACGAAACAGGTAATAACAGAGAGTAGGATTTTTGCCTTCAATGTCCACCTGCGCGCCATATCTAGATTCTAATGCAGGGGACTGGAAAATGCAAAATATTGCCAATTGGATTGCAAAAGATAAATATTCTGCAAATTCCGCAAGGCCAGCCGATGAAATTCATACAGAATGCAGATTAAATGAACGAATAAATCCCGAAAGAAAACTATCCCGCTGTTTCGAAGATATTTTCCTCCAGTCACCAGAAATTGAGATATATAAACGACAAGTGCAAGATTTTACCAATACTGTATCTTTTTTTGCATTCAAAGAGCTGAAATTGCGTGCTTGAATCTAAGTATCAAAAAGGAGAAGAAATGAAAAAGTTCATTGCAGTATCCCTCATTGCTCTCATGGCAATGACTTCAGTTTTCGCTGGCGGTTCCTCTGAGTCAACAACAGAGGACGGAGTTACAACTCTTACATTTGCAGTATGGGATTATACCCAGAATGTTTACCTTGCAAAGGCTATAGAAGCATTTGAAGCAGCAAATCCTGATATCAACATCGAGGTTCAGGACACTCCAGCTGCAGATTACATCACAAAGCTCAATACACAGCTCAATGGTGGTTCAAATGTTGATATGTTCCTGATCAAGGAAGCTGACAAGACAAAGACTTTCTATGACAGAGGACAGCTTGCTAGCCTTTCTCCGTACATCGAAGCAGCAGGAATCGACATGACTGCATACAATGGCACAGATGCCAACTTCACATTCGATGGACAGATTTATGGTATGCCACTCAGAACTGACCAGTATGTTCTCTTCTACAACAAGGACATCTTCGATGCTGCAGGTGTTCCATATCCAGACAATGATATGACATGGACAGAGTTCGAGGAAATCGCTGCACAGATTACAACAGGCGAAGGTGCTAACAGAAAGTACGGCGCTTATTTCCACTCATGGAACGCTTGTGTACAGAACTGGGGTGTCCAGGATGGCAAGCACACAATCATGAGCGGCGATTATGAGTTCTTCAAGCCATACTACGAGATGGTTCTCAGAATGCAGGATGCAGGAACTTGTATGTCATTCGCACAGATTCAGGCTTCCGGTCTCTCCTATACAGACGTCTTCTCACAGGGTCTTGTAGGTATGCTTCCAATGGGTTCATGGCTGATCAACACAATGGTACAGCGCAACCTCAGCGGCGAGTCCGATGTTAACTGGGGCGTTGCAGTAATCCCACACGCAGAGGATGTTCCAAACGGATACACAGTAGGTGCAACAACTCCTATCTGTATCAACAATGCAAGCAAGAACAAGGATGCTGCATGGAAGTTCGTACAGTTCATCAGCGGACCTGAAGGCGCTCAGATTATGGCAGAGAATGGCCAGGTTCCAGCTCTCAGCGGAGAAGGATATCTTGAGACATTCGCTTCTGCAGAAGGAATGCCAGAAGGTGTAATGGAAGGTCTTTATGCTACACGCATCTCTCCGGACCGCCCAGCAATGGACAAGGTGACAGAGATTGACCAGATGCTTCTTGCTGAGCACCAGCTGATTCTTCTCGGAGAAGAGACTGTTGATGAAGGCATCGCCAACATGAACAGGAACTACGCAGAGATCATGGCTAACTGAGAATAATCAGTTTGATTACGAAAGGGCTGCTGATCAGTAGCCCTTTTTCCTTAGAGAAAAGATAGGAGGAATAAAATGGCCCAGACAGCTATGCTGGAGAAGAAGAAGGGTTCTCTTAGGATGAAACAGGCCATGATTGGCTACTCATTCATAGCACCCAACTTCATAGGCTTTGCCATATTCATTCTCTTCCCAGTCATCTTCACAATTGTTCTTTCCGTTATGAACTGGGATGGCTTCAACGCCATGACATTTGCGGGATTCGACAACTTCCGCGCAATATTCAAGGACAGGGTTTTCAAATCCGCATTCTGGCTGACCCTGCTCTACGTTGTATTCACTGTAGCGCTCACGCTTCTCGCCTCGCTTGGACTTGCCTGCGCGCTCAATAAGAAGATTAAAGGCCGCGATGCTTTCCGCTCCGCAATCTTCTTCCCATATGTTGCTTCGATGATTGCTATCGGCGCTGTATGGAAGCAGCTCTTTGAATCTAATTATGGACCTATAAATATGGCTCTCAGGGCTCTTGGCGTAGACAATCCTCCAGGATGGTTCGCATCCACTGATTGGGCTATCTGGGGTGTCATCATAGTCGCTATCTGGAAGTTCATGGGCTACTATATGCTCATATATCTTGCAGGACTCCAGGATATACCGGCACAGCTTTACGAAGCAGCAACACTCGATGGTGCCACAGGCTGGCAGAAGTTCAGGAAGATCACGCTGCCGATGCTGACCCCGAGCACGTTCTTCGTATTCATGATGCTGACAATCAACAGCTTCAAGAGCTTCGACCTGATCTACGCTCTCACGACAGGCGGTCCTGGAACGAGTACGACGCTCCTTGCAAACTACATCTACAACCAGACATTCGTCTATTGGGATTACGGCAAGAGCGCTGCAGCTTCGATAATCCTCTTCATAATCGTTCTCGCTGTCACTGTAATCCAGTTCCGCGGTGAGAAGAAATTCACGGATTATCTATAAGGAGGTTAAGGAAAATGATGATAGAGAAAAGAAGCCCGGTAAAGACCGCGCTCATCTATATTCTTCTGATAATCCTGACATTCATAACCCTGCTTCCTCTTCTATGGATGGTCAGTGCATCATTCAAGCTCTCGAGCGAGGTATTCTCCTTCCCTATCAAATGGATACCGGAGACATGGCATTGGGAGAACTATATTACTATATGGCAGAAAATCAATCTCGCCACATATACATTCAACTCATTCAAGCTTTCGATAATCATTACGCTCATCCAGCTTCTGACCTCATCCTTCGCTGCGTATGGATTCTCGAAGTGCCGCTTCCCGGGGCGCAATGCACTCTTCCTCGCCTACATAGCCACCATCGCTATACCATGGCAGGTCTATATGCTCCCACAGTACGTCATGATGCAGAAGATGCACTTAATTGATACCCATCTTGCAATCATCCTGCTGCAGAGCTTCACGGCATTCGGAGTGTTCCTCCTGAGGCAGTTCTACATAACAATCCCGGATGAACTTCTTGAAGCTGCGAGAATCGACGGACTTTCGGAGTATGGAACATTCGCCCGCATTGTCCTTCCGCTGACGAAGCCTGCAATGGCAACGCTCACAATCATGAGCTTCGTCACAGTATGGAACGACTACATGGGACCAATGATCTACTTCAACAGCGACAGGAACAAGACAATACAGCTTGGTATCCAGCTGTTTGTCGGACAGTATTCAGCTGAATACGGTCTGATCATGGCAACCAGCGTCATGGCAATCATTCCTGTTCTCATCGTCTTCCTCGCTTTCCAGAGATTCTTCGTCGAAGGAATCGCATCAAGCGGTCTTAAAGGATGACAAATGCAGGCCAGAGGGTTTCCTCTGGCTGTTTTTTCAACAGATAATAAGCTTCCAGCTAGATAAGGAGAAATCATGATCAGAGAAATCAGCGAAAGCGAGAGAAAAGATGCGCTCAGAGAAGCTGTGAGAATCCTGTACAGGAATCTTCCGGCATATACCTATAAATGCCAGGATACAGCTTCCACAGATGGCATTTACAAGCCAATAGAGAACAATGAATGGACAACAGGATTCTGGCCAGGTGAGCTGTGGCTGGCATACCTTGAGACAGAAGACGAGCTCTTTGCCCATGTCGGTGGAATCTTTGTCGAGAGCTTCAGGAAGCGAATCCTCACCCACACAGCGGTTGACCACCACGATATGGGATTCCTATACACTCCATCCTGTGTCTCAGCCTGGCAGATAACAAGGAATGCCCATGCAAGGGAAGCAGCAATTCTCGCTGCAGATAACCTTGTCTCGAGGTACCAGGAAAAGGGAGAGTTCATTCAGGCTTGGGGCAAGATGGGAGCCGATGACAACTACAGATACATCATCGACTGCCTTCTCAACCTTCCCCTCCTCTACTGGGCCACCGAAGAGACGGGCAATCCGCGCTATCGCGAAATAGCGGAAAAACATACAGAGACCTGCGTAAGGAACTCTTTCAGAAGCGACTACTCATCCTTCCACACATTCTTCATGGACAAGGAGACTGGAGCGCCACTGAGGGGTGAGACCTGCCAGGGTTATAAAGCAGACTCATCCTGGGCACGAGGACAGGCCTGGGGTGTATATGGACTGGCACTTGCATACAGGCACACAGGGAAGAGAAGCTATCTCGACCTGTTTGAACACGTATCGGAATATTTCATGGAGAAGCTTCCTGAGGATATGATCCCATACTGGGACCTGATCTTCCAGTCAGGTGATGAACCGAGGGATTCCTCATCCGGCTCAATCGTCGCCTGTGGCTATCTGGATGCGGCAGATTCATATGAGAAGCTCGGAGAATATGAGAAAGCAAGGAAGTACAGACACCTTGCAAAAGTACTTCTCAAAGCCATCTACGACAAAGCCATGGTACGCTCGGATGAAGATGGTGTAAACGGCCTTGTAAAGCATGGAACATATGCAAAGAAGAGTCCGTATAACACTTGTACACCATACGGAGTCGACGAATGCGTAAGCTGGGGTGACTACTACTGGATGGAAGCTCTATACCGTCTGGGTGGCACCTGGAAAAGCTGGTGGTGATTTCAAAGGGCTGTTTGCACGTGGTCTAAATGTGCATACAGCCCTGATTCTTTTTCAGCAGCTATCAACATCCGCGACAGATACATTACCCGGGTCCAGAAGCCTGGACAGGCTGCAGTCAATCAGCCGTATGGATGGAGTGCCACAGGCAAACCGGAAACGGAGAGTGTGGGAAAAACACTCATGTCCAAGCCTTCAGGCTGTCTGAAGGTCGTTGATATTTTCTGTTCACTTCCCTCTTATCTATTGCTATTTTGTTTATTATTTTCACTCTGGAGGAAAAAATGGCAAACAGAATAATGCTCAACGAGACTTCCTACCATGGAAGCGGAGCTATCAAGGAAATCGCAAACGAAGTGAAGGCAAGAGGATTCAGGAAAGCCTTTGTTTGCTCGGATCCAGATCTGGTCAAATTCGGGGTCACGAAAAAAGTAACAGATGTCCTCGACGATGCAGCAATTGCATATTCTCTCTATACAGACATCAAAGCAAATCCAACTATCGAGAATGTCCAACATGGTGTCAGTGAATACAGGAAAGCGGAAGCAGACTGCATAGTCGCAATTGGCGGCGGAAGCTCAATGGATACAGCAAAAGCTATCGGTATCATAGCTACAAATCCGGAATTCGAGGATGTGAGAAGCCTTGAAGGGACTGCACCTACAAAGAATCCATGTGCTCCTATCATCGCTGTACCGACAACAGCAGGAACCGCAGCAGAAGTGACAATCAATTATGTCATCACGGATGTACAGAAAAAGAGGAAATTTGTCTGTGTCGACCCACATGATATGCCTGTTGTTGCTGTAGTCGACCCTGACATGATGGCAACAATGCCAAAGAGCCTGACTGCCGCTACCGGAATGGATGCACTCACCCATGCCATTGAAGGATATACGACAAAGGCAGCTTGGGAGATGACCGATATGTTCCACATCAAGGCTATCGAGATCATCGCAAGAAGTCTCAGGGCATCAGTTGCCGGAGAAGCTGAAGGCAAGAAGGAAATGGCCCTCGGACAGTATATCGCAGGCATGGGCTTTTCGAATGTAGGACTCGGAATCGCCCACTCCATGGCCCATACACTTGGAGCTGTATATGACACGCCACACGGAGTTGCCTGCGCAATGATGCTTCCGATAGTCATGGAATTCAACGCCGACGCAACCGGGGAGAAATACCGCGAGATTGCAAGGGCGATGGGCGTGAAGAATACAGAGTCAATGAGCCAGGAGGAGTATCGCAAGGCAGCAATCGATGCAGTGCGCCAGCTCTCCAAGGATGTAGGAATTCCTGAAAAGCTCGATGCAATCAAGGAGGAAGACCTGCAGTTCCTTGCAGAAAGTGCAGCGGCAGATGCTTGCGCTCCAGGCAATCCGAAAGAAGCATCAATCGATGATTTCAAAGCTCTTTTCAGAAAAATAATGAAATGAGACATCGTAGGCCTGCTGGTTTTCCAGCAGGTTTCTTTTTGCAAAACACATACAAATATCCAGAATACTGTTCAAGTCGGTTTTTCTGACACTTTTTATTGGTTTGTTGTATACGACTTAATATCATACACAATCTTGTTATATTATCGATATTTAGGATAGTACATTATAGCTATTGCCTAGTTTTAGCCCCACCATATCTACCTATATCGCGCGTATAGATAATAAACATCACACAATTTTTCTTGACAAAAACCCAGATTTTGTCAAATCGTATTAGCAGCATTCAGCTAAAGGAGTTCTAGAAATGACAGAACAGGAAATCTTCAAGGCAATTGCAGAGACAGTTGCAGAGAGAACAGATTGCAACGCAGACGATGTAAAGATGGAGAGCACATTCCACGATCTCGGAATCGACTCACTCGACACAGTTGAGCTCCTCATGGAACTTGAGGACAAGCTTGGAATCTCAATTGAGCTTGACAAGAAGATCGAGACAGTTGGGGACCTTGTATCCTTCATCCAGAACAAGGAGAACTAATCGATGATTGAGACCCCGATATGCTCGATGCTGGGAATCAAATACCCAGTGTTCCAAGGTGGTATGGCCTGGATAGCTGATGGCCGTCTTGCAGCAGCCGTCTCAAATGGCGGAGGACTGGGAATCATAGCAGCAGGAAATGCACCTGCAGATTACGTCAGAAATGAAATCCACACAGCAAGATCCATCACTGATAAGCCATTTGGCGTGAATATCATGCTCATGAGCCCATATGCAGATGAAGTGGCGGCAGTTGCAGCCGAAGAAAAGGTTGCTGTTGTCACAACAGGTGCAGGCAATCCCTCGAAGTACATGGAGATGTGGAAGAATGCAGGAATAAAGGTAATTCCTGTCGTTGCTTCAGTCGCCATGGCAAAGCTTATGACCAGACTTGGAGCTTCCGCACTCATTGCAGAAGGCGGGGAGAGCGGCGGGCACGTCGGAGAGCTCACAACAATGGTCCTTGTTCCACTCGTAGTGGACGCAACGGACCTTCCTGTAATCGCGGCGGGCGGCATCGCAGATGGAAGAGGTGTCGCAGCAGCTTTCATGCTCGGAGCCGTCGGTGTGCAGATGGGAACAAGGTTCCTCAGTGCTGAAGAGTGCTCCATCAGCGAAGTGTACAAGGAAAAGATCATCAAGGCAGGCGACCTCTGCACGATGGTGACTGGCAAGAAGCTCGGGCACCCTGTACGCTCTCTCAGAACACAGTTCGCACGCGAATACGCAAAGGCGGAGTTCGGTGGAATGGATGATGAATCCCTTGAAGCACTCGGTGTTGGCGCGCTGAGAAAAGCTGTAAAGGATGGAGACCTGCAGCATGGTTGCTTCCTCGCAGGACAGATTGCAGCAATGGTCAATAAGGTACAGCCAGCTGCCGACATTGTGAGAGAAGTAATTGAAGGTGCTGAGCCAGTTCTTAGAGGAGCAATGAAATGGGTAAAATAGCATTTGTCTTCTCCGGACAGGGGGCTCAGGCTCCCGGCATGGGAAAGGCATTGTATGAAAGCTCCCCTGCCGCAAAAAGCATTTCAGATACCCTTGACGGAATAAGGAAGGGAACTCTGGAAATGTGTTTCACAGGCACAGAGAGTGACCTGAAGAAGACAGAGAACACACAGCCTTGTATGTATATCACTGAAATCGCGGCAGCTGAGGCTCTGAAGGAAGCGGGAATAATACCTTCTGCAGTCGCAGGCTTCTCCCTCGGAGAGATAGCAGCACTTGCATACTCCGGGATTGTCAGCGAGGAAGATGGCTTCAGGATTGTCATAAAGCGTGCCCAGTTCATGCAGAAGGAAGCTGAGAAGCATCCTGCGGTCATGGATGCTGTGCTGAAGCTTTCCGATGAGAAAGTCGAAGAACTCGCATCTGGTTTCGACTCAGTTTATCCAGTGAACTACAACTCCCCCGGACAGGTTGTAGTCTCAGCAAAGGAAAGTTCCATAGAAGCTTTCGAAAGCAAGGTGAAGGAAGAAGGCGGACGGACAATGAGACTAAATGTCTCCGGTGGCTTCCACTCCCCTTTCATGCATGATGCAGCAGTAGCATTCTCAGAGGAACTTGAGAAATATGAGTTCGGGAAGCCTGCCATGGATATCTATTCAAACGTCACAGGCAGGAAGTATGACGGAGAGATCAAGGCTCTTCTTTCAAAACAGATTGAATCCCCGGTCAGATGGGTATCCATTGTCCAGAACATGATTGAAAGCGGCGTGGATACATTCATCGAGATAGGACCAGGATCAACACTCACAGGCCTTATCAAGAGAATCAGCAAGGATGTGAGGACATACAACATATCGGATGCGGAAAGCATCTCGAAGATTGTTTCGGAGGTCAGCAATGGCTGATAGGAAAACAGCAATAGTAACAGGTGGATCAAGAGGTATCGGAAGGGAGGTTGCACTTCGTCTTGCAGACCTCGGCTATGATATCGCAATAGTATATATCGGAGATGAGAATGAAGCCAAAGAGACAGTAGCAGACTGTGAGAAGAAAGGTGTCAAGGCAAAATCATATATCTGCAATGTAGCTTCATTCGAGGATACAAAAGCGACTGTCGCTGAAATCAGAAAGGATTTCGAGAACATCTTCGCTCTTGTAAACAATGCAGGAATTACACGCGACGGACTTATCGCATTCATGAAGGAAGAGGACTGGGACAGCGTTCTCAGCGTAAACCTCAAGGGTGCATTCAATATGATCAGGCATACAGCAGGCCTGTTCATCAGGAACAAGGGCGGAAGGATTGTAAACATCAGTTCCGTTTCCGGCCTTATGGGAAACGCTGGACAGGCTAACTACTCTGCTTCCAAGGCAGGTGTCGTCGGACTTACAAAAGCAACTGCAAGGGAGCTTGCCCCGAAGGGAATCACCTGCAATGCCGTCGCACCTGGTTTCATCAGGACGGACATGACAAAGAACATAACAGAGGACAACTCCGAGCTTCTCAGGACAATCCCACTTGGAAAGATGGGAGAGGTTTCGGATGTCGCCGCAGCTGTCGTCTTCCTTCTCTCCTCCCCTTACATCACAGGAGAGGTACTGAGGGTCGATGGCGGAATCGCAATGTGAGGTAAAGATAATGAGCGAATACAGAAGAGTCGTAGTCACAGGACTTGGAGCAATAACACCAATCGGAAACAGCGTTGCAGAAGCATGGAATAGCATGGTTGAGGGACGCTGCGGAATCGGAGAGATTACCTACTTCGACACAACAGCTTATAAAGCAAAACTCGATGCCGAGGTCAAGAACTTCAATGCACGCGACTGGATGGAGAAATCTGACACGCTACGCTCCGACAGATT
>CALXXO010000005.1 GCA_944392705.1 uncultured Spirochaetaceae bacterium
CGGCAGAGGGATAAACGAGGCCTTCCATCTCTATCCCATGAGGCAGGCGATCGAGGAAGGATACATCCTTGATGTCCTGAAGGGCTATATGCCTTACAAGACCGCATATCATCTTGATGAGAGCAAGGTCGATGATGATTCCCTTGTGAGCGTCAGGCAGGCCAAGAGAACCATAGCGCACTGGATGACGATCCATCCGACGAATGTCACGCAGAAGGTCGAATTCATCGTCCAGCACTTCGTCAACAACGTAGCGAAGCTCCTGAATGGCGAGGCCAAGGCGATGGTGGTTACATCGTCCCGTGCCATGGTGCTCCGCTACAAGGCAGGATTCGATCATTACCTGAAGAAGCACCCGGAATATGCCGGGCTGGATATCGAAGGGAAGCTCGGATATATGGTCATCGGAGAGCCTCTCGTTGCGTTCTCTGGCAAGGTCAAGGGAAAGGATGCGATCATGAAGGAGGATAAGGATCTTGATGAGAATCCGTTCTCGGTCTATGACCCTGATTCGGACTATGATGAGATGAGCCTCAATCCTCCTGATGTCCTTGATATAGAGAAGTCCTTTGATTCCAGGAAATACAGGATGCTCATCGTTGCGAACAAGTTCCAGACCGGATTCAACCAGAAGCGTCTTGTCGCTATGTACGTGGATAAGAAAATCGCCAACGAGATAGAGATCGTACAGACATATTCAAGGCTGAACCGCACGATGGCTGGCAAGGACAGGGTGTTCATCATCGATTTCGTGAATGATCCGGATCAGGTCTATAAGGCGTTCAGGATGTATGACAGCGGAGCCGAGCTTGAGAGCGCCCAGGATTTCAATGTCGTCTATGAGATAAAGCGGAAGCTCGATGACATGGGGATCTATGATGACGAGGATCTTTCCGGCTTCAAGAAGGTGCGTTTTAAGTCGATTGCCGATATGCAGGAAAAGCGTTCGGGCGAAGAGGACAGGAAGGAGCTCTATGCGGCTGTAGCACGTCCTGCTGATCGCTGGAACACCCTTGTCAGCGCTGAGCGCCATTCAGTCACGACATGGAAGGAGACCGTTGAGGAATACCGCAGGGCAGGAAACAAGGAGAAGGAGGATATCGCCCTCAAGGAGCTTGAGGATGCACAGGAAAGGGTTGCACGCCTTGAGGACTTCAGGAAGCTTCTTGCACGCTTCTGCTCGGCATATGCCTATATCTCACAGATAATAAGCTTCGATGATCCTGATATTGAATCTTTTTCTGCTTTTGCCGATATACTCAGACATAGACTTGATGGCTCTGCCGTTGAAGACATCGACATAACAGGAATAGTCCTTACAGGATACATGATAGAAAAGTTAGATACCCCTGATGATGGCTCGTATGATGCTATTCCTACTCTCAAACCGATAAAGGCTGGTGGCAACCCCCAAGCTGCAAGACTTGGGTATATGAAGGATATCGTAAGCCTGCTGAATGAGGCTTTCGGCATCGATACTCCTACGATACTCAAGGCAAGGGTCGTCAATGCAATCGCTGATACCGTTGCAGGCGATGATGCGGCAAGGCTTCAGGTAAGGAATACATCCAATTCCAAGGATGCCATCGTCAATGAGGGCCGCTTCAGGAATATCATCAAGGAAGCAGCCGTGGCTCTCAGGGATAACGAGTTCTCGGAGCTTGCCAATAAGGTCATAAACGACCCGCAGACGATATCTCCTATAGCATCGCTGATCTACGATCTCGTGAAGGGACAGAAGAGGATCGATATAGAGGATCTTGCGGATTATATGTCAGCAGCAGAGGAGCCTAGGAGAGAATATGGGCCAGACGCTTGAGCTGTTCGGCATAGATGATGTCAGATTCCTTGGTGCCGAGGACCGCTCGAACGGAGGCAAGGTATACAGGCTGTATCGGTTTGAATATGAAGGCAGCCTCCCTGTCTCATGCCCGCGATGCGGAGGGAAGCTGTATCGTCATGGCACAAGGATGATCAGCCTCATTGCGATGCCGATACAGGACATCCCTGCTGCATATTCGATTGAGTTCCCGCGTCTTCGATGCCGTGCCTGCGGTGCTATGGAAAGCCCTCATATAAAGGGTGTGGCGGAAGGCCGGAGATGCACGGAAAAGGCGCTCATTTCGATAGCACGGAGAGGCCTAAGCCATTCATTCGAGGCCGTTGCCGCAGATTATCCTGCGACATCGAATACGATAAGGAACATCTTCCTCGAATATTTCCATGAGCATGAATCAGAGCATCATCGGACGGCTCCTGCACTTATAGGTATTACCCAGAAGACGCTAGGGCGCAATGATTCCGTATACATGGTATTCGATCTTGAGCATGGGGTGCTCTTCGATATGCTCAGCGCTGATGTAAGGGATTCTGTTCAGGAGTTCTTTCTCAGCGTCGAATCTCCTGAACGCATATTGCAGATACGGAGCTCTGTAACGTTGCCATTGGACAATGGCATCATTGCCCTCATGCCCGATGCGGAGGTCATACCTGATGGATCTTGGGAAGAAGCATATATCGATCAGATAAGATTCATTCAGCAGGAATCATTGAAAAAGGGATATTCATTCGAGGTTTTCCGAATAAGAACGCTGTATAAGCATTGAAACAGCTGGCAGAATCTTTCCTGTTGAGTTCATCCTCTTCATATATGATATAATCCTGATCGGAACAGGAGGACCATATGGCAACGATATCTTTTGAGCGTGACGTGACTATCAATCCTGATTGGGGCGCAAAGAACCTCGAAGCAGCCATCGATGCAGGTCCATGCAAGATGTTTCAGGAAACTAGGACTCCTGAGGCAAGAGCCAGGTTCAGGGAATCCATTACTCTCACACCAGAGGATATCGAGAAGCTCAAGAAGGCATATGGGGTAAAAAGCGAGGAGTGAATTCCAAGGGCATGACAAGCGCAGAACGGCCATACAAACAGATTGTTTTCCCACCTCTGACAAAAGAGCAGGAAAAGGAACTGGAAAATCTCGATGCAATGAGTGAAGAAGACATAAACACATACGACATTCCCGAGATTGACTTCTCAGATGCCACATTCCGCTATGCAGCTGGCAAGAACAAGAAAGAAGTTTCCCGAGACATCCGCTGACCCCGGATGTCTTCTATTCCGAAGCTAAGCCTCAGGATTGAGATCCTCTCTTTCAACAGGGATATCAGGCATCCTCCCATCCTCCATGAAGTCATCTGAGAAACCTTTCAGTCCGTTAACGAACGATTTCCAGCTATCTTTTCCCTTGTTGGTTTCAGTATCCATATTCTTATCTGTTTTCACGTCCTTCATCGGCGGCTTCTTGATTGATCTCTATTATCGTGATTGGACAATGCCGTGCTGTCAGGTAATATATCAGGAGGAGAGTCCATGGGAAGGAACCTGATAGTCGGAGACATCCATTCACGATATACGAAGCTGATGGCTGTACTTGAGAAGTCAGGCTACGACCCTGCTTCCGATGTCCTATACTCCGTCGGAGATTTCTGCGACAGGGGCAAGGATGCGGTGATGACGCTTCGTTTCCTCATGGGTATCGGGAATCTCCGGGCTGTTATCGGAAATCATGATATCCTTCTTCAGAACTGGCTCTACACGGGAGAAAGGGATGCTGTATGGAGGCATAATCTCGGAGGCAGCAAGACCGTCAAGGATATCCTCTATCGTAATCACCTAGATAAGCAGGCGCAGTTCGATATAGCCCGCTGGCTCAGGCGCATCCCGCTTGCACGGGTCGAGGAGAGATACATCATCGTGCATGGCGGGATTCCCCATGGAAGAACGATCGATGACCTCGTGGAGTATCAGAATGCAGAGCGTCCGAGCTATACCGATCCATTCGCTTATGATTCGCCAGCATGGGAACGTAACTATATGCTCTCAGCATATGCAGAGGAGCAGCCAGAGGTCAGCGGAGAGATTTCGATCAATGCAGGGCCGTTCGATACTGATAGGATGATATTCGTCGGACATACACCAACGCTTGATGGAAAACCATTCATATCAGAGAGGTATCATCTTGTAGCGCTTGATACAGGAGCAGGATTCAGCGGCCCTTTTACTCTCATGGATATGGATACGCTGGAATACTGGCAGGCATGAGCATCAAGTGAATGAATCATGATATACTCAATGCATTATCGAAAGGAGGTTGAGCATGAAATATGATTATCCTGCCGGGAAGGAAGGCTTCTGCCATCCGGCTTGTCTCTATCGAAGATATGTGAAGAACACTGGGATAATCTGCCGCAATATCGATGTTGATGAAAGCATCATCGATGCGGAGAAGCACTCATCATGCCCTCCTCATATAGACCATTATCTTCATAAGGATCAGTGGCACGCCCTCATACACACGGAGCGCGGCTTCGTGAGCCTTCTGATAGCTACGAAGGATCCTCTCCTTGTTGAACCAACGCTTGATGCATATCTTCGCTGGCTGAGGAGACGGAGGAGAAGCGTAGCCATCTGGAAGAAGCCAAAGCTCGTTGATTACTTCGACCTTTCTGGTCTTCGCATCAGCGACATCATATACGACGAGTTCATTCTCCCGAAGGAGAGAATCCATGCCATACGGCGCTCCGGGAAGGAATCATTCGGAGCATTCCTTGAAAAGATGCCAGAAGATGTCAGGGTCCTTGATAAGGCTCTCAGGGATGCAAAGGCTGGAAAGGACTGGATGGAGATCGCGGATTCGAAGAAAGCACTGCTCCAAAGGGCTTACGAGCTTTCAGAGACCGGCGTGATATCCAAGGAGGATTTCCTGAGGATCAGAGAGGCATCGTCGTACTGACGAGCCTCAGATCTCCGTACACGCTGTGAAAGTTTTAACGGATGAGTTGGCAATTTTCGTAAAAAGAATTTTAACGGATATGATTTTCATGGAAATTGATGGAATGAAGGGATTTTAACGGGTAGAGTTGGCAAAACGATGCTGGAAAGTGGTCAATATCCCGGGAAGTTTTAACGGTTGAAGTTGGAAACCGACATATTGTCGATCGACAACTCTTCTCGTTATGATACAACTCTTCTCGTTACAATCGCGGGTTTTGAGGACGGGGAGAGTTTATTTTTGACTCTGGAATCGACAACTCTCTCATTATCATTCGGGTTCTGTATGAGTAAAAATCCCAGGAGTTGACTGGGATCATATGGTAGTGGATTCTGTCACTGCCTGATGCCGAAGGAAATGACCACGAGATATGGAATTTGCAATATCAATGTCCATTGAAGATGCAATCCATGTATGAGTCATATCTATTATGGATGGGAGAATATTATAGCAGCCATGCCTTCTTCTTTCCCTTCAGATTCAGATGACGCATAACGAGAAAGTTGTAAACGGGTAGACGGCCAGAAAGGTATGTAATAACGACTGAAGTTGCAGATTTGTGATTGGGAAATTGCTAAATAGTGCGAAATCGTAACGACATGAGTTGTTGATTAACATTATGCTCTCGTTGTTTCTCGGATCCTGCGACGAGAGGGGGCCGAAATCGAATCATCATATGTCAGGTGTTTCTTTTTATAATGCTGTTTCAAGTTTGTCGTAAAAATAACTATAAACTTTACTAATAATTAAAGTTTGTATAAATTATAAGTATGAAAATAAATAGGCCGCGATACATGGACATGATGCTGAAGCTTCTTGATGTACCTCTCATAAAGATAGTTAATGGGGTCAGACGATCTGGGAAATCCACATTGCTGTCACTTTTGGCAGATGAGTTGAAAAAACAAGGAATCCCGGAAAATTGTATCATCTATAGAAGATATACTGCTTTAGAAAATCCCGAAATCAAAGATTCCGTTTCCATGTACAATGACCTTAGAACTAGAACCGAAGGGAAAGGACGTTGCTATCTGCTTTTGGATGAAGTGCAGGAGGTCGAGGGGTGGGAGAAGACTGTCAATTCCCTTTTCGAGGATGATGGCCATTGTCTTTATGTCACAGGTTCCAATTCTAAGCTCCTTGCGGGTGAGTTCTCAACATATATTTCCGGACGGTATGTGGAGATATCTGTTTACCCTTTGTCTTTCGAGGAGTTCCGGACATTTAGGAAAAACGCAGGGATTGAAGAAGATGATGTTGGCAGTTATATAGAATACGGTGGTTTCCCTGTCATCTCTACCGGTAATTTCGATAGTGAGACGGCTTATCAGATAATATATGGAATATATTCATCCATTGTCATTAGAGATATCCAGAGAAGGCACAAGATAACGAATCTTGACCTATTTAACAGGGTCGTAGATTTTATTCTGGATAACATGGGAAGGACTTTTTCCGGTGCAGCAGTGATTAGATTCCTCAAGGGACAGGGACGTACTCAGAATATTGAGCAGGTATACGATTATATAAGATGGCTGGAGGAAGCGTTCGTAGTGTTCCGATGCCAGCGGTACGATTTGCATGGTAAGGAGATACTTGCGACACAGGAGAAGTACTATCTTGCGGATCATTCCCTTCTGTATGGCCTAAAGGGATTTCGCGGCACGGATATGGCGGCAGTTATAGAGAACATAGTATATCTAGAACTTCGGAGACAAGATTACAAGGTGTATGTAGGCAAGCTGTACGACAAGGAAATAGATTTCGTAGCTGAGAAGGAGAAAGGAAAGGAGAGGTTGTATGTGCAGGTATGCCGGACCATGCCATCCGATTCAGATAGGGAGATAGCAAATCTCAGGGCAATAAGAGACAATTATCCAAAGATGGTGGTCACGATGGATAGGTATGGTTCTGATAATCTTGATGGGATAAGAATCATCCCATTGGACAAATTCCTGCAGTCCCGTTAAATCCTGTTGCTACTCTTTTCGTCATTTCATGCATATATTCCGTTTGGAGGTGTATATGCCAGATACTAGAAAAGTTATGCTTATTGGATGTGGTATGGTAGGTATGAGTTATGCCTATGCCCTTCTAAATCAGGATATCGTCGATGAGCTTGTTCTTGTTGATGTGAATAAGGATAAGGCAGAGGGGGAAGCGATGGACCTCAATCATGGTCTTGCTTTTGCTTCATCCTCTATGAAAATCTATGCAGGGGATTATTCGGATGCCCATGATGCAGATCTTGTTGTTATTGCGGCAGGGGTGGGGCAGAAGCCGGGAGAATCCAGGATAGATCTTCTTGGAAGGAATGCCGCTGTATTCAAATCGATTATTACCCCTGTTGTCGATTCGGGGTTCAGCGGGATATTCCTCATCGCTACCAATCCTGTTGATATCATGTCGATGATTACTCTCAAGCTTTCAGGCTTCTCGCCTGACAAGGTAATAGGGTCAGGAACAACTCTGGACTCTGCCAGACTGAGGTACCTGATCGGAGAGAAACTCAAAGTCGATCCTAGAAACGTCCATGCCTATGTAGTCGGAGAACATGGAGAAAGCGAATTCATTCCATGGAGCCAGGCTCATGTATCAACAGTCTCTCTTGATGAGATCAAAGCGAAGTATCCTGAGAGAAATGCAGATTTCGATATGACTGAAATCGAGGATGAGGTAAGGAATTCTGCACAGAAAATCATAAAGGCAAAGAAAGCTACGTACTACGGTATCGGAATGGCTCTGGTGAGAATCACAAAAGCAATATTCTCCGATGAGCATTCAATACTAACGATTTCATCTCTTGTCGATGGTGAATATGGGCTTTCCGGTGCTTATCTCGGTCTGCCATGCATAGTTGCAAGGGAAGGTCGTGTAAAGCTTCTGGAGCTGAATCTCAGCGATGAGGAAAAGCGGAAACTTGAAAGAAGTGCAACTATAATCAGGGATGCATTCTCAAGCGTACAGCTGTAAGTCTTCGTTTCCTCCCTCTTTTGGGGGAGGAAATTATCAGAACTTCTGTGCCTTGTCGATATCGAGGACGAATATCACACATCCTCCGGCAGGCACTTCCACCATATTCGCGCCAGACGGATTGAACATCCTCATATCTGCTCCGGATACAGGGCTGAGCTGCATTCTGTGGCCAGCATATTTTTTCAGTACATCGATTACCGCATCAACCTTCTCGTCCTCTGTTCCAATCAGGAGAGTTGTATTCTTTGCTTTCAGGAATCCACCGGTTGTGGATAGCTTTGTAACGAAGAAGCCCTTCTTGTTGAGCTCCTGTACCGTATCTGTCTCATCGGCAGTCTGAATAATTGATAGAATGAGCTTCATCTGTTTTCTCCTTTTCTGAATATTATATCATGCTGAAGATAATGTACGCAAATTCTCAGGCCCTCTGATGCTGAAATGCATTAAGAAAACGCTCTTGTTTTTTGCCTTTTCCAGCTAACATCCATCTATGTCTACCTCCATAAGGCTGGCTATCGCAATCGCAATATCCTTTATTCTTGTTTTCTCCATAGCCTTTGTGTTCCTGTACCTTGCAGAATCTGGGACTCCTGTTACAGATGAAGATAATGTAAGGGACATTGTCATTGCTCTCGATGGTACGGAATGGAATACCGACTCCAAAGGCAGGAAGAGTTTATCAGAACTGTTTCATACAGAGCTCAGCGGTAAACTTCATATCGAAAGAGCCGGTGATGAATCAATGCTTTTCTCTTTCGATGGCAATACTGTGATAGTCAATTTTTCTGAGAATATCCTTTCTGGATTCTTCAACGGAGAATCCTTTTCCGTTACAGTCTCAAGAAGCCATACCGGAGAAGGCGAAGCTGTATCCATCCTCTCCGGCGAGACTCTTATTGTATTTCACTGATTGAGATGCTTTTTCAGCGATGCTTCAATGAATGCCATGAAGCATGGATGTGGTCTGTTCGGCCTGGACTTGAATTCCGGATGGAACTGGACACCCAGGAAGAATGGATGGCTTGGAATTTCCACCGCTTCGACAAGATGCCCATCAGGACTTGTGCCAACGATTCTCATTCCATGCTTTTCATATTCATCCCTGTATTCATTGGTGAATTCATATCTGTGCCTATGCCTTTCGTATATAAGGCTTTCTCCATAGGCTTTGAACATCGCACTTCCTTCTGCGACTTTGCACGGGTATGCACCAAGGCGCATTGTACCTCCAAGTGGAATATTGCCCATTTGATCCGGCATCAGGGAAATGACAGGATGCTTTGTCTCTGAATCGAATTCCGACGAGTTTGCATCGTTGTAGCCGAGAACATTTCTTCCGAACTCAATTACAGCTGTCTGCATACCAAGGCATATTCCGAAATAGGGGATTCCTTTCTCTCTGGCGAATTTTGCAGCTTCTATCTTTCCTTCGATTCCTCTTGTGCCAAATCCTCCTGGAACAAGAATTCCAGATACGTTGCCAAGAAGCGATGGGGCTGTCGATTCATTCAGATCCTCGGCGTCAACCCAGTCTATTACGACTTGAGAATGATGTGCCCATCCTGCGTGCTTCAGAGCTTCTATCACGGAAAGATAAGCGTCGTGGAGCTGGATGTATTTGCCAACAATTGCAATCCTCACAACCTCTGTACTTTCCTTCGCTTTCCTGAGCATCCCCCTCCACTCTGTCATATCAGAAGGGGCGGGTGTAAGGCCAAGTTCCCTGCATACGATAGTATCCAGATTCTCATTCTGAAGCATGATTGGGGCTTCATAGAGAATTGGTACAGTGCTGTTTTCTATGACACAGTCCCTCTTCACATTGCAGAACATGGCAATCTTCTGCTTTACCGATTCCTCAATCGGCTCATCGGCGCGGCACACGATAATATCTGGGAAAAGGCCCGCGTTCATCATCTCCTTTACGGAGTGCTGGGTCGGTTTTGATTTGTGCTCTCCAGAGGATCGGATATAAGGAACAAGGGTGACATGGATGAAAAGACAGTTCTCCTTGCCCTGTTCGATTGAAATCTGTCTTATGGCTTCAAGGAACGGCTGGGATTCTATGTCTCCTATGGTTCCTCCGATTTCGGTGATCACAACATCGGCTTTTGTCTTTTCTCCCAGGGAATAGATGAATTTCTTTATCTCATCTGTCACGTGGGGGATTATCTGCACGGTAGAACCGAGGTACTCTCCGTTGCGTTCTTTGCTGAGAACTGTCCAGAAGACTTTTCCCGATGTTAGATTGGAGAACTTGTTGAGGTCCTCATCGATGAACCTCTCATAATGTCCAAGATCGAGATCTGTCTCCGAACCGTCATCTGTGACGAATACCTCTCCATGCTGCAGAGGGTTCATCGTCCCTGGATCTACGTTCATATATGGATCCAGTTTCTGGGCTGCAACTGTAAGTCCTCTGGATTTCAGAAGGCGCCCGAGACTTGCCGCTGTTATTCCTTTTCCTAGGCCGGATACGACACCGCCTGTAACGAAAATATGCTTTGCCATAAATCACCTCACTATTCCATTATCCTGAGGATGTAGAGTGCGGCATCTTTCATTGATATCCTTCTATCCATTGCCGTACGCTCAATCTTTTTATGAGCTTCATCCTCATCCAGCCCTTCTTTCAGGGCCAGCGCGCATTTTGCTTTTCCTATCAGCTTTACCTCGTCTATCCGTCGTTCAAGGTCCCTTATTTTCCTTGCATTAGCTGCTTTTATGCTTTTCATATATAAGGACAGACGGAGCGCAGAGTAGAGCGTTTGTCTGATGATTGGTTTTTCCACGGGAATGATGCCATCCTCCGCCATTCTGCCGGAAAGTTCCTGGATGGTTTCTGTTCTCATGAGCATGATGGGGGATGAGTCCACTTCGCTTGCTGCCATATGTGCAAGCTCCAGCCCTGATTCATCCTGAAGAGGGTAGTTGATTATAATCGAATCCCATTCCTCGTCGAGTATTCTGCGTCTGGCGGCCGCTGCGGATTGAGCGAGAGAAGCTGTGTACCCTCCTTCTTCCAGGAGGGACCTGAGCATTTCCCTGCTCTTCTCTGTCGACGAAACCACCAGTACTTTCATTTACGTTACCAGGAACTCCATATCACGCGCCGTAACTTTTGGGTACCCAGACTGTGCTGCAGTTTCCCAGTCGGCTTTTTTTGCATTGAGGAAGCACTCAACAAGGTGCTCCGGAAGTATCGATCTGACGAATTCAGAGCCTTCTGCAAGTTCTATGGACTCCTTCAGGTTCTCAGGAAGTTTTCTTCCCTCCTCGATATCCGAAAGGCGCTCATCGTTTCTGATACCTTCTTCAGCAGCACTTGCAAGCAGAAGAAGAGCAAGATAAGGGTTGCATGAAGGATCGGCAGAGCGGACTTCCAGTCTCTTCGCGCTCTCATTCCGTGTCTCTGGAATTCTTATCAGAAGCCCTCTGTTACCAGTTCCCCAACTTACAGACCCCGGAGCTTCGAATGATCCAAGTCTATCGTATGAGTTTGCTACAGGATTGAGGAATACGGAGATTTCGGGAATCCGTCTGAGGATTCCTGCGCACATCTTCTCCTTAACCGCATCGAAGGATTCCTGTCCCCTGTGGCATGACAGGCTGATATGGAAGCCTGACCCGGATTCATCAAATAGCGGTTTCGGCAGAAATGATGCATAAAGTCCTGAACGATTGGCGAGCATCTTCACCGCCGATTTGAATGTTATGATATCATCAGCAGTTGCAAGAAGCGTCGAGGGGCGGAATGCTATCTCATTTTGTCCCGGACCCTTCTCATGATGGCTTGTTTCGATATAGATGCCCATTTCCTCCAGCATCAGGGATATCTCTCTTCTCAGATTCTCTCCCTTGTCCATTGGCGCGACATCCAGATATCCGGCCTTATCCATCGGATTGAGAGTTGGATTGCCTTCATCATCAAGTGTGAATAAATAGAATTCGCACTCTGTTCCTGAGCGCATTTCAAGGCCTTCTTTAAGGAGTTTCCTCTCAAGATTCTTCAGAAGATACCTTGCGTCGCCCTCAAATGGGGTCATGTCAGGGTGCATTATGCTGCAGTACAGTCTTGTGACCCGGCCATGCTCTGTTGGTCTCCAGGGAAGAACTGCGAGTGTATCGGGGTCAGGAAACAGCAGCAGGTCGGAATCTTCTACATTCAGGAATCCCCTTATTGCCGAGGCATCGAATCTTATTCCTTCATCAAAAGCCCTCTCCAGCTCGCTTGCGGAGATTGATACGTTCTTGAGTTGTCCGAAGATATCGCAGAATGAAAGGCGCACAAAACGCACGCTGTTTTCACTTGCATAGGATAGAACATCCTTCTTGCTGTATCCGTTCATAGCACCTCACCTGTGAGAGAGGTATCAGATTGCTGATCCCTTCAAAGCACCGGATACCGGGAGAGAAAGGCCTCAGCTTGTCTGACGCCTTTGTCAACGAGAAGAGAATACACAAAAACAGAGGAATACTTCAACAGGAAATTTGTTTCTTTGAAGTTGTTGACTATCCTTTTCCGTTTCGCTATAACAAAAACAACAACGAGGGTGTTGCAGATATGCTGTAACACTCTTTTTTTATAACTTCTGGAGGAAAAATGGAAACAGTCGCAGATTACTTCGGGTCGCTTGTTTTCAACGACGAAGTCATGAGGGAGAGACTCCCTAAGGATATCTACAAGGCGCTTAAGCGTACTGTTGAGGAAGGAAAGGACCTCGATATCAATGTGGCGAACTCTGTTGCGAATGCCATGAAGAACTGGGCAATCGAGAAGGGGTGCACACACTATACGCACTGGTTCCAGCCAATGACCGGAATTACTGCGGAGAAGCATGAAGCTTTCATAGCGCCGGCCGATGGCGGGAAAGTACTCCTGGAGTTTTCCGGGAAAGAGCTTATAAAAGGAGAGCCGGATGCTTCCTCTTTCCCTTCCGGTGGTCTCAGAGCTACTTTTGAAGCCCGTGGCTATACCGCTTGGGATCCGACAAGCTATGCATTTATAAAAGATGAGACACTCTGCATCCCTACTGCATTCTGCTCCTATTCCGGAGAAGTCCTTGATAAGAAAACTCCGCTTCTGAGGAGTATGGAAGTACTTTCAGCTGAAGCGCTGAAGATTCTCAAGCTCTTCGGTACAGATGCTAAGCGTATCATAACGACAGTTGGGCCAGAGCAGGAGTATTTCCTTATTGATAAGAAAGATTATGCAAAACGAAAGGACCTTATATATACAGGCCGCACGCTCCTAGGCGCAAGGGCTCCGAAAGGACAGGAGATGGAGGATCACTATTTCGGTGCGCTCCGTACGCGTGTCTCTGAATATATGCAGGACCTCGACCGCGAGCTCTGGAAGCTTGGTATCTATGCCAAGACGTCACACAACGAGGTTGCTCCTTGCCAGCATGAGCTTGCCCCTATATTTACGACTACCAACATCGCTGTAGATAATAATCAGCTCACGATGGAGATAATGAAGAAAGTAGCTGAGCGTCATGGCTTCGCTTGTCTCTTGCATGAGAAGCCGTTTGCAGGTGTAAATGGATCCGGCAAGCATAATAACTGGTCTATATCAACCGACAAAGGTACAAACCTCCTTGAACCCGGTGACAGCCCGAAGGACAATGCTCAGTTCCTCCTCTTCCTCGTTGCCGTGCTGAAAGCTGTCGATGAGTATCAGGATCTGCTGAGAATGTCGGTGGCTTCAGCCGGTAACGATCATAGGTTAGGTGCTAATGAAGCTCCTCCAGCCATCGTTTCCGTATTCCTTGGCGATGAGCTCACTGAAATACTCGATGCAATTGCGGAGGGTAAGCCTGTTGCTGGAAGAACGAAAGAGAAGATGCAGCTTGGCGTCCATGTGCTTCCTGCAATCCCTAAGGATACTACGGACCGCAACAGGACAAGTCCATTCGCATTCACTGGAAATAAGTTCGAGTTCAGGATGCTGGGGTCTTCCTTCTCCGTTGCAGAGCCGAATACAGTGCTCAATACAATTGTTGCTAAAGAGCTGAGGGATTTCTATGCAGTCCTGTCCGAAGCCAAGGATTTCACGAAGGCTGTGAATGACCTTGTCCGCGATACGTATATCGCGCATAAGCGTATTGTCTTCAATGGAAACAACTATTCTCCGGAATGGGTTGAAGAAGCAGCAAGAAGAGGTCTCATGAATCTTGCATCGTCTCCGGATGCCTACGATACGCTGCTGTCTCCGAAGAATATTGAACTTTTCAGCGAATTCGGAATCTACAGTTCTGTCGAGCTGCATTCACGCTATGAGATTCTCAATGACGAGTATTCAAAGACAATCCATATCGAAGCGCTGACGATGATTGATATGATCAACAAGCAGGTACTTCCTGCAGTCATGGATTTCTCCACATCAATCGCAACTGGTATCGCGGCAAAGAAAGCTGCGCTTCCAGAGATGAAGCTCGATGCGGAAATCGGAAGGCTTGCAGAGACAGAAGGGCTTGAGAATGATTTGTATAAAGCTGTAAAGGAACTGGAAAGGGCAGTTGCATTTGCAGAGGATTATACTGGTTCACCTCTGGCGCATTATTACAGAAATGCTGTCATTCCATTGATGGAAGATGCGAGAACCTTCTGCGATAAGCTCGAGCTTATTGTAGGACAGAAGAACTGGCCATATCCGACATATGGTGAGATGCTCTTCTACGTATGACCTTCCCCGGGCCTTGAGGGTTTTCCTCCTGGCCCATTCGATTAAAAAACCGGAGTTCTGAGGTTTTCCTCATTTCTCCGGTCTCGTTTAGTTCTCCTCGGAGAACTCTTCTTTTCCAGCACCGCAGAGTGGGCATACCCAGTCAGCTGGTACGTCTTCCCATTTTGTTCCTGGCGCGATTCCGTTATCCGGGTCGCCAGCAGCTTCATCGTAAACATAACCGCAAAGATTGCAGACATACTTCTTCATAATGAGCCTCCATTATTGATAATCGTTATCAATAAGGTACTCCAAATGTAATCTTCAGTCAATCTTTGTTTATACCGTATAATAACTAAGATAAGGAGAAAGCTATGGAACTCAATACAGGAGCTCTTATAATCGTTGCAGCTTATCTCATAGGTATGCTCGTAATAGGCTTTATCGTCGGTAAAATCAAGATCAAGACAAGCAGTGATTATATGCTTGCAGGCCGCAGAATGGGACTTTTCATGGTCGCCTTCTCGCTTTCGGCTAACAACATCGGGGGTGGGTCAACGACGGGCCTTGCCGATAAAGCCTTCGGCACATGGGGAATGAGTGCAATCTGGTATGTACTTGCAGCATCTGTTGCAATGATTCCACTTGCATACTTCGCTCCACGCATCAGAAAGACAATGGCTGTCACGATTCCAGAGGTTATTGGGCGCCGTTTCGGAAAGGGGAGCTCCGTATTCTCTGCAGTCCTGAACATCCTTGCGCTTTTCTGCCTTACCTCATCACAGGTTGCTGCTTCCGGTTCCGTTGTCTCCACTCTCACAGGTATTCCAATGAATGTCTGTATGATTATCGCGGGAGTGATTATCATCCTCTATACAACACTTGGTGGTATGATAGCGGATCAGGTATCGGATCTTGTACAGTTCATTATCATTCTTTTCGGTCTTGCTATTGCAACTCCGATAGTCCTCAACGGATGCGGTGGATGGGAGGCTATTTCAGCAAAGCTTCCTGGTTCGCAGCTCAATCCGACTAAGATTGGCTGGGTTGTGATTATCGGATATATATTCAACTACTTCTGTACTTTCCTTTCCGGCCCTGAGATGATAAGTCGCTTTGAGAGTGCCAAAGATGAGAAAACAGCATTCCGTGCTTCTCTGCTTTCTGGTGTTCTGATGGCTGCAATGGCTATATTCCCGACACTCCTCGGTCTGGCTGCTCTTGCAATGAAGGATGTCATCCCTGATATCACAGGACCGACGGCAATGATGGCTGTTACAGAGCACTTTGCTCCGACTATCATCACTGGTGTCGTTTCTGCAGCTATCATCTCGGCAACTATGTCCTCAGCAGATTCAAACCTTCTCTGTATGTCTACGATGTTCATGAATGATATCATGATCCACTACAGCCAGAGGTGTAGGAACCTTTCAGATAAATCAATGATTTTCTGGACAAGGACCTGCAATGTCATTTTCTGTACTGTCGCTATGCTGATTTCCCTCCTGCAGATAAACATCGTTACGATGAATACCTTCGCGTTCGCAATCCGCTGTGCAGGACCTTTCGCTGCATACGGCCTTGGAATGGTCGTTCCCCATGCAACAAAGCATTCCGGCCAGATTTCGATAATCACAGGTACGATAGGCGTTGTCATATGGCAGATTCTCTCCGGTGGTGATTTCTACCTTGGAATCCTTCCTGTTGTATTCGGCTGCGCTGTCGGAACTGTGACATTCTTCATCGTCAACGCAATTGAATGGAAGCTTGGTGTTGAACCAGCGCCATCTGCATTCCTCTCCGAGAAAGAGAAGAAGGCTCTCGAGAAGAGCGGTAAATAATGCGTTTATTCATTGCACTTCTTTTCGATGAAGCAACAGTTGATGCACTTGCAGATATCCGGGACAGTCTCCACGATGGGGCTGTTTCCGGCTCCTTTGTTCCAAGAGATAATCTTCACCTTACCCTGGAATTCCTTGGTGAATGCAGCCAAGGAGAGAGGAAGCTTGCGGAGAAGGCCATGTCATCTCTTTCATTCGGAGAGATTGATATAACCATGGACCGAATTGGTTTCTTCCAACGTCCTGATGGGGATATCTGGTGGGTTGGGGTTGATGAATGCAAATCCCTCATGAATCTGCAGCGTGATCTTTCATCAGCTCTCAGAGAGTGTGGTTTTACTCTGGAGAAGAGGAAGTACAGGCCGCATATCACTCTTGGAAGAAGAGTAATAACACAAACTAGGCCTGGTGCAATTGGACCAATAAAGACTACTGTCCGTGAGATGACTCTGATGCTCTCTGAGCGGGGAAATGGCCGAATGGTTTATACGCCTATTTTCTCTGTCAAATCGGAATAATCTACCTATTATCCCTGTATGGGACATATGGAATTCTGCAACTATCTCGAGAAGGCTGTTGATCTGGGCTTGGGGATAATGGTCAGGGAGGAGCTTTTGTATCATGACAGATGGTCTTCTTTTTCCGGTGGCTTTACAGAATGGATGAAGGCCGATTACGATGGTGGATTTCTTTCCTGGGGCAATAGGGTGGAAGAGCTTGTCCCCAGCTTAATCGTGCACTTCAGCCAAATTACAGGTATGGGGAAAATCTCAAGCAAGAATGGGAATCTTCATCTTGAAATCGCAATAGAAATCCCAGATTTGCTTTAGTATTGTTTGCGGAGAAGGAATCTAGGAATAGAGACTGAATCTCTTGAATATAAGAAATCAACAGGAGAGCTTAAGGAAGCTATCATCTCCATTGCTTCCATTCTCAATAAGCATCAGAAAGGAGAACTTTATTTTGGAGTGAGAAATGATGGTACTCCAGTCGGTCAGATAGTCAATGAGAAGACCCTAAGAGAAATAAGCCAGGCTATAGCGAATCATATAGAACCACGGAACATTCCCTGCAGGGCTGTCCCCTATGGATTTCATAGATGGAAAGCAAAGGCCAATTCGATGGAATCCACTTATCGCATCAATCCTCTACTATTCTAAGGATATAGAGAGTTTTGGAACTGGGTTAAAACGTATCGTTGATGCTTGCAAAGAAAGTAATTGTCGATATGAATTCGAGATACAGAAGTCTGGATTTGTTGTTGTGTTTTACAGAACAGATTCTGGAGTTAAATCCCAAGGGCAGGAAGTGAGCAGGAAAATGAGCAGGTAAATTTGAACGAACTCCTATTCTTCTATTGCCCATGAATTAGAAGTCTCATATATAACGGCAAGATGCATGATTCATATGTTGGTGGATGCAGGTAAGATTAAAAGGTTCGGAAGTGATAAGAAAGGTGGCTGGAATGTGGTTGAGTAAGCTGTAATTTTGCTTATTTGTATCAACTTAAAGCAAATCCTGAATCAGTCTTTATAAGCTTCAGATTCGTTTCGCTTCCCAGTTCGAGAGAGCCGCCGTATGTGGCTTTGTAGTCATTGGAAGCTGCAGAGAATGAGATTGAGAATGGAGCAGTTGAATTCAGCATGATGTAGAAAGTTTCACCCTCTTGTATTTCTTTGATGAATGGCGCATCTGAATCCATTGCCTGCCTTGGTTGGTTCTCTGCAAGCGTATCGTCCACTTCAAGATTCTCGATTTTCATTCCACTCTCATTTCTAATGGAAATCCATAGGCAATCAGGATTGAGGGCAATAGAATCGGAGAACCTGTAGCTCCTTTCTTCTTCGCTATAGAAAAGTCCATCCAGCTCTATTGATATATTACTATTTGTGAGGTTCTCCCTATCGATTGATACAAGTCCGCTCTTGCTTCGTGCGGGAATTGTTATAGGTGTGTTTTCGGAACCTTTTATCACAGCTACGACTTCGCTGTCGGAATTATTTTCCAGAGTAGTGGAGCCGCCCAGTACTGTCGATAAATCGCAACTGGAAAGCAGAAGAATAGATAGAACAATAGCCAGAGCCGTCTTTCGAACCATATCACTAATGATATACAAACGATCTCTGGCTATGAGGAGATGATGTGTATTTCCTGAAGAGTTTAGTTAATCTTCAAGAATGCTTTGTAGCAATCCTTTGCGGAGAGTACATCGCTTACCGCCGTGATTTCCCACGGAGCGTGCATTGAAAGGACAGCAACGCCGCAATCAATCACCTGCATTCCGTAATATGCTGCGAACTTTGCAATCGTTCCGCCGCCGCCTGTATCGACTTTGCCCATCTCACACATCTGGTACTTGACGTTATTGTCGTCCATGGCTTTCCTGAGGGTGGCGATGAACTCTGCATTTGCATCTGATGCGCCGGACTTTCCTCTAGATCCCGTATACTTGTTGAAAACAACCCCATTGCCCATGATTGAAGCATTCTTCTTGTCGTAAAGGGATGTGTTGAGTGGATCATATGCAGCATTGACATCGCTTGAAAGCATATAAGATAATCTCATCATTCTCTTTAATTTCAGGCCATCATAGCCGCAGATTCGTGCAAGTACTTCGGCTGCTGCATTCTCCAGGAATACACTGTCCATTCCCGTAGCTCCAACGGATCCAATCTCTTCCTTGTCCACGAGAAGACAGCAGCTCGTTCTTTTTGCATCCTCTGTCTCAAGTAGCGCATCGAGGGAGGTGAAAGCACAGACTCTGTCGTCCTGCCCATAGGCGAGGATCATGGATTTATCCAGTCCAAGCATCTTTGCCTTGCCCGCTGGGACAATCTCAAGCTCTGCGCTCTTGAAATCATCCTCTTCCATATCTGCAACCTCAGAAAGGATGGAGAGGATCTTTTCCTTTCCCTTATTCTTTGCATCTTCGCCATCCTCGCAGTTCAGCCCAACGACAAGATCAAGGTCTTCGCCTGGGATGAATTCAGAAGCTGTCTTTTTCATTTGTTCCTGTGCCATATGGGGGAGGATGTCGGAAATGCAGAATGTCATTTCATCATCTTCACCGATGCAGATTTCCTTCTTTGTCCCATCCTTCTTAACGACAACTCCGTGAATGGCGAGAGGGAGAGTAACCCATTGGTATTTCTTTATGCCACCGTAGTAGTGGGTATCCATGTAGACGACGCCCTCGCTCTCATAGATTGGATTCATCTTAACATCCAATCTTGGGGAATCGATATGCGCGCCGAGTATATTCATACCATTCTCAATAGGCTCTTCTCCGATTCTGAAGAGCGCTATGGATTTTGAATACTGTACGAAGTAAACCTTGTCGCCAGCTTTAAGGGATTGCACATCTTCGATGTTCTTGTATCCCTTGGCTTCTGCGAGCTTTATGATTTCACTGATGCACTCCCTCTCTGTCTTGCCGTTATCGAGGAAGGCTCTGTATCGCTTTATCTCGTCCATTTAGAACCTCCATCTGCGATATTAACTTCTTTCATAATCAGGTGCAAAGAGATTCCAAAGAAAAAAGGCCGGAGATTGATGATTCTCCGACCCGATAGAATATTCTATTCAATCAACGACTTCAAAAATAAAATTGTAGCCAGGATATGAGCTTGCTGGTGTTTTGGTGAGTGTACCATTTGGTAAATCGTCATTTAGAGAATTTATTGTTTGATTATCGAGAGTAACTTGATTTGTTTCTTCAGCTCCCTCTATTATATCGTAGCCACCGAGTGGAATCGGATTTGTATATCCAATTACGTCAATTGAACATTTTCTCAATGAGATAGAGTTTCCTAATTCATTTGCATCATTGCTGAGAATGTAGAATAGATTCATATCATCACAGTTTTCTTCTTTTCCAAAATTGAAAGTAGTATTATTCGCATCGATGGTGCAGTTTTTTGCCGACTGAATATAAATTGCGCTCATACTGTTGCTTGATTGTGTATTTTTATTAATGCTTGTAAATACGCTATTGGATATTTTTGTTTCGATATTTTCAGATGTCCAAGAATTGCTGTAAATATACAGTGTACCGTAAGCGGTTAGTTCAGTTTCCTCTATTGTAATTGTACTTTTCTCGTTTTCATTACCACAGGAATTTATTGTGATGCCGTAATGATTCTTATTAACGGACAGGGATGAATTGTTTCCTATAGCTAAATCAAATTGATTGATTTTCTGAAGAACTAATGGATAGCTACCACTTTCTCCACCAATATTGATTGATGTGTTATCAAGTTTAATATCAGCAGAGATGTTATTCTTTTCACCGGGATTACTTACAAATATGCCGAATCCAGTATTTTCAGATGAAATATTACTACTCTCTGCGGTAATCTTGATATTTGATTCAGTACTGGATGGTACGATACTTATTCCTCGGCCATTCTGAGAAATAGCAAGATTGGAGTTGATTAAGGAAATTGAAGTATTTGAGGCTGTTGATGATATTAAATGTGCAGAAGTCTGATTTGAACTAAGGTTTATATTCTGTACTGTTAAAGAGGAATTTTCTCCTAATGTGAAAGTTGCCTTCACGTTGGTTTTTCCTGAACTTGTTCCTCTGATTTCGATGTGCCTTCCATTTGGAATGGAAATTGATTCTTCAGTTTCTATATCAGACGGTATCTCGATTATCTCAATGCCTGAGTTGATTGCGGAAGAGATAGGCTTTTCTGTTGCTGTGTCAATTATTGCTTTTGTTTTCCAAACTGCCTTAAGTACAAGGCCATCATTTGCGTAAGAAAGTACGTCTCCTGGATGGTATGAGTTCCCATCATTTCCTACATACTCAAATATTTCATATCCATCAATATATGGGGCTGCAGAAATTGTGAATGACTGAAACTGATACATTGTATATGTTTTTTCGCTTTTATAATCAGCGGAAACGTTGTCATTGATTATTGTTACGGACCATGTGTCAGGGATTGTTATTTCTGGGATTGGGGGGGGGTAAAACGTTACGGCAAGAAGTAATCAAAAGAAGTGAAAAGATTATGCAGCTGATAATAAATAACCTTTTTCTGGATTTCATCTCATTTCCTCCTGTGAAAACCAGGGTCGAGTATAACGCTTAATTTGAATCATTTCATCATTCCTTGATTATGTCCTCTTCAAAAAGGCCGGAGATTGATGTTCCCCGGCCTTAGGTTTGTTTTTATTCAGCTGAGCTCTGAATAATCGTTGTTTCCGCGTTTTCTGGCTTAAAAAATGCATTGTCGGCAATCACTTGATCTGCATACTGCGAGGAAGTGAATGTTACGCTTTGTCCATTGTAGCTTGAGACATAGACATCGAAAGCATATTCGCTATTGGATTTGTTTACGATAGTCGAATTCTCAACAGTACAAGTTGTTGGGTAATCATATGAAGTACTTCTGTTTCCAACAAGAAGAGCGGCGTAAGGGGCTTCAAAGTCTGTTCCCCAGTTTTCTTTCAGATACTTGTCTCCAATAGAGGTATCGTTAAAACTTCCTGTGATAATCTTGCTATCAGTGATTGTGGCATCTCCTCCTCGGAGTGTAATACCATTCCTTGTTCCAGTTATTACAGACTGGTTTTTGACTGTAAGTGTACCTGGAACATTGAGCATTATTCCTGTACTTCCCTTTGTTCCAGTGAAATTAGCTGTAATATCAGAGTGGTCCACTGTGATTGTTATATTTTCGGAATATGGATTTGATGCATTTGTGGAAATACCATATGAACCACCTGCAATAATTGTGGAATCCTTCACCGATACCTTAATGTTCGATTCAGTTGCAGCAATATAAATTGCGGTTCCTTCTGATTCATATTCTACATTATCAAGAGTTAGCGAGGAATCTGCATAAAGACCCAGGTCTGAAGCTTCACTTGCGTTCTCATCTGCATCAAGCCTGTTCATATACATTTTACCGTTCATGATTGTTACATCGGTTCCTGACTGAATATAGAAGCAGCCGTTGCTTCTTACATCGAAAAGATGACCGTTTAGATCTATTTCATATTCATAGATGCCACTTTCAGTTTCCGGCAAAACGTACTTGTTCGTTTCATCTTTGATGATAATATCCTTTGTCAGTCTTGCTTTGCCTGTGGTTTGGAGCATCTCTTCAAAAGTTGCCTGATCCGTTACTTCATATCCAGTGGCGATGTCAGGGGAGGAGGTTCCATTGCTTTCGCTTATCGAAGCCGAGATTTTGAAAGAATCCTCGTTATTCTCATCGATAACGATTGCTGCACTCGTATTCTTTATGCTGATACTCTCAGCAGTTGCGTCTGGGCCAATTGCGATTCCTGCGATTTTGGATTCTTCTGTTGGAGCTGAAACCTGCAGACCTGAGACATCGACTTTGCCGTTATTGACATAGACGATGGAAGATAGCGATTCCGAGCCAAGAGTTGAGACGGTAGCTGTAAGATTGCTGAAGCTTACATTCGCATTGTCCCCTACGACGAAAATGGAATCTGCTGATGATGTTATAGCTCTTGTATTTGCCGCCGAAGATGTCGATGCTCCGTCTTCTATTATCATGGAGCCGGTGACGATGACATCTTTGTTGAGAGTTATTGGAAGCAAATAAGATGATGGATTGATTCTCACATTTCTTAGTGTCAATCTGTCGCCATCTGAAGCATTGTTTACGGCATTAGCCAAATCCTGGAGAGAATCAATACTATTTGATTGACTTATACCCCCCCCCAATCGGAACGAAAACATATTCTGTGCATGATCCGAATAAGAACAGGAACAGCACAGCTAGAATAGAGATGTATTTCCTCATTTTGTTCTCCTGTCAGAAATTTTAGCACTTCATTGGCTACGATTGTCAATGAAAAAGGAGGTCTTCCTTGTGACAACACACTGGCATATGACAAACTTTTCTTTTCCTGTATCATATTGATGTTGGTTCATGATATGAGAAAAAGAAGAAGAAAAATCCACACACTGCCATTGAAAGAGCAGATAAAGAGGGAGCCAGGGCTGTTTACTGTATATATCCTTCTGCGTACAGCTGTCATAGGCATGATGATTGCTCAGATTTTCAACAGAGACTGGCAGAATGTCATGCTCTGCATTCTTTCTCTATTCTTATTCACGATACCTTCGTTTATTGAACGTAACTGGCACATTGACATTCCGAACACGCTGGAAGTCATCATTCTGTGCTTCATATTCGCAGCTGAGATTCTCGGAGAAATCAGAGCTTTCTATGTGAAGGTGCCAGGATGGGATACTGCGCTGCATACAGTTACAGGCTTCCTTTCTGCCGCTGTCGGATTCTCTCTTGTAGATATAATAAACAGGAATGAGAATACGAAATTGTATCTTTCCCCTGTCTATGTAGCGATAGGTGCATTCTGCTTCTCAATGACGATTGGGGTACTTTGGGAATTCTTTGAATTCGCCGGTGATATGCTTTTCGATCTTGATTCTCAGAAGGATACTATCGTTCATGAAATACACTCGGTGCTTCTTAATCCTTCGGGGAAGAATATAGCAGTATCGATAAACAACATAACGGATACGACAGTGAATGGAGTATCCCTAGGTATCGATGGCTATCTTGATATCGGGCTGATTGATACTATGAAGGATCTCTTCGTTAATTTGATTGGTGCGACTGTTTTCTCGATAATAGGCTTCTTCTACATTAAGGGCAGGAGCTCCGGTAAATTCGCCAAACGTTTCATGCCAACGCTTATGACGAAGAAGAACCTGCCCATCGATGAAATCAAAGAAGAGAACTGAGCTCCTCTTTGGCTTTTTTATCCACTACTTCCCAGGGGAATATTTTGTCAGTCCTTCCAAAGGCTCCGAAAGAAGCTGAATCGAGATAGATTGGGCGTCTCAGATTATAGCGCTTAATCATTCCAGCCGGCCTGAGGTCATAGTTCCTTTCTATCCACTTCAGAATTTCCTCTTCGCCGATCTTTCCGCTTCCATAGGTGAAGACTGCAAGGGATACAGGCTCCGCTACTCCTATTGCATATGCAGCCTGTACTTCACATTCCGATGCTGCTCCAGCTTCAACAATAGTCTTCGCGATATTCCTCAAAGCAAGGGAAGCTGTCCTATCGACTTTTGTTGGGTCTTTCCCTGAGAATGCTCCGCCACCATGGTGGGCGTAGCCACCATATGTGTCGGCTATAATCTTCCTGCCGGTAAGCCCCGTATCGGCCGCAGGACCACCGAGGACGAACCTTCCCGTTGGATTGATATAGTATTTTGTGCTGCTATCAATCAAATGCGGTGGCAGGGTAGGCTTGATAATCCTCTCCAGTAGCTCATGCCTGAGTTCTTCCAGTTCTATATCCTCATCGTGCTGTGCAGACAGAACCACAGTTGCAATCCTCTTTGGCTCTTTCCCTTCGTATTCAACAGTCACCTGGCTTTTTCCATCAGGGCGGAGGAAGCTAAGTGTTCCGCTCTCCCTAGCATCCCTGAGGGCCATGGTGATCTTTCTTGAGAGCGATAGGGCAAGCGGCATACACTCCTCGCTTTCAGATGTCGCGTAGCCAAACATCATGCCTTGGTCGCCAGCTCCTATAGTGGCCTTATCCTCGAAGGCTGAATCGACCCCCATCGCGATATCACCGGACTGCTGATGTATTGTGCAAGTAATATCTGCCGAATCATCGAAGCCGTACTCGCTTTTCGTATATCCTATTGAGCGGATGACAGACCTTGCAATTGCTTTATAATCCACATCTGCTTTTGTCGTTATCTCGCCCATGATATGAACCGCTCCAGGTTCAGCTGTTACCTCGCAAGCGGAACGAGAGAGCGGATCTGACCTGAGTAGCGCATCCAGGATTCCGTCTGCAATCTGGTCGCAGACTTTATCGGGATGCCCGTTTGTAATAGATTCGGAGGTGAATAATCTTCTCATAGCTGTGGATTATATAATCTCTGACGGATGGCTGCTACTCCATATTGAGTCAGCTTTCTTCTTCCAGTTCTCAGCAGCATTCTTGCATTTACTGCAGAGTTCATCGACATCCTCTTTCGCCGCAAGATCTGTGGAGGTGGCACCTGCTGCATGAACCATCTCGGAAAGATCACCATAATTGTCCAGAAGTGGACATGGTCTTAGATAGTTCTCAGAGAATGGCTGATGCAAAGCATATTGTTTGAAAAGAGGGCTCTGCAGTACTTCAATGAGTGTGTGCTCCTTAATATTCATGTTCGAATAATGAATGAAGGCACAGGGCTCAGCATCTCCATTTGCATTGATATGGAAATAGTATCTTCCGCCAGCTATGCATCCCTTCACATACTCGCCGTCGTTCCAGAAATCCATCGTGAATATTGGTTTTGTCTTCCTGTATTCCCTTATTCTCTCGTACATGAAAGCTCTGTCGTCCGCATCTGCCATCAGATTTGTAGGGGCGCCGACTCCAACTGGAACGTAAGTGAAGAACCATGCGAATTTAGCGCCTTGTCCTATCATCCAGTCGAAATACTCCTCCGAACCTATTACTCTGACATTCTGATGGGTATAGCAGCATGATACTCCGAATGGAAGCTTGTGCTCTCTGAGTATTCTCATTGCTCTTTCAACAGCCTTGAAAGTACCGTTTCCCCTCCTGAAATCGGTAGCTTCCTCGAAACCTTCTACGGAGATTGCGGGAATGAAATTCTTCACCTCCAGCATAGCTTTTGCAAAGTTATCATCAATGAGGGTTCCGTTTGTGAAAGCCATAAATTGTGAATCTGGATGCGCTTTGCATAGTCTGATGATATCTTCTTTCCTGACCAGCGGCTCTCCTCCAGAGAAGAGGAACATCCTTGTCCCAAGGTCATTGGCCTGATTGATGATTGAATCGATGGTCTCATAGCTGAGATTCAGTTTGTTGCCGTATTCTGCCGCCCAGCATCCAGTGCAGTGAAGATTGCAGGCAGAAGTAGGGTCTATGAGAATGGTCCAAGGGATGTTGCAACCATATTTCTCCATCTGCGCTTTCTTCCGGCGTCCACCGAGGATGGTCGCATTGATGATGAAGTTCTCGAATGTCTTTTCCCTTACATCCGGATCTATATCATTCCAGAAACTTTTGACGAACTTGTACCATGGACCATCTTTGTCGCTGAGATACTCATGTACATATTTCATCTGCGCTTTGACAGTCCCTTCCTTGGAATCGAAGCGGTCAATCCATTCCATGACGTGCTCTATTGCTTCATCGGGATTCTTGCCATTGATGTAGTTCAGCGCTGTGCGCATAGCCGCAGCAGCTGCGTTTTCTTTTATACTGTTTCCTTTCATGAACAGAATTTAGCTTTGCATTACCGATACGGCTTTGGACAGTTTTCCTTGTTTGTTCAATTCAATGTGGTTTTTGTATGTAGAAGATAGCCCTCCGCCAGAAGCATACATCCTATACGCAGATTCCTGAGGAAGATAGGAGGAGCACAGGGCTTTTCCTCCGACATCCATCTTATGATCGCAACGAAGATTGCATCGGATGCCAACGTGCAGCAGCTCATCCCTTCCTCCACATCGAATATCGTTACAGCAGCTTTTACAATCAGAGGAGAAATCTGGCTGTTGAGATTTGTCACGGCAAGCGGAGAGATTCCGGTATCGGATATAGCTTTGAAGAATCTTCTGTCCCGGTAGATCAGCCTGCATAGTACTTCAAGCGAACTCCATCCATTCTCAACGCTGCCAGCCTTCGATATGTATTCGGAAATCATGCTCTCGATTACATAATCCAGCAGTGCTTTCTTGCTGGCGAAATGATAATAAAAGCTCTTACGGCTTATTCCTGATTCTTCAGTGATTCTTGTTATCCCGATATCACCATAGCAGGTATCTGCCATGAGCTTCATGAATGTTTCGATGAGCTTCCGCCTTGTCTCATCGGAACGCTTTGAACGGACATATTCGTTTCTCACTGTTCCCGACCCCCATATCATTCTAACACATTATTCTTAGATATCGTGACAGGATGTTTGCGAATACGTATTATTGTTTCATGCTGACGTTAGATACTGTATATCAGGCTTCCTTTGCTCTTAAGGAGGTTGCAAGGGAGACGGACCTGATCCGCGCTCCTCGTATGTTCCCGTCCGATGATGTATATCTCAAGACGGAGAATCTTCAGACTACAGGATCCTTTAAGGTCCGTGGTGCATATTATAAAATCTCCCGCCTTACCGACGAGCAGAAAAAGAAAGGTGTAATTGCCTGCTCTGCAGGAAACCATGCACAGGGTGTTGCTCTTGCAGCTTCCAGACAGGGAATCGATGCCGTAATCTGTATCCCTGAGGGGGCTCCTATTTCCAAAGTCGAAGCTACAAGAGCATATGGGGCAAAAGTCGAACTTGTGAAAGGTGTTTACGATGATGCCTACAATCGTGCTCTCGAGATAATGCAGGAGACAGGGCGCACGATGATTCACCCATTCAACGATCCCGATGTAATTGCGGGGCAGGGTACAATCGGCCTGGAAATCCTCCAGCAGCTTTCCGGTGTCGACTCTATCATCGTTCCTGTTGGCGGTGGTGGGCTTATCGCGGGAGTCGCATTCACCGTTAAGATGCTGAAGCCTGGAGTCAAGGTATATGGTGTACAGTCCTCTGGAGCTCCATCGATGGTTGATTCGCTCCATGATCACAAGATAGAGTCTCTTCCATCAGTCTCGACAATCTCAGATGGCATCGCTGTTAAATGCCCTGGAGACCTTACATATTCGCTCTGTGAAAAATATGTTGATGATGTGGTGACTGTCTCCGATGATGAAACGGCTGTTGCCATTCTGGACCTGATGGAAAAGCAGAAGCTTGTATCGGAGGGAGCAGGTGCCGTATCTGTTGCGGCCGCTCTCTTCCATAAAGTGCCGCTAAAGGGAAAAACAGTCTGCCTTGTATCGGGAGGAAACATCGATGTGACAATTCTCTCCAGGGTCATAAACAGAGCTCTTATAAAGGAAGGGCGCCTTGCGGATATCACAGTTGAGCTTATGGATAAGCCAGGACAGCTTGTCGAAGTCTCCTCGATAATCGCAGCATCGGGCGCTAATGTTGTAGGTGTCTTCCATGATAAAACAGGAAACGAGAAATACCTTAATAACTGCACGCTCAGGGTTTCCATGGAGACAAGGGATTTCAATCATATAAACGAGATTAAGAAGAATCTTTCAGATGCTGGATTCCAGTTTGTCGGGGAATAAAGTGATAGATTTCTTCTTTGATATCGATGGAACGATACTGCCATTCGGAAAGACTGCTCCGGAGAGTGCTGTGAATGCAATCCGCTCTCTCCGGAAAGCCGGAAACAGGGCTTTTCTTGCAACAGGAAGAAGCCCTGTGGAAGTAAACCCCGATGTATATGCAATTGGTTTTGATGGCGGGGTATTCTCCGCAGGCGCTGAGGTTATCGCGGATGGAAAGACCATATTCCGGAAGGTTATGACAGATGAAGAAAAGGACATGGTGCTTTCCTACTGCAGCAAAAAGGGATTCAGGGTGCTTGTCCAGACGGAGAAAGGAACGTATCTTTCTGCTTCCACTCTGGAATTCTGGACGGAGAAGATGCGGCGATATGCAGGGGCAGAGGTCGTACTCTCTTCGCTTATACTGACAGATGAACTTCCTCCGGATGCCGAAGCGATAAAACTTCTCTATGTCACTGATGACTATCCGATAGAGCTCATAAGAAAGGAGCTTGGGTCTTCTTTTTCAGTTGTTGAGAATACCGTTGGTCTTCCCTCCAATATGATGGGTGAGATTGTCATGAGCGGGATTACCAAAGCAACCGGTATTGACCGTGTCCTTGAGTACTTCGGTGATAGCATTTCCTCCAGCGCTGCTTTCGGCGATGGTGCCAATGATATCGAGATGGTTGAGCACGCTGCGCTCGGGGTAGCTATGGGAAATGCATCTCCATCTTTGAAGGCTGTCGCGGACTGGATTGCTCCTGCTGTGGACGAGGATGGGCTATGTGCCGGAATAGAGTATGTAATGAAGAGCTTGGGGTAGTCTGAAAGCTGGATGTGAACAATTTTCTTTCATTCTGTAACAATCCATACTAAACTAAAAGAAACAGGGGAGGCAGAGAATGGAGGAAAAGAAACGAACAAAGGCTGAATACCGAAGCTCTCTGAGGTCCAAACGGCTGATACGTGAAGCTCTTATCAGCATGATGAAGGAAAAGCCATTCGATAAAATAACTATTACGGATATCGTTCGCACGGCAGATATAAACAGAGGGACTTTCTATGCTCATTTCCGTGATATCGACGAAGTTCTCGCATCAATAAGGGAACTTGCATTTTCTGAACTCAAAGAAGCTTTTGTCGATATGAGTCCGGACCTTATAATCGCGAATCCCCATCCGCTTTTCGAATCATTCTCCGAATTCCTCTCTAAGGATAAGGAGTACTATCGATTGATTCTCTCCGTGGAGGAGTTCAGAAAATCCATAATGGATTTCCGTTTCCATATCGTTGAATATCTGATGAAAGCTACCGCTGTCCAGCATTTCAGCACCAGCCCGGATACTAAATCCTACCTTTTCGGAGCTTTTGATTTCCTTATTTCAGGAATCATGACAATCTATGCAGATGCATTGAACGAGGAGATTCAGATAACACTGGAGGATCTTCCTGATCTCCTTACGAAAATAACAGGCTCTGCGATGAGGGAATTACAGAAATCCCTCAGATAATGCAGCAGCATGGAAAGAATGGAAAACAGCAAGGGAAGAAACCTGTGCTGATTCCTCCGAATGACCGCGAATAATCTTCATATGCAGACCTCCGCCCTGTCAGCCTGTCCCTGAATGCCAGATACGTCGCGTTCCCCGGTTCCTTGGATATAGCTCTCTCGATATCATTCATAGCCCCGACAGTATCGCCTGTATGGGCCTTTGCGTATGCCGACAGATAGTACCACCTTCCGGATCTTCTTTCTTCGGGAACAGACCTGAGCGCATTCAGCGCTTCCATGAATCGCCGTGCATTTATATAGGCAACCGCTGCCCTGAGCTCTATTGGCTCTTCCTGGCTTTCGCTTCTGTATCCGCCATATCCATAGCTGTACCCATATCCAGAGGAAGAGGATGAGAAGCTTTCCTTGTGGTTTATTATCTGGTCGTAAGCCGCATTGATTTCCTGCATCTTCCTTGCAGCTTCAGGTGTGTTTCCTGCAACATCTGGATGATATTTCTTTGCAAGCGCCTTGTATGCTTTCTTGACCTCTTCGTCGGAGGCATCCGGGCTCAGTCCCAGAACACGGTATGGATCAGTCATTTCTTCTCTTCCTTGAATTTCGACCAGATTCCACTGTATAGGATATTCCTCAGAATGAAAATATGCTGGTCAAGCGGCAGTCGCTCGAACGCTGCAGAAGCTGCAGCTGCTGCATCCAGGAGCATTCCCCTCATTTTCTCCTCGGTGATATCATCGGAAAGCGGATTGTATGCACCATCCTTTGCATCTTTCTTTCTGTCGCACCAGGCATCGAGGAGGTAGATGAATCTGCCAAGGCCACAGCCAAGGGCGCGCAGGTCATCGCGGAAGAATGATGATTCATCGTAGACGAAGACTTCTCCTAGGATTTCTCCGAAGAGGAGGGCCATTGCATCCGCATCCTTTGAGTTCTTCTCCTCTGAATCCGCTATCTTTTCCAGTCCTGTCTTTATGGCTGAAGCTACGCGAGGATATCGTTTTTCAAGGTCAGGTATGAGGGCGCGCATCTTCTTCTCCTCAGAGCGTCCTTTGCCTTCATCCTTCACTTTGTCCAGAAGGGAGTAGTATCCGAGGAGGATCTGCATATCAGCACCATACTCCGAGAAAGCAGTTATTGTGTAATCATGCTCCTTCACTGGGTGAGGAACGCACCTTTCTTTCCCGTTCGTCTCTTCGGCATCCGATATATCCGAGAGCACCATCTCGAGGAATACCATATCGTATGAGAGGGCGAGCATGGCTTTCTGCCCGTATTTCTCCCTCAGCACTTTGCACAGGCCGCAGTAATGTGCTTTGTACCTTTCCTTCTCTTCCTTTGACAAGGAAGATGCATTTGCCAATACATAACCGAACATATCAAGTCTTCTTTATGAACTGATGACCGCAATGCGGACAGGTGATGCGGATTTTGCCCTTTCCTTTAGGAACTCTGAGCTCCTTCTTGCATTCGGGGCATTTGAAGTAAGCATGGGTCTTCTCATCTTCCTTCCTCTTTGCTCTCTCTTCCTTCCTTTCCTTTCTCTGTCTGAAGAAGGAGAGGAACCTGTCGTTCTCTGCTCTTCGTTTGGCTGTATTTGTGCTGAGCATCCTGAATGCAGCCAGCACGATGAGGATTATTGCCAGTGCGGAAACAGCATACCTTGCCACTTCCGTCGTTATTACAGAAGCAGCCACTGCGAGTATAAGAGCGACTGCTGTAAGAAATACAGATAATGCATCAGAACCATTTCGTCCTGAGAAAATTCCATTGCCCATAAAATGAATATCGCAAGGCTGGGCGAGGTTGTCAAATATTGCGATAATCCAGGTATGGATATTATTGCACATAGAGGATACAGCGGTGCTTATCCTGAGAATACGATGCTTAGCTTCATGAAAGCTGTCGAGAATGGCGCGGACGCCATTGAGCTTGATGTTCACCTCTCAAAGGATGGCGAGGTGATGATAATCCACGATGAAAGTCTTCTAAGAACAGCCGGTGTGGATGGATCGGTTTCCGATTATACCCGAGCCGAACTTGAGAAAATCAGCGCAGGAAAGACCTTTGATGACAGAGTGGGTTTTACCCCGATTCCTTCGCTGGAGGAATATCTGTCATTCATCAAGGATACAGGGGCTTATACGAATATCGAGCTGAAGACGGCTCCTGTTTATTATCCGGGCATTGAGGAAAAGACCCTGGCTCTTGTTGATCGTTTCTCCCTTGAAGACAGAATTATCTATTCATCCTTCAACTGGCTTTCTGTGATAAGAATGAAACAGCTCTGCCCATCGTGTTCTGCCGGATTGCTTTTCGATGGAATGAAGCTGAAGAACATAGGAAGCCTTCTCAGAGAAAGCGGCATTGAATGCTATCATCCATCGTTCAGGATACTGGATGATGAAGCTGTCAGAGAGCTTAAGGACAACGGAATAAGGATTAATGTCTGGACGGTGAATGGTGATGAGGAAATCAAAAAGTGCATCGGCTGGGGCATCGATGGCCTGATTACCAACGAGACTGTCAAGGCAAGGAAGGTGCTTGACTCATATTAATCTGAGAATTATTCTCACTTTTTGTGAGTCAGTATCATACCAGGCAGAAGACAGCTATAGCAAAATTCTTTGCAGATAACCGGGATCGGGGTTTCTCTCCGGAGGAGGTGTATGAGAATCTTCCTGAAATCCCGCGTTCCACTGTTTACAGGATAATCACGCAGCTTTCGTGCTCAGGCTTTTTGAGAAAGACCGGAAGCGATGGACGAAGGGCAGTTTATCAGTATCAGGGGAAGGACTGCTCCAGCCATATGCACATCAGGTGCATTGAGTGCGGGGCGATTGAGCATCTAGATGCAGATGTAAGCCGCAAGATTGAGGAGATGGTGAACCACTCCTCCGGATATACAGCGCTTGAGAGTACCGTGTTCGAAGGACTTTGCAGGAAATGCAGGGAGGGCAGGAGATGAGAAAACTCCTTCCCGTCATTCTTGTTTTTCTCGCTGTTTCCTGTGCCGCGGAGGAGTCTTCAGAAGGTTTCTCTGTTGTTGCTTCGGATTTCCCATCATATGATGCTGCGAGGGCGATTCTTGGCGGCAAAGGGGGCGTCACAATGCTTCTTCCTCCAGGAACGGAGAGCCACAGTTATGATCCCAATCCGAGGGATATGATAAAAATCGCAGAGTGCGATCTTGTTGTCTATACCGGTGGGGCATCCGATGAGTGGGTGAGGACAATACTTTCATCCCTCGATTCCCCTCCGGCCTCCTTTGCTCTGACTGATCAGGTGCAGCTTCTATGGGAAGAGCAGAAGGAAGGAATGGAGACTGAGGATGGGCACCAGCATGATCACAGTGAACATGAGATAGATGAGCACGTGTGGACAAGTCCTGTAAACGAAGCCGTAATCATCAGAAACCTCTCTGATGTGATAGTCTCTTTAGATCCCATGAATGAGGATATATATCGCAGTAATGCTGAAGAATATATCGCGAGAATAATGGAGCTCGATGCTGAATTCAGAAGTATTGTTGAGAACTCTGAAAGGAATACGCTGATATTTGCATCCCGTTTTCCTCTCCTTTATTTCGTAAGGGAGTATGGCCTTGATTATTATGCGGCATTCCCAGGATGTGCGGAGGAGAGTGAACCAAGCGCCAGGACTGTTGCATTCCTGATAGATAAGGCGAAGGAACTTGAGGTGCCCTGCATCTTGACAATAGAGCTTTCCTCGGAGCTCATCGCGAGGACCATAGCGGAGGAAGCTGGTTGTGATGTGAGGGTATTCAATACGCTGCACAACGTTACAGCTTCCGATTTCCGGAGCGGTAAGGATTATCCTGAGCTTATGGGTGAGAACATAGAGGTATTGAAGGAGGCTTTGAATTGACACTTATCAAAGGCGATGATCTTACTCTCGGCTACGAGGGACAGGCAATAATCTCCGGTCTTTCATTCTCCGTCGATGAAGGTGATTACCTCTGCATAGTCGGGGAGAACGGATCCGGCAAAAGCACTTTCATAAAAACAGTACTCGGACTTATCGATCCCCTGAAAGGTCATATTGAATACTGCGGAGGGCTCAGAAAGAATGAAATAGGCTATCTTCCGCAGATGTCTGGTATCCAGCGTGACTTTCCTTCTTCTGTCATGGAGGTGGTCCTTTCTGGCTGCCTTAACAGGCATAGAGGGCTTTTCTATTCTTCGAAAGAGAAGAGCAAGGCAAAGGAAATGCTTGAAAAACTGGGGATGGCAGACAAGGCATTCTCCTCGTTTCAGGAGCTCTCTGGCGGTCAGCAGCAGCGAGTGCTTCTCTCGAGGGCGCTGATGGCTACGGAGAAGCTTCTCTTCCTGGATGAGCCCACATCGGGGCTCGATGCGAGGACTACCGGGGAGCTTTATGGGATGCTCAGAGCTCTGAACGGTGCGGGGATAACAATCATGATGGTGACGCACGATATACACCCGGCACTGAACGATGCACGTACAATTCTTCATTTTGCCCATTCGGGGTATTTCTTCGGACCGAAGGACGCTTACTTCGGCTCTGTTCCAGGGAAGGAATTCTTGAAGGAGTCCGGCCATGATAACTGAAATCTTTTCCTATTCGTTCCTTGTCAGGGCTCTTCTTGTAGGGCTTTTCGTATCGCTGGCGGCGTCGCTTTTGGGTGTCAGCCTTGTCCTGAGAAGATTCTCGATGATAGGTGATGGACTGTCCCATGTCGGTTTCGGAGCGCTTGGTGTATCTGCGCTTCTTTCGCTTCAGCCCATGATAGTAACCATCCCTGTTGTGGTCATTTCCGCATTCATTCTCCTGAAGGTATCTGAGAAGAGCAAAGGCGGGGATAGTTCCATCGCGCTTATCTCATCTTCTGCGCTTGCCATTGGAGTTATTGCCGTTTCCACAGCTGGTATAAACACTGATCTCAATGCATTTCTCTTCGGCTCCATTCTCTCAGTTTCCAGAACTGATGGGCTGGTTGCAGGAGCTGTCTCGCTCGTGACGCTTCTGTCCTATCTCTGCTTTTATCATCAGATCTATGCCACTACATTCGATACAGCATTCGCGAAAGCTACGGGAATAAACACGGGGCGATACACAGCGTTGCTTGCGCTTCTCACAGCTCTTGTGATTGTGGTCGGGATGAGGATTCTCGGCTCCCTTCTGATTTCAAGCCTGATTATCTTCCCATCCTCCATTGCGATGAAGGTGGAGAAAACCTACCGTTCCGTTTCGATTCTTGCGGCAATCGAGTCCGTTGTCGCGTTCCTGATAGGTTTCTTCATGTCCTATCTCTTCTCGCTTCCAACAGGTGCAAGCATAGTGGCTGTTCATATGATTTTCTTCGTAATCGCAAGCGGAGTGAAAGGTTTGAGGGCAATTTCTGATAGAAGGGGATGAATATTTCTTGACTATGTTCAGATGTGGTCCATACTAAGTGTGTGTTCGAACACGCACTTAGGAGGAAAGATGTTTTCCAATATACCGGAAGTTAAACTTGGAATGATTGCTGTCAGCCGTGATTGCTTCCCGATTTCAGTATCGGACGGAAGAAGCAAGAAAGTCGTAGAGGAGTGCAGAAAGATTGGAATCGATGTATTCCTTGCAGGAACCATTGCAGAGAATGAGCGCGATGCAGTGAAAGCTGTTGAGGAGGTAAAGGCTGCAGGATGTACTGCCCTTGTTGTTTTCCTTGGCAATTTCGGTCCTGAGACCCCGGAGACAATAATCGCATCTTTCTTCTCCGGCCCTGTAATGTATGTTGCGGCAGCAGAAGAGAGCGGGGATAACCTGATAAATGGCAGAGGTGATGCATATTGTGGAATGCTCAACTGCTCTTACAATCTCGGTCTGAGAAAACTCAGTGCCTATATCCCGGAGTATCCTGTCGGAGATGCTGCTGATTGTGCAAGGATGATTTCTGAGTTCGTTCCTGTTGCAAGGGCCATAATCGGAGTCAAGAATCTCAAGATAATCACATTCGGACCACGTCCGCAGGATTTCTTTGCCTGCAATGCCCCGATAAAGGCTCTCTATGATATTGGCGTGGAGATTGAGGAGAACAGCGAGCTGGACCTTCTCGTTTCATATCGTGACCATGCTGGTGACGAGAGAATCGAGGGCGTTGTCAAGGAGATGGCAGAAGAGCTCGGATGCGGCAATGCATATCCGGATCTTCTCCCGAGGATGGCACAGTTCGAGCTTACGCTTCTCGACTGGGCTGAAAACCACAGGGGTGCAAGAAAGTATGTTGTCTTTGCCGATAAGTGCTGGCCGGCATTCCCTAAGGAATTCGGATTCGAGCCATGCTATGTGAACAGCCGTCTCGCTGAGAAGGGTATCCCTGTCGCCTGTGAAGTCGATATCTACGGAGCTCTTTCGGAATTCATCGGTACCTGCATAACCGCAGCTCCTGTGACTCTGCTTGATATAAACAACACGGTTCCTAAGGATATGTATGAGAGCGAGATCAAGGGCAAGTATGATTACACTCTAAAAGATACCTTCATGGGCTTCCACTGCGGCAATACCCCGTTCTGCAGACTTTCAGCCGGCGCGATAAAATACCAACTGATTCAGAACAGAACTCTCGAGAATGGCGGTGAGCCTGATTTCACAAGAGGAACCCTGGAAGGGGATATAGCTCCTGGTGAGATTACTTTCTTCCGTCTCCAGAGCAATGCAGATACAACGCTTCAGGCATATGTTGCAGAGGGTGAGATCCTTCCTGTCGCAACGCGTTCATTTGGCGGTATCGGTATTTTCGCAATCCCTGAAATGGGAAGATTTTATCGCCATGTGCTTATAAAGAAGCATTATCCGCACCATGGTGCCGTTGCATTCGGTCATGTCGGAAGGGCGCTTTATGCAGTTCTTTCCTATCTTGGAGTGGAGGATATCTCTTTCAATAGGCCAAAGACTATGCTTTACAGCGACGAGTGCCCGTTTTAAGGAGGGGTTATGAATCATGCAGAATGCATCAGGGCAGGCAAGGCTGTTCTCGGAATTGAGTTCGGTTCGACAAGGATAAAAGCAGTTCTGGTCGATGAATCATGCACGCCGATTGCTCAAGGCGCCTATGACTGGGAGAATCGCTATGAGGATGGAATCTGGACTTATTTCAGGGAGGATATTCTCTCAGGGCTGAAAGGCGTTTATGCTTCGCTTGCCGAAGATGTCCGGAAGCAATATGGGGTTGTGATTGAGAATCTGAGAGCAATAGGTATTTCTGCGATGATGCATGGCTGCATTGAATGCGGCAGTGATGATTCATTCCTTTCGCCGTTTAGGACCTGGAGGAATACAGTCACTGCCCAGGAATCAGAGGAACTTACAGCGCTTTTCGATTATCCTATTCCGCAGAGATGGACAATCAGTCACGTATTGAAGGATATAAAGGAAGGAAAGAGCTGTCTTCCAGAAGTGAAGCATATTTTCACTCTGGCATCTTATGTCCATTTCCTTCTGACTGGTGTCAAGGCTATAGGAATCGGAGATGCTTCCGGTATGTTCCCTATAGATTTCAGCAAGAAGGATTTCTCAGACAAGGCAAGAAAGCTCTTTGAATCCACATATGGACTGGACGCTGTTGCACTCTTCCCTGAAGTGAAGCTTGCAGGTGAGGAGTGCGGAACTCTTACTGCTACAGGCGTAGCGCTTCTCGATGAGAGCGGGAATCTTTCTCCTGGTATTCCTTTCGCTCCGCCAGAGGGAGATGCAGAGACTGGAATGGCTGCGACTAATACTGTTAAGCCAGGAACTGGAAATGTCTCTGCGGGGACGAGCGCTTTTGCAACGATTATCCTTGAGAAGCCGCTTTCAAAGGCTTACAGCGCGATAGATATTGTATCCACTCCAGATGGATATCCTGGAGCGATGGCGCACAGTAATAACTGTACAAGCGACTATGATGCATGGATCGGATTGTTCTCAGAGGTCCTTCATATGATGGGCGCGGATGTGAAGAAAGGAAAGCTGTATGATACGCTTCTCCGATCAGTATTCTCTTCTGAAAAAGATGCGGGTGGTGTTCTGAGCTACAGCTTCATATCAGGCGAGCATATTGTAGGACTGCCAAGCGGTATCCCGATGGTCCTCAGACAGCCTGATAAGCCTTTTACAGTCTCTTCGCTTATGTGCTCCCTTCTGTACTCAGCTCTTTCGTCGATGCGTATCGGCCTTGATATCCTCTCCGAGAATGAAGGGGTTAAGGCAGATCTCCTGATTGGACATGGAGGATTCTTCAAAACCAGTGACGTCGGGCTTTATATCCTTTCTTCTGTTACAGGGGTTAGATCGGCTGTCATGGAAACAGCTGGCGAAGGTGGTGCGTGGGGTGCCGCTATCCTTGCATCTTATATCGGAAGAAAAGAGTCTCTGCCTGAGTATCTTGCAGAGGTTTTCAAGAGTGCAAAGATGGAGGTATCGGAGCCGGATCCTTATTCAGTAGCTGGTTACGATAGCTATCTAAAGACATTCAGAAAAGGCCTTGCTGTTGAGAAGGGGGCTCTGGAGGTATTCGATGCTTGAGTCTTTGAAAGAGGAAGTCCTGAGGGCAAATCTTGCCCTTCCTAAGCATGGGCTTGTTGTCTTCACCTGGGGAAATGTATCTGCAATCGACCGTTCTTCCTCCCTGGTTGTCATAAAACCAAGCGGCGTTGATTATGATTCTATGAGCGCCGATGATATGGTCGTTGTAGACCTTGAGGGGAATGTTGTGGAGGGAAGGCTTCGTCCTTCCAGTGACACACCTACTCATGTATATCTGTATTCTCACTTTCCGGAAATCGGAGGAATAGTCCACACTCATTCCGAATGGGCTACGGCCTGGGCGCAGGCAGGGGTACCTATTCCATGCTATGGGACAACCCATGCCGATTATTTCTATGGTGATATCCCTTGTGCACGCACCCTGACGGAAGGAGAGGTCGAGAACGAGTATGAGAAAAATACCGGTGTTGTGATAGCCGAAGCCTTTGCAGGGCGTGATGTTATGGCAACTCCCGGGGTTCTGTGCCATAACCATGGCCCCTTTGCCTGGGGACATAATGCCGCTGAAGCTGTGCATAACGCAGTTGTCCTTGAGGAGTGCGCGAAGATGGCTGTTATTGCCCGGTCAATAAACCCATCCATAGCTCCAGCTCCTAGCTATCTTATGGACAAGCACTACTTCCGTAAGCATGGCAAGAATGCATACTACGGTCAGAATACATGATTACCATAAAGGAGATTGCTTCTAAGGCAGGGGTCTCTCCTGGAACAGTGGATAGGGTTCTTCACAACAGAGGAAGGGTCTCTAAAGAGAGTGCAGAGCGTGTAAGGCTGGTTGCCAGAGAAGCGGGGTATGTTCCAAATCTCTTTGCTAAGCGGCTCAAGGAGGGCCGTAGCCTTGTCTTTGGCGTTCTGATTCCGGATATTGACACGGATTATGGATACTGGAAGCAGGTTGTTGATGGAATAGAAGAAGCTCGGAGAGAGATAGAAGCGCTGGATG
>CALXXO010000006.1 GCA_944392705.1 uncultured Spirochaetaceae bacterium
TAGAAGAATCCTACCCACAAAATACACTGCCCTTGGAATCTATCACGCAGATTGTAGGGAAATTCTCAATCTCGAGTTTCAAAAGCGCTTCAGGCCCCAGTTCCGGATATGCTACGAGCGATGATGATTTTATGCGTGAAGCATATAGCGCGCCACAGCCACCATAGGCCTGTAGGTACAATCCACCGTTTTCCTCAATCGCTCTCCTCACCTCCTCGCTCCGAGGTCCTTTTCCGACCATCACACGGAGGGAAGCTTTTATGAGCGAGGGGGAAAAGGCATCCATCCTCGCGCTAGTCGTAGGGCCGGCGGCTCCTATCAGGAATCCATCTGGAGCTGGACTCGGGCCCATATAGTAAATGGCATTACCTTCGAACTTGAAAGGAAGGGGATCTCCATTCTTCAGCGCTTCATAGAGTCTCTTATGGACCTGGTCGCGGCCGACATAGAGAGTCCCTGATAAAACCACCTCATCCCCCGGCTCTACTGCGGAGATAGATACATCGGTATATGGCAGCTCAATATACCTTCTCATATTTCCCCCTTTCCAAACCGCACAACAGCCTTTCTCTCCGCCCAGCAATTAACTGTCAGAGCAACAGGAAGCCCCGCGATATGCGTCGGCTCAACAGCAACTGAAACACTGAGGACCGTAGGCATTCCACCAAGACCACCGGGACCTATCCCAAGGCTGTTTACGGCATCCATTATCTTCTCAGAGAGGACAGGATCCTCGCTCTCCCTGAAGAAAGCTTTCTTTGAAAGAAATGCGGCCCTGTCCATCGTCCCTCCGATTCCGACCCCGAGGAAGACAGGAGGACATGGCTTGCCGCCAGCTTTCTCCATCATCTCCCTGACTGCCTGAACAACCCCCTCTTCGCCAGCGGTTGGATTGAGCATCCTGATCTGAGAGCAATTCTCCGAGCCGAAGCCTTTCAGAAGGAACGAGACCTCCACATCGCTTCCAGTCCCCAGCTCATAGAAGATGAACGGAGGAAGATTATTTCCTGTATTCTTTCTTTCCCTGACGGGATCTGTAACTATGCTTTTACGGAAGAATCCCTCCTCAGCTGCTTTCATTGTACCCTCAAGCACCACGCTCTCGATATCCCTAAGAGAAGCATCGGAATCCCTTCCTACTGTCACCATGCACCAGAAGGCACCTGTATCCTGGCACATTGGAAGCCCTGTTTCAGAAGCAACCTTGAGATTCTCCTTTATTGCGGAGAGTACACATTCAGCCTTTCCTCCTTCCGCTATCGCATTGTTTATCATCGACGCCGCATCAGGGGGAAGGATTCTCGCAGCTTTTATAAGTGCATCTCTAATTCTATCCGCAGCACTATGCAAGATCGCCTTGTCTTGTTCCATTTCGTTCCATCCTTTCCTCAAGATGCCTGAGGAATTTCGATTTATCGGGAAAGACCCTTGGCGCAAGGAGTCTATGGTAAGGTGTCTCCGATATAAGTCTCTCTATTATGATTTCACTATCAAGATGGCGCAGGAAGAGCTCTGTGCTCTCAAGTGTCCTCTCTTCTGACATAACGGTAAGCAATCCTGAAAGGTAATCATCGGAGAGCGCGGTTCCTCCTGTTATATGAAGATTATGGATCTTAACAGCGTCCGCACCCGATTCATTCACAGCTTCCGCAGTAGCTATGAAGTGTTCCCGGCCTTCTCCGGGAAGCCCCAGTATTACATGGGTCGCAACTTTCAGATTATGGGCATGGGCCCTTCTGACCGCATCCATATACTCCTGCAAAGTATGACCGCGGTTGATGCTGCGGAGAGTATTGTCATCTGCGCTCTGAAGGCCGAACTCAACCCATACATCCCTGTCCGATGTAATATACGATTCAAGAAGCGAGAGAACATCCTCCTCCACGCAATCTGGACGAGTGGAAATCAGGAGCTCCTTGAAAGGCATTATCGAAAGCGCATCATCGTAAATCCTCTTGAGGTTCTCAACGCTGTCATATGTATTTGTCCAGGACTGGAATGAAAGGCTGAAGAGCCTAGCCTTGTATCGCCTTGAAAGGAATTCCCTGCCCCTTTCTATCTGCTCTTTTATCGACAAGAGCCTGGGAAGGATTGTATCTGCGACAGTGCTATCATAACAGGCCGTCCTCCTGAAAGATGACTCGCTCGACCTCTGGTATACCGCAATAGAGCCCGTTCCATCGCAGAAGGCACAGCCACCATGTCTGGTTTTATCGCGGTTCGGACAGGAAAAACCAGCGTCAACACCTATCCTGTAGACCGCTTCCCCGTACTTTCCCTTAAGATATGACGAATATGTATTCCATCGCGTATACATTACTCTATACCGACCATGAATGAGACGCGAGGTGTCATCGATATGTGGAGCGCAGCTGTCACCTGTCCGAACGATGTCGCGATTCCAACTCCAACGTATCCACCTATATCCATATTCTCCTTGTCCAGTGTCAGCTCTGAATATGGCACGAGGTTTTTATCAGGATTCATCGCATCGTACTCACCGCCGAAGATCTCGAAGAAAATCCCGGCATCGACGAAAATCGAATAAGGAAGAGGAAGGCGCACTCCGCCCATCAGATAGATGTAGTCAGATGCCGTCAATCCCATATTCGTCGATACATAAGCAGCGGCCAGCTCCTGAGCTCTTCTTATCGTCGCAGTCTCTCCCGAGACAATGAACTTGAAGATATCAGTAGGTCCGAATGAACCGAAGAAATCGCCATGGATTGAGTATGCAATCACAGAACGTGGGAAATCGCCGCCGAATTCGAGCGTCAGCTCCCCTTCAAAGCCATTTGAAGCTGCTTCTGTATTGTCATAGGCATCGAATACAAACCCTAGTCCAAGATACGGATAGGAATGGTGGTGCTCCGTGAATCTGTCCGAACCAAGATATGAATAGCTGTATCCGACAATGGCATCCATGCGGAACGACCTGGATGGAAGGAAGCCTATACCCGCTTTCATGAAGACACCAACATCGTTGCTGAATGTATAATCCTCCGTTCCAGGTACTGAATCATATGCCTGCTGACCATATTTTATTCCCGCGCTTCCATAGAGGAATGCAGACGACAGGAATGGATATGAAAGCCCCGCTTCTACCGTTATCCCCTCATCGACCACAACACCGTATTCGAGATCAAGTCTCTCCAACAGCGCCATACGGCCAGATATAGTGAAATTAGGAGTGTAGGCAAAGTATGGGTTTCCCCCATCGCTGCCATCATACCTGACACCTATACCACCTGTAAGACCGAGATATATGCTCCCGGAAAGCGATGGATAGCGCTCTCCATAAACATAGATGACACCATCTTCGATCTCATATGTGACGGTTTTAAGGCCTTCATGCCTTCTTATTTCATCGAGAAGTCTCTCGAACTCCGTAATCGTTTTATAATCCATCAGCTGTCCCTCGAAAGCTGAGAGATCCGAGGAGAATGATGAAGGGATTATATCATCAGCGACAACATGATCGATGACAGGAGCCGGAAGTGAATCATAGCTCTCCCTCTCATCCCAGAGCCATCTTTCAAGGCGGTCTTCCAGTTCATCGAAGACTTCCTGATTCTCCTCAACAGCCTTCTTTCCAGCTTCGAGAATCACCTCGCTGTCTCCGAACCCAAGGGAGGAATAGGAAGTTGTATCAGGGACGATTACCCAATCGGCTTCATCGTAGTTGGCAGCGGAATTCGGCTCTGTAAGATAATCAGAGAACTGGCTGAAAGTACCGGAGAGCGTCGCCATATCATTCTTGTGCTCTCCATAGATATGGCGAGCATCGTTCACATCCACGGCAAGCACAAGATCTGCTCCCAGGTCCCTCGCGATATCAGTCGGAAGATTATCCTCCAGCCCGCCATCGATTATATAGCTACCATCCTCAAGCTGTACCGGAGCGAAGATGACAGGAATAGCCATCGATGCCCTCACAGCATCGAACAAAGATCCGCTCGAGAAAACAACCTTCCTATTGTTTGTTATATCAGTACCGATTGCCCTGAACGGAATCGGGAGATCGTCGAAATCCTTAACTTCGAGGACCTTCGAGAGGTAACGGCGAAGAAAGCCATTTATGTACTGGTCATCTATAAGCCCATTGGATGCACCAATTCCCGAAGCTCCGAACTCAACAGTCAAAAGATTCGTATCATAGTCGGAGAAAGGACTTGGGAGCGTATCTGAGCCCCTTACGGCGGAAAGGTGCATGAAATAAGCCATCAAATCAGTCTCCAGGACAAGCTCTTCAAGCTCAGCTCCTGAATAACCTGAGGAATAGAAACTCCCGATTACAGCTCCCATGCTTGTGCCTATCACGATATCGGGGACAATCCCTCGCCTATCGAGCTCCTCAAGCACCGGAATATGGGCAATGCCTTTTGCTCCTCCACCGGAGAGAACAAGCGCAAAGCGCGGCCTGAATATTGAAGCCGGAAGGATGGTCAGTACGGCAGAAAGCACAAAAAGAAAAACAGCTATCTTCCTCTTCAACGTTTTCCTCCTCTATTCCAGAACCTTCCCTATAAGGTCACGGTGTCCATTAAGAAAAGAAGCAGCATCCATCTCCTTCTTCATAGGAGGAAGCACCCTCTGGATGTATATATAACCATCAGGAAATGCAACCTTCAGCCCTTTTTTCTTATCATACAATACAATTGTACCAGGCTTTTCCTCCGGAGTACATTTCTCCAGATCAAATACGCTACCGTGAACAGCTGTTATGTAAAGCGGTGTCCCAGAAAGCATCGCATAGGCCTTTGGCCACGGCATACAGGCTCTTATCTGGGAATGGGCAACGGAAGCAGAGGAAGCGAAATCTATCTTTCCATCCTCCTTGCTCACAAATGACGTATATGTAGCATCGCCCTGCTGCGGCAAAGCTTTCCTGCTTTCATCCTTAAGCACCGGAAGCACTAAAGATGGTACAGCAGCTGCCACGACACTGGACAATGATTCCTCAGTCTCCGTCCCATCAAGGCTGAGATGCAAAGTACTGAAAACATCCCCCTCATCGATTCCCAGACCTATTTTCTGCAGCGATACACCTGTTTTCCTGTCCCCATTCCGTATTGCCTGATAAACAGGCGATGGACCTCGGTACTTCGGGAGAATCGAAGGATGGACGTTGAAGGTATTGGAGAAGATGGAGAGGAACTTAGGTCCGAATATCTTCCCATAGCAGAAGGACAGAAGGGTATCTGCACCATACGATGCGATATGCTCCCTTGCTTCTTTCCTGATCGTCTCCGGCTGATAGACCTCAAGGCCAAGCTCCAAAGCAAGTTTTTTCACAGGGGATTGGACAAGTGTCTTTCCCCTCTTTCCAGGAGCATCAGGGGCTGTAAGCACAAGGGCTATGAGCTTTTCTTCCGCAAGTGCGGAAAGAAGAGGAAGAGCAATTTCACCTGTCGCAGCAAATACTATTCTCATCAGACCCTCGACTTCTGTCTCCGCCTTATCCTGTTCTTCTTCTCGTAGGCGTGGACAACCTTCTCCCTCTCTTTCTCGTCGAGGTGGTCTATATAGAGCTTTCCGTGAAGATGGTCATTCTCATGCTGTATGACCCTGGCAAGAAGGCCGTCCGCTTCAAGCGTGAATGGTTTTCCGCTCACATCCTGTGCCTGTACTGTCACCTTAACAGGACGTACAACATCGTGATAGACCCCCGGAATGGATAGACAGCCTTCCTCATAAACACCTGTCTCGATACTCGTTCCGATGATGGAGGGATTGATGAACACCATAGGCTTTTCGCCCCTGATGTGGACCACGAAAAGCTTCTTGCTGACCCCTACCTGAGGACCTGCAAGCCCTACCCCGTCAGCTTCCTCGAGGGTATCAATCATAGCATCGCAGAGCATTCTGAGAGCTTCATCGAATTCCGTTATATCAGAGCACTCCTCGCGGAGCACTTCATCTCCAAGTTTGTAGATATCCAACATATCTCAGGATGGTATACTTCCATCCTCTTCTTGGCAACAGATTATACGATCTGCATTCTCCTCAATGGAGAAGGCGGAGAAATACGATTCCTCCAAGGGTATCCACTTTGTTTTGAACACATGGGCCTTATCATAGCCATTGCGCTTTATGATCCTCTCAATCTGGAGCCCTTCATCGACCGTCATGAAAAGAGAGAGATCATAGTATTTTCCAAACCTGGGGCTAAGGCTGTATGCACCTTCGACTATCACAAGGGAAGAAGGGTCCACTGTGACGCTACCATCGTAATCCATAACAGAGCAATCGAAACGCCTGTATGAGAAAGTCATTGTCCCTCTTATGAATGGGAGCACCTCCTCCATGAATCTCTCATAGTGGACATTTCCTCCTTTCTCTGCCAATCGCTCAGTTGTCCTCATTTCAGGAGGAAGGAAGAAATCATCCATGTGGATTACAGTTCCACCCGTTTCGGCTGCGAGCTTTGATGCAAGGGTTGTCTTTCCTGATGCGGAACGACCATCTATTGCTATTATGCGCGTATCTGGATTTATCAGAGCAAGGATTTCATCGACGGCCGTCATCCCATCTTCCTTCCAGTGAATCCGGCTTTATCCAGAGCTGCCGCAATGACTGGAATGAGCACAAGCTGCATGACAATTGCGGGAAGGCATGAGACAAAGTAGCTTGAAATCCACATAGGAAGCGAATAAGAACCACGGGCGAAGATAAAGGCCCTTGCACATCCTGCTGTAATCCTCCCGAAAAGCATAGCTATAAGAAGGCTAATGATGACAGCTGCACTCCTCTTTCTGATTCCGATGAGGTTAATCATCAAACCCGCCATGAACCCGTAGGATGCAAGCTCTACCATCATCTGCGGCAGCATAGGTGCACCTGGCATTCCAGTGAACAGAGATGACAGAAGAGGTCCCGCGATTCCGCATAGCAGTCCGAAAGGCCACGATGTGAGTATGCCACAGAGCAGTACTGGAAGATGCATCGGGGAAAAGAGCACCCCGCCATTTGGGATGGCATGGAATGCCATTGGAAGCACAACACAGAGCGCGATGCAGACAGCTGTCACTAATGATTTCTTAAGAACCGACAATTGAAACTCCTTTCAGCAGAATTGCTGCAATCAGTATTGATAAACTTATAAAAACAGACACAGCTTCATTCAGACCGAATGATAGCTTTACCCTTCTCTTTATACTGCCGTTATAACCTCTGGCTTCCATAGCGAAGGATAGCTCATCGGCTCTTCTGAATGCAGAGAGAAAGAGAGGGACTGTAAGAGGAATGAGGGACATGGCCTTATCTTTCAGTTTTCTCCCTCCAGGAAATGCGCCACGCGAGAGTGCAGAAAGCGTAATGTTCTCCCCTTCCGCGGCAAGGACAGGAATGAAACTGATAGCTATCGATATAATCGAAGAAGCCTGATCAACCGGAATATGCAGAAATGAGAGCGGATGCAGAAGAGTCCTGAGTCCATCTGTTATCTCAAGCGGCGTGGCTACAGCTGTCAGCAATGCCGCAAGCGATGTCAGAAGTATAACGCTAAGCACCATCCTCAATCCGAACATTATCCCATCGATGGAAAAAGTCAAAATCCACCAAGAAAAGAAAGGATTCTCCGATGGCTGGAAGAATGCATTCATCAGGAATATCGTGATGAAGAACATCCTGAACCTTTTCATTGAATGCAGCACAGGACGGATTGGAATAGACCCCGTTCTGTATAGGACTAAAAGGACTGCGACGCTGAAGACATATCCTAAGATTGATCCAGATGCAATCAGGAATGCTGCAAACAGCATGGAGAAGGATACTATCCTAGCTGTGTTATCCATCCTGTGCAGGGGGGATGTTCCCGGCTTATATGCTCCGATCAGTTCCACTTTCGCCCCCTGCAGAACGCTTCAATGCCGGATACAAGCTTGTTGTAATCGGAGGTTCTCTCAATCCCCAGCGCTTCGGAAAGCCTGACAATATCTGATGAAAGGATATCAGAAGGAAGACAATCTGCAGAAATTCTGCCATCATCCAGGACTATCACCCGGTCAGCAAACCCCGCTATCTCCTGATCGTGAGTGACTATCACAACGCATCTGCTTTCCTTTCTGTATGAGTCCAGAATCCCATACAGCCTTTCATAGGATGCAGAATCAAGCCCGACCGTAGGTTCATCCATGAAAAGGAATGATGGCTCTGTGACAAGAACCCCTGCGGCTGCTACCCTGCGTCGCTCACCGCCGGAGAGGAAGAACGGCGATTCGTTCCACTTCTCCTTTCCTATATCCATCAGGGATAGGACCTTTTCGCACCTTGAGACAATCTCATCCCTATCCAGTCCTGAGCGCCTGAGTGCGAATGAAACATCTTCAATGACGGTAGAAGCGAAAAGCTGGCGCTCCGGATGCTGGAATATTATGCCGCAGGATGGGAGCAGTCCTTCGACTTCTTTACCATCCAATGACAATTTCCCTTCATCGGGTCTGATTAGGCCTGCAAGAAGCGATAAAAGCGTTGTTTTTCCGCTCCCGCTTTTTCCTGTTATGGCAGTAAGCCCAGCTCCGATCGAGATGGAAATATCAGAGAGGTGGAAGGTATCACGCTTAAGGGATGCATGGCTCAGCGAAAGTTCCATAGCACCTCCTTGAGCTCTCCTGTAGTTAGTACAGGTGGAATAGATATACCTCTCTCTTTCAGCGATTCCCTTACTCTCACCGCAAATGGTGGTCTTACATCTGCTTTTCTGAGAAGGGAAACGGAACATAGAACTTCCCTAGGGCTTCCATCTGCTATCAGCTTGCCGCCGGAGAGGAGAATGACCCTGTCTGAATTAATGGCCTGATCTGCACTATGTGTTATTGAAATTATCAGACGTTCTTTCCAGATATCCCCGACAAGGGCATCCATCTCTTTCCTGCCATCATCATCCAGCATGGAGAAAGACTCATCCAGAAGCACTATATCTGGATTCACGGCAAGAGCCCCTGCAATCTGCGCTCTTTCCTTCTCTCCACCTGAGAGAGTCTGGGGAACACGCTTCCTGAAATCAGAAAGGGAAACGGCAGAAAGGCTTCTGGAAACAATCTGATCGATATTCTCCATTTCATAGTTCTCTGGCCCGAATGCAGTATCCTCTTCAAGGACGGGAGAGACAAACTGACTGTCCGGATCCTGGAAGATTATCGCGATGCTTTCCCTTATCTCCCTGATACTCTTTTCATCCTTCACAGAGATTCCATTGACCAGGATATCGCCACGGCGAAGCGGCAAGAGCCCATCGATGAGCCTGACAAGCGTCGATTTACCAGATCCGTTAGATCCAAGTATTGAAATATGACAGCTCCCTTCAGCGCGAAATGACAGAGATGAAAGCACATCACCTCTGCCGTATGAGAAGGAAATATTATCAACAACAATCGAGGGCAAACCAACCTCGGGCACTCTTCAGAGTGCAGCTATCGATGGATTGAAAAGGAAGTCTTCAGACCTTGCAAACAGCTTCAGCTGCTTTTATGACGCCGTCAATCATAGCAGAGATAGATGTATCCTGTACACCCACGACGAAGTTACCGCAGATATTAACAGGGATGAGAATCCTCTTCGCTCTTGATGAACCTACAGCTTCAGCCATCTTTGGAGTCACTTCGCCGTACATACTGTCAGCGATGCATATGCCAATCGGCCCAACTATGATATCCGCACTTCTGGAGAGTACAACAACTGGATTCTCACCTGTAGCACCATGATTGGCACCTGCTTTCAGCATCTGCTGGGTTGCTATGCTATTTGTACCTACCGCGTTTATCTCGGCCTCGGGGAAATGGGCTCTAAGAGCAGCGACTATGGTCTTCCCCAGTCCTCCGCCCTGTCCATCTATAACAAGGATTTCCATGCAAAAAATAATCGCAAAGAGATCAATTAGAGTCAATCTCACATCAGAGAGATAGGATCCATATCGATTTCCATATATATAGATGAAGGTACCTTGTACATATCGAGAAGCTCATGGGTGAATTTAAGCAGGAGCGCTGCGCTAACTGAACGAAGAAGGATATGGTACCTGTAATACTGGGCTTTCCTCTCGACAAGGCATGGTGACGGGGAGAATATCTCTATATCATCATACCCGCCCTTCTCTTCCAGTTTTTCGGCAAGAATCCCAACCTCTGACGCTGTTTTCTCAACCTTCTCTTCCGACTTTCCTCTGAAAGTGAGATTCAAAAGCCTTGAGAAAGGAGGAAATCCAGTTGCTTTCCTCTCCTCGAGTTCCTTCCTGTAGAATGAGTCGAGGTCATTGTTTTCCACAGCTGTTATAGCAGAGGAAAAAGGCTGAGTAGTCTGAATGATCACAAATCCATCATCCCTGTATCTTCCGGCCCTGCCCGCAACCTGATGCAGCAAATCGAAAGTGCGTTCAGAAGCCCTGAAGTCGGGGATGGCAAGGGATGAATCCGCATTCAGCACACCAATCAATGAGACCTTCGGGAAATTAAGCCCCTTTGCAATCATCTGAGTACCAAGGAGTATATCTATGCGTCCATCCCTGAATCCCTGGAGAATCTCCTGGGTCTTTCCCCTTCCGCTCTCTGCAACATCAGTATCCAGCCGTGCAATGCGGGCATAGGGAAAAAGCACTTTTGCTTCCTCCTCTATATTCTCAGTCCCGAAACCATGAGGAGAGAGATCTCTCGAATGGCACTCAGGACAGACTCTGACAAGAGGTTCTGAATAGCCGCAGGTATGGCAGACAAGGCGGCCTTCCTTTTTATGGTAGGTCATTGAAACGGAGCAGTTCGGGCAGGTGATTATATGACCGCATTCACCACAGACATAATTGTATGTATATCCGCGCCTGTTCAGGAAAAGGATTACACCTTTGTTTTCAGAAAGAGTTCTTCGGATTGCATTTTCCAGCTCCTTCGTGATGTTTCTCTTTTCTCGGAGACTGTTGACGACCATGACCTTTGGGTACTTTCCCTCGCCTATGCGCTCAGGCATATCGATTCGGTGAATCCTCTTCTCGGCCATCATATTCCAGGCTTCGAGGGAGGGAGTCGCAGAGCCCATTATAAGGACAGCATCCTCTTTTCTTGCCCTGTATTCGGCTATCTGCCGGGCATGGTAGCGTGGAGCGTTCCCTGATTTATACGAAGTCTCATGCTCTTCATCTATTATGATAAGACCAAGCGATTTGAAAGGCGCGAAAACACTACTTCGTGCACCTATCACGATATCTATATCCCCGGACATTATCCCACGCCATGCAGCAAGGCGCTGAGATGGAGTCAATGAAGAATGAAGGATGGCCACACGTCCTGAGAATCTGGAATAGACCTCATCGGAAAGCTGCTCGGAAAGCGTTATCTCAGGAACCATATACAGTACCTGGCGCCCGGATGTTATCACATCTTCAGCCCTCCTGAGATATACCTCGCTCTTTCCGGATCCTGTGACACCGAAAAGATAGAATACCTTATCCTCCGAAGAGCGCAGCACATCCAGTGCATGGCGCTGGCAGCTGGAAAGATCTTCAATCGGCCTAAATGATGCGGGCTCGAAAAACGGACTGACCTCGCTCTCCCGCCTTCCTGAAGGAATCATCATAGAAAGGTTGAGTCCTGTCGGTGAGAAATACATCTTTCTCATCCAGCTGGCAAGGTCAAGAAGAGAATGGGTGAAGACAGGTTCCTTGTCTATAACCCTGTCAATCGCCTTCAGCTCATAATCCCCCTCAGGCTTATCCTCTCCCACTTCGATGATATAGCCTGTCATCTTCCTGCGGCCGAAAGAAACTGCAGCACGTACGCCGAACACAGCTTTATCCTCCAGCTCGCTAGGTACTATGTAGCTGTATTCAGCTTCATATGGAAGATCTAGGAGAACTCTGGCATACTTCACCCCTTTCTGTCCTCCGTTCCTATGCTCTTCCTGATAAACAGCATATCATTCCATATTGCTCTCTGAAGAGATGGGGCTCTAAGGTAATCGCCAGGAGTATATGTAACGAAAACCGGGATGTGGTTCACCACGAATTTTCTATTCCTGAGCATGGCCATCGGCATATCCTTTCTGAGCATATAGGATGCGGTTTCATGGCCAAGGAGAACCATGGCTTCAGGGTTTATTATCTTCATCTCCTCTCTGAGCGTGCTGCGGCATTCATCGGCAGCTTCAGCTGAAAACTCCCCCACTGGGCATTTGATCAAAGTCGTGAGCGCCCATTCCCCTTCCTCTAAGAGGAGGGAAAGCTTCCACCAGGCTCTGAATTTCTCAAGGCTTTCAGGAGTGAATATCATATCGCCTTCGGGAAATGGAGCGATGAAAAGCACCTTGGGATTGATTTTTATCACAGGTTCCGCAAATACCCTTCGCTTCGAAAATCCCTGGCAGAGGTGGCAGGATGCCGATTCAGTGTAAAGTGCCGTTAGCGGGGACTGTGTCTTCTTCTCAACCTTCTTACCCGCAGGATCTTTGAGGGTATATGACACATATGGCACCTCGTCTCCGAGGTTATCGGAGAGAAGCAAGCGCTCGGCATCGTCGAGGAGGGACAAGAAATAACCTTCGCTGAATTTATCGCCCATACTCCTCCTCGAACCACTGGTACTTTGAACTGTCATAGCTAACATCGGCAAGATACAAGCCATCTGGAGGGGCTGTACGTAGCGCAAGACTCCTGTCTTTACTCTCCAGCCGGTTCCTGAACGCAGCAACGCTCTCGGACGCAAGGGAAGCATGAATCATAGTTCCGACCATGCTCCTCACCTGATGATAAAGATAGGCATTCCCTGCTGTCCTGTATCTCAGTATCGGAGAGGAAAAGCTATCATGTATCATATCCCACTCGGATACGTAGATATCGCGGACTTTGGAAACCGAAGGGTCTTTTGCCGCAGCATATGTAGTAAAATCATGAGTACCCTGAAGCACTGCAGCATATTCATTAAGCAGAGCGATATCAGGGAGTGTCTTGAAGCCTGCAATCCTTCCATCATCCCATGGGAGCATGGCACTTATCGGTTTTGCAAGATACCAGTATTCCCTGGACATTGTCGAGAAACGTGCATGGAATCCCTCGGGAGCTTCCTCAGAAGAGAGAATCCTTATGCTTTTCGGAAGCCTGGTGTTGAGAATCAGGGCATATGTCTCCGGCTTTATGGTAGATGCTGTGTCGAAATGACAGACCTGGGAGAGAGCATGAACTCCCCTGTCTGTACGACCAGAGCCATAGACCATTGTCTCCGTCCCGAAAAGCTCGGACAGGCATGATGATATGGTTCCCTGGACTGAAACAGCATTTCCCTGTGCCTGCCATCCATGATAGAAAGAGCCATCATAAGCTACGCGTAGCTTAATCCGAATCTCGCCCTCTGCAGGTAGGCTGTATGTTTCCGGACGCTTCCAATCACTCCGCATCTTCTGCAACCACCATAGCAACAGCAGCTTCCCTCTCATGGCTCATCGACAGATGCAGCGTAAGGGAAGAAGCTAGCTCCTTAGCTCGCCCGGAAAGGCTGAAATAGGGTTTGCCTTTATCATCTTCCAGGATTTCAATTTCAGTAAGGGAGAACCCGACAATACCAGTACCAAGGGCCTTTGCGAATGCTTCCTTTGCGGCGAACCGCACGGCAAAGTATTCCGCAGAGCGGCTTGGCGCTTTAGCAATCTCGGATCCAGTGAACATCCTCGACAGAAGCTTCTCCCCCATTCCTTCAAAGCGCTCGGGGGATGAGATATCAACGCCGATACCTCTTATCATCATTTCTCCTCGAAGAGTATTCTCACAGTCGATGGACGTGAGCTTACGACAAGACCATCGCGTGTGTAGATATCATCGCGGTAATCCAGGGCAACCGGAACCCTAACAATTCCCGCACCATCAACTGAGGAGAAATCCGCAGTTGCAGTTATAGCAGAAGGATCCACCAGATAGATTATGCTATCAGGTCCTGTAATGACGGCATCCACAGTATCCGGGACAAGCGATGCTGCATTGTAATTCTCGGGGAGAATGACGTTAAGCGGCAGTGTCACAACCCTGTCATGGACATTCATGAAACGCACAGACAGCACAATAAAGAGCGCTGCAAGGAATGAGAAGATCTTCGGTATCCAGTTCTGGAATGCGGAGGAAAGTGCTTTGCTCTTCATATTGCATTCTCTCCTTCACCACCTTCTGCCTTCTGCTGCGGTTCATCTGGAAGAACATCCCTATAGCTCAGGAGCTTCAGAAGGGTCTTTTTTATTGTCTCCGACGAAAGGTCATAGTAAATATTCGCATTATATGCCAGAGAGATGGCACCTGTTTCCTCTGATACCACAAGGATTACAGCATCGGACTCCTCCGCAAGGCCAAGCGATGCCCTGTGCCTTGTTCCGAACGTCGCTTTTATATTCCTCTGCTCCGAAAGGGGAAGATAACAGGCTGCGTATGTTATACGTCCACCTTGAACGACACACGCACCGTCGTGCAGTGGAGTATCGTGATCGAATATGGTGAGAATCAACGTGGATGAGAGATCCGCATTCAGCTTTGTACCGGAATCGAGTATTGACTGTATATCGGTATGGCGGGGGAAGACTATAAGAGCACCCCTTTTCTTCTCAACCAGTATATTGCAGGCATTCAGTATCGAATCAATCTGGTCCCCGGTTGTCTGCTGCCCCCTGAAAAGCCTTGACTTCCTTGTGAATGAAGAGGAAAAAGCCCTCCTAAGCTCTGGATGATAGAAAACACAAAGCAGCATCAGGAATGGGACAATCAAGGTGTTGATGATTGATGTCAGCACATCCAGGCGCAGAACCACGCACAAGAGATAGACAACGGCGATGCCGAAAAGCAGCCCGAAGACTTCTGTAGCTTTTGTATCGGATATGGCGATATAGAATCTGTATATGACAAAGGTGAGAACAGCTATCTCAACCCCCATCCTCAGATACTCCGACCATTCCAAACCAGCAAAGACCTGAAACACTCAACTCTCCTTATCAGACGGCATCCAGCCAAGGGTGCAACGCACAGCCTTATTCCAGAATCCTACCTTGTTTTCCCTCTCCTTGTCATCCATTGTAGGAAGCCATCTCATCTGCTCCTTCCAATACTTTCCAACCTCCTCACGGCTCTTCCACACCCCCATCGTAAGTCCTGCAGCATAAGCAGCACCCAGCGATGTGGTCTCCACAATCTGAGGTCTTATCACGGGGACTCTCATGATATCAGCTTGGAATGCCATGAGAGGAATGGAGTTCGTCATTCCCCCATCGACCTTGAGGCTCTGGATTTTTATCCCGCTGTCCTGCTCCATTACAGAGAAAATATCATTTGCCTGGAATGCGGTGGCTTCAAGCACAGCCCTGCAGATATGAGCCCTTGTAGCATATCCAGTAAGACCTGCAATCACTCCACGGGCATCGCTTCTCCAGTATGGAGCAAACAGGCCGGAAAAAGCCGGCACTATGTATACGCCACCGTTATCCGGGACGGATGCGGCAAGAGCATCGAGCTCCTTTGGAGATGAGACCATCTTGAGCTGGTCGCGAATCCACTGGACAAGTGACCCTGCAACAGCAATTGAACCCTCCAATGCGTAGCTTATACCCTCTCCCTCTATCCTGTAAGCTGCAGTGGTAAGAAGGCCATGGGAAGAGAAACAAGGCTCATTGCCCACATTGGTGAGAAGGAAGCAACCGGTACCATAAGTACACTTGGACTCGCCCTTCGAGAAACAGGCCTGGCCGAAGAGCGCAGCCTGCTGGTCTCCGAGGATTCCTGCGACAGGAACTGAAGCACCGACAGGTCCATCTGGATCGGTATAGCCATAGACACAGCCTGAGGAGGAGACAATCTCGGGCAGAAGCTCTCTTTCTATCCCCGTAAGCTCTAGAAGCTTATCGTCCCACTCTCCCTTCCTTATATCCATCAGCATATACCTGGATGCATTTGTAACATCCGTAACAATGGCACTGCAGCCTGTAAGCCTTGCCGTAAGATAGGTGTCCATTGTACCGAAGACAATATCGCCTTTATCAGCAGCGCGTCTCACCTTCTGTATATTGTCCAGAAGCCAGCGTATTTTGCTTGCTGAGAAATATGGGGAATACAGAAGTCCCGTCCTGTCCCTCAGCTCATCCTCGCTAAGAACCGACGAAAGCTCCTTGATATAATCTGCGCCCCTCATATCCTGCCAGACGATAGCATTGTAAATTGGACGGCCAGTTGTCCTGGAGAAAGGTACTATTGTTTCCCTCTGGTTAGTTATACCTATACAGGAGAGATCTGAACCATTCAATCCAGCCTTCTCTATAGCATCGGATATGACGGTGGATGTATTTTTCCAGATTTCCTCAGCATCGTGCTCCACCCAGCCCGGACGGGGGAAAATCTGGCGGTGTTCAAGCTGGGAGGAAGAGACGATATTCCCTTCCTCGTCGAATATCATGAAACGGGTGCTTGTAGTACCCTGATCAATAGAACCTACATACTTCACGAGTATAGTATATCACAGCAGAAGCCCTCACTGTGGAAGACTCTCCTGCTCCCAGCTATATCCGGAATTCTCCAAAGCTTTCCTGTCGCCGATCACAGCGATGCAATACTCCCCTTTCCTGAGTTCAGAAGCGAAAGTCCTTCCCGCTTCCACAACATCATCCACGGTCAGGGAGAGTACCTCCTGCTGCTTTCTTTCCCTGTCGCTATCGCTGATTCTGTAAATCATCCTCCTGATATCAACAAGGGAACGGACAGCTGGCGACATTGGCCTGAGGTCCTTTGCAAGTACTCCGATAACGGCATCCTCGAGTTTTCCGGAATCAATCTTCAGTGTTTCGGCGGCTGAGAGGAAATCCTTTATGCTCCCATCCAGCCGTGGATCGCGATAGGTATAGAATGTGAATATCCGTTCAGTATGATCAAGATAAGCCCCGGTACCATAAGCTCCGCCTTTTTCTCTTATCAAGGACCAAAGCGATGTCTGTGAGAGAATGGAAAGGAATATCCTCTCAGAAGAGGAAAGCTTTTCAGCTATTCCCGGAGCATGGCCGGAAAGCCCTATGAAAGAAACGGACGAAGAGAGCGTCCTTGCCATGAACCTGGGAAGTTCTGGAAGTTTGTGTACACATTCACCGAGCGCTCCACCTTCAGGTATTCTTCTCACGAAGGACGAAGCCGTATCAACTGCCATGTCAATCAGATCGGAATCTGTAGTGACATGGATCATCATCCGCTCACGGCGAAGCATCTTGTCCCTTATCCTCTCGAAATCCTTTCCAAGCTCCGATAAATCGGAAGAGAGCATCTCGTTTATCCTGTACCAGCAGGTGATTCCAGAAAGCCTTTCCCCGATATAAAGTGATGGGGAAAGCGGAGAGGAAGCAAGCGATGATGCATAAGTATGGCCATTCTGCACTACAGAGCTTGAGAAATCCGTCGCTATATCTGTCAGGGCTGCTTTTATGCGTTTTTCATCAGAAATGACCCCCTCGAAGAGCACATTCATAAAGAGATCAAGACCTTCCCACTGAAGCTCGGGGAGCGACTTAAGCCTGCATACGAAGAAGACTTTTTCCTTTCCATCGGATGATGATCCCGACTCGACATAGAATGCATAGCCGCCGGAGACAAAGCGAAGCTCCGTATTCACTTCAGGGTATGACATACCGGCTGCATCGCACATTGAATAAAGGCGGGCAAGGACATTGGCTTTATCGAGATCCTCATAGCAAAAGTCGGAGATATCGAAAACAAGATCGGTATAGACTATGCCGCCGGATGCCATAGGAGCTGCAATCACACCATTTCTGTATGTGTGCATTATCCTGTCGAAAGCCCTTGGGAGATCGGAACGCGTCAGGCGGGGAATTGAATCGACAGCAGCATCGGAATCCGGAGTCAGCTGGAATGTCTGGAACTTCTTTTCCTTCTCCTCGGAGTATTCTTCCTTTCGCTTTTCCAGTGTCTTTGCAATGCTCTCCTCGATGGCCTTGCCTGCGTTGCTATCACGGCTGACCACAGCAAGAAGCCTGTGAGGATTCTCAACGAGATTATCGATAATCCAGTCCTCAAAGAAGCGTGGATTATCCTTCCATTTCCGTCTTATCGACTCTATGACAGCGGAAGGAGATAGGAAGAGAGATGGGTCACGGCCAAATGTAAGCCCCTTCTCCGCCTGGAAGAAAAGTCTCATTCCCTGAGGTATTCCACCTGGGATTTCCTTCAGAGAGAACTCCATTCTCCTTATAGCTGCTTCAACTGCCTTTCTATCAAGACCTCTATCTGCGATTGCCCTGAGAGAAGACAGGATGAATGACTCTACTTCATCCGCATTTTTCTCATCAGAGCCAGAGAAACCGGCACTGAACACAAGATTCCGATAGCTTGAGCTCATACCGCTCTCAGTTGAGAGATCGGTACCCAGCGGAGACTCAGCTATTGCCTTGTACAGAGGACACCCTGGAGATCCCAGGAGGATATCGACAATAAGGGATAGAAGAGTGCTTTCTCCCGGTTCTGCATTATCGCCAAGAAGCCAGGAAACCATTATCGATGCGCCCTTCTCACCATCGGATGCGGGGGAAGCTGTGTAGAATTTCCCAGGTTTGGTCCATCGCAAAGCAGCATCGATTCTTGGAATCTTCTCTCCCCCTTCGCTGAGATACTCCCTGTCGAGAAGCCTTAGCCGCGCTTCAAGCTCCGTATTACCGTAGATGAAAAGGGACATATTTCTTGGCTGATAATACCTTCTATAAGCTTCAATATACTCATTGTATGTCAGCTGGCATATCTCCCTGGCATCTCCGCCGGAATCATATTTATAAGGGGAATCACCGAAAAGCGGCTTGGTAGAAGCAGAGGAAAGGACGTACTCATGCTCCGCCATCTCCCCCAGCATCTCCGAAAAGACGACTCCTTCGAAATGAAGGCCACCTTCAGAGGATATCCTTATACCCTCCTGCATGAATGTCTCTTCCCTCAAAAGCGGAGCAAAAACCGCATCGGTGTAGACGCTGAAGAGATTTCCAAAGTCCTTCTCGACAGTGGATGCCGCAGGATAATAAGTACGGTCAACACCAGTAAGTGCATTAAGGAATGTATTGCAGCTGTTGCGTACAAGCAGCATGAACGGATCCTTCACAGGATACTTCCTGCTTCCCGAAAGCACTGTATGCTCGATTATATGTGGAATACCCTTGCTGTTCATCGGTGGGGTATAGGCAGTATATGAGAAGAATTTCTCGTTATCATCGGTATCGACATAGTAGACGATGAAGCCTGTACGCTCGTGAATAAGCTGGATACCTTTTGCTCTGTAATCAGGGAGATCCGATACCTTCTCCACCCTGAAGCCTTCTATAACGCTTCCTTCTTTGTAGTCATGCATGAGAATGAAGATAAACGAGAGGGCGCTTGATTGACAACTCCGGACACTGAAACTACCCTCTTGATATGCATTTCATAGGACCCCATGTATCGATAAAGGAAAACATAGCGTTGTCTGTAGATAGGGCGAAAGCGCTAGGAGCTACAGGTTTTGCGATTTTCACAAAGAACCAGAGAATATGGACAGCACCGCCATTGCAGGATGAGGATGCAGCAGCATTCAGGGAAGGTATCAGGGAAAATGGATACACTCCCGATGCAGTCCTTCCCCACGCTGGTTATCTCATAAACCCCGCCACCCCTGACCGTGATTTATGGAACAAATCATTCGCACTCTTTGAAGATGAAGCGATGAGGACAGTAAAACTCGGTCTCAGGACAATAAACATACACCCAGGTGCCTACAAGGAAGGAAGCAGGGAGGATGGAATCAAGAGAGCTGCCCAAATGATTGATTCCGTCATCGAGAATGTCCCGGAAATAAGAATCGCAGTGGAAAACACAGCGGGCGCAGGAACAATACTCGGCTCCTCGTTCGATGAGCTGGAAGCAATACTCCAGGAATCGAAACATGGGGAAAATGTCGGATTCACCCTAGATACCGCACATCTCTTCGGAGCTGGCTACGATGTGAAGACAGATCCTGTGAGAATACTCGACGATTTTGTCTCGCGATTCGGAAAGGAAAAGCTTTTTGGTATGCACCTGAATGACTCGAAGGTTGGTCTGGGCTCGAAGAAAGACAGACACGAAAGCATTGGCCTTGGACTTATCGGAAAGGAAGCATTTGTCGAGATTGTTAAGCACCCTGCGACGGAAGGGATTCCTCTCATACTAGAAACACCCGATGAAAACAGATGGCAGGCTGAGATAGCCTGTCTGCTCCAGGAATCAAAGCTCTGAGAGAAACATACCAGCGGCTGCAGAGCCAGCTCTGACAAGGGCAGCTTCTCCGGCCGCTTCCTCATCTTCCCCTCCTCCGCTTACTACGAGCTGCTTGACAGTATACGGCTCACTCTCACCATTGCGGTAAAAAGATAGCTGTGCTTCTGCAAGCACGTACTCCACACCGCCGCCGCTCTCGGAATCAACTATACCGACACGGAGGAGAATGTAATTATCGAGACCTGGATAATCCGACTGGAGATTGCCAAGGACTTCCAGCTCCTCCTCCCCTTCGCCGGGAACTATCGCATAACCAGACACCGATGCCTTCTCAAGATATGATGAGAATGAATTGAGCGCTGTCGACAGTCCAAGCTGCACTCCATCCTCCCCGTACTCCGCTACCGCGATTACCGTATCCGAGGGAGGAAGAAGATAATCTTCATCGTAACTGTAATAGACAGTACTATCATCGAGAAGTGAAAAGAGCGAGGAAAGAAAGCCTTCCGGTGCCTTCGATTCTATTGATGCTATAAGATCCTCGGGAATATAGACGGAAAAGCTTATAGTTCCATCCCAGAGCATATATGGATTCGTGCGGAAGAACCTTGCAGTTCCATCTTCATCCGTCATAAGTGTAACGAACGAATCAATCGCTTCACCATCCCCATTCACCATTGTGTACCCGGCTTCTGCCAGGCCGCCAACGATAGCAGGGTGCATAAAGCCTTTCGAACGGCGCATCCTGATACTCACATCTGTACCACGGCCGCCGCGCATAACTGTTATTTCAATATTCCTGAGATACTCCACAGCCTGTTCAAGAATAAGCTGAGGAGAGTATGAATCGTTCATCACAGGGCCTGAAAGCGATAAATCAAGCGCGTTCAGGACATCGATAAGCGCTTCTGTATCATGGTTTTCCCTATAGCTTTCAAGCGCAGAATCCAGAAGCTCCCCTATCCTTCCTGTACGCTCTATGGACGCTGAGTACTCCTCGCTTCTTGAGCTGTAGTAAATCGATTCGGGAATTTCAAGCATCGCATAATACGATGTGCCATCGTTTATCGGGGAAGAATAGGTATTGGTTATCACAGCTTCAAGCGGCGCTATGGCATCGGTGGAAAGAAGCTGCCTGTAATACGGGGAGACTGCATCGTAGCCAAGTTCATAGCCGACCTGCTCAAGCAGATTCATATAGGCATCTGCCCTTGCAGAGCGTTCATCGGAACCTGTCCCATTGCCAACAAAGACAACATAGCCTGAATGTGTAGGTGTTGTCCTCGTCCATTCAGGACCTTCTGTGGACATGAATGTCGAGCATGAGAAAAGCAGGAACAATGACAGAAGCAGAACAAGAAGATTCCTCAAAAATCACCTCCTACTCCCAGGACGAGCATATGAGACCCCTGAAGGTTCTGGTATCCCAGACGCCAGTAAAATGATGGAAGAGCCCGGTGTTCATAGAAAATCGAGAAGACAGAACGCCAGTCAAAGCCCTCGCTGCCACCACCAACAAGAAGCGAAACATTTCCCCCGATTCTTCCCTCCTGCACCAGAGTGAAACCAGCAGAGGGGAAAATCCTGGAGAGATTCATATAGGCTTCAAGTCCGATGCCCCCGTAAACATCACTTCTTCCCGCTGAGTAGCGGTATGCAAATGATAAAGTAGGAACAAAAGGATAGATCAGGTCATTTCTTCCAAGCGATACTATCCCAAAGACTTCAGGGGATGAGAAATTGAATCCCATAGCTGCAGAGCCTGTAAGCTTCCACTCCCCCTCGCTCTCCAACGACATTCCCGGGAATGGATGATTCAGATAAACAGGCTCCAATGTAACAGCTTCCCCATAGCGTTCGCTGACTTCGAAGATGCCACGGGTATCTCCGAAGCTGTCTACTGCTCTGAGCCTTGTTCCCCTCCTCATAGCTGTATCAGTAAGGGCGGAATATGAATTATCGAGAGTATAATCAAGACGTAAACCGGAATCGCTATAGAGCCCTTCCTCATATAGAAGAATACCTTCCACGCTGTTCTCAAGGGATGAGAGAAGGGCATCCCTTCCATCGCCGAAGAATTCAACGAGTATTTCCTTATCATTGAAAGAAAGAAGGAACTCGGACTCAATCTTTCCATCTTCCAGAGCTCTCTCAGAGTATCCAGAAGCCATGAATTCGATATCACCGCGTCCATAAGTCATGGCCCCTACCGAATCAGCCAATGCGGATAGAATATAATCCGGGAGAGAGCCATCGGAAACTATATGCGATGCGTGAAGCGGAGAGAGAAAAAGGAGAAAGAAAAGAATTATCGCAATCTTTCCCACTTTAACCCTGCTTTCATGAAAAATACTTACAACTCTATTTGGCGGGACCAAAACGACCTCCAGACACAATGCCGTCTCTCTGGATTATCCCACATTGACGGCATTTAGAAAACAACTCAGATTATGCACTGAAATTGTATTTCTCAAGCATTGTCTTGGCATCCTCGGAGACTCCGAAGATCGCGAATATGCCAAGAATGACGGAAGTCACCACAGGTCCTCTGTTAAGAGACTGGCTTATGCTTATGACCGATGATGCAAGCCCCCAATATACAACGGGTTCCTTTGCAACGGCTTCCAACCATTCGGCAAAGGATTCATCGAGGTCGACATCCGCTTTATAGTACTCGACTATCGCCATAATCGTTGCGGCAAGCACACCTGCTGCAATGGCCACAGCGGATGCTGCTGTCACCTTTCCCCATAGAATCGTCGTTGGAACGAGCGAATAAACAACTGCGGCAGTAAGCAGCACAGCGCTCTTTATTACAAGTGCAGTGAGGTCATTGTAGAATTCCTCCTGCTGGCTTGGGGTGAGAACCCGCACATCATCCTCGACGGCGCGGAAAAGTCTTTCCTCCGCTTCTTTCACACGGTCCTTCACTTCCTCAAGCTCTGAAGCCGGTACCAGTTTCTCAGCTGCTTCGAAGACCTCATCCGCTGTTTCGAATCTGGATGTCTCAAGGGTGAATTCAAGATACTCCCTTCCATTCTCCTCCTCCATCGTCCGCGTTGCCACATCGTAGCCATCAGCGCCATCGAGAACACTCCTTACTGGAAGATCCGGCTCCACATATTGCCTTATATCATCAAGGTAGAGGTCTATGGCCCTGCCGGATGCTGAAATAAGCGCGGAAGAGGAAATCGCACCTGGCCCGGATTGGGGAATTGTGCATGATACAACCAGAATCGATGCAATCAGAAGTAGTGATAAACCTTTGTCAAAAAGAACTCTCGCTTTATTCATATTTACTCCTTTTCATGGAATCTCTATTCCGGCGATCAGCGATATCCTGATTTTCGAATACTGCGGCACAGCCTTTCCAAGCTCTCCCAGCCGTCCGGCTTCCGAGGAGAAGGCATCGAGGATTGAGATACGAGGTTCGACAAAGAACCAGGGGAATGAGAATGTCCAGCCTGCCGCAATCTCCGAAAATAGGATGAATCTCTCCTCCGGGGATTCCAGCCCCCAGAAAAGTCCTGCCCTGACCATGCTTGCCCCTACAAATAACCCAAGCTCATCGAAGGGATAGGCAGAGACAAATAGCGATGCTTCAAGAAACGAAAGCTCGTAAGAAAGCGATGCAGAGTACCGCACAGGAACAGACACTCTGATACTCCCCCACCTGTATCCAGCTTCAGCATCAACTCTGACAGCATCCAGGAATATGGAATCAATACATCTCAGGTCCACACCGAACTGCCATGCCGCAGAGAGGGCTGATACAGAGAGAATGATGATTAAAAATAAAAGAAGCCGTCGCATATAAGAAAGCTAAACGGCTTACTGTCACAATTGCAGGGGCAAAAGTGGCCAATATCTATTCAATTATTAAGTTCCTTAATCGGAATTATTCTTCAGGCCATCCTAAAGCTTTTCTGAAGTCCTTCTCCTTTTTTCCAAAATCACGGGAAGTGAAAAGGATCGGCTTGCTCTCTCCGGAAACGGAAAGGGAAAGACCAGGGTGATGGGTATCGACCTTCCCTATCGTATATCCCTCGATTGCCTGGACAAAGCATGACCATGAAGGCTTCACTCCGCCCTTCTCCGCTTTTCTGGAGTAAAAGACTATCTCAGTCTCGGTGACGGCAAGTGCACCACCAAGCAGCTCCGTGCCATCTTTCACTATCATGGAGCAACGCTGAAAGAAGAAGGAACTGTCACCTCTGGCTTTCTCTACCATCTTCCTGGTGACAACGGAAGTTATCACATAGTAAACGACGATGAGGACGAGAAGCGGGGCAAGAAGCGGAAAAATAATCATTGCCTTGAATGCAGCAAAGTAAACGAATACTCCGAATATCGCAAGAATCAAGAACAAAACAAGACGTTTCATCTGAATAGAACCTCCGCAGAGACTGAATCATCTGGGCACAGAATAAGTCTCCTTCTGTTTTTCTCGGAAGAAAGAGACTGCACAATAGTAGAAAGCAGATCGACATGGCTTTCCGCTGCGCTCTCTGGAAATAGCATAAGAACAAAAATCCTTACAGTCTCCCCATCGATATCAATACCATCTGGAGCAATTCCAAGCACTATCGAAAGCTTCTTCACGCTGTCCGTCTTCGCATGGGGAATGGCAACCTCATTTCCTATTGCAGTAGATCCCTTCTTCTCTCTTTCAATCACAGCAGAAAGCGCGGATGGCTTGTCAGAGGAGGAAGATGCAGACACAAGACGCCTTAGCACCTCTTCCATCGTGCTTCCTCCGAGATCTGGAATTACTGAAAAATCTATCTGATTATCCATAGCCTGAGTCTATACCATCGGACAATTTGACGGAAGATGCACAAAAAAGCTGACCAGAATGGAGGGAAAAAGCGAATAGAAGGACAAAGGAGAAACAAATGAAAGCAAAATCCTCTTTTGCAGTAATGCTGCTTGCCGTTCTTCTTGTCTTTGCTTCGTGCGAGACGGGAAGCGATCATGCTACGCTCCGTGTCAATCTGAGAAAAGATAGCAGATCGATCGTACCCGCTGACTACCCGTTGGAAATCGAATCTTATAGGATTTCCGGCACAGGACCTGGCGGGGCTTCTTTCAGCATCGAAACGAACAAGGAAACAGCATCTCTTGAAGGCCTGGTGATCGGGGAATGGGAAATCACAGCGGAAGGACTTAACTCGAAGAATGATATTCTCGTCACCGGAAGTACCACGCATAAGCTATCACCGACAAATGGCAGCTGCACTATCATTCTGGAGAATCTGACAGGTACCGGCTCGCTGGAAATCATCCTGAAATGGGATCCAGACAGAATCGCGGGAGAAGCTTCGATAGAACTCGAGCTTACCCCACAGTATGGAGATAAAGAGACAAGGCTTCTCGATCTTACATCCATGGACAGCGCCCGCGGACAGGCGACATATACCGGTACTGATTATCCTTCCGGTTCCTATGTACTTGCAGCAAGGCTCTTCGATGGAAGTGTGCAGGTTGCAGGCTTTGTAGAAGCTGTACGGATAGCGGGAGACCAAAAATCAACAGGAGAGGTTGAATTCGATCTCGACAAATATCCGCTGGAGCCGGGAACGCTCGATCTTGTGAACAATACAGGAATTCCAGTATCCTGTACCATCACAGGCCTTGAGGACTCAGTGGACGCGGACATACCTGTGACAGTATGCATAGAGTGTAATACGGACGATGTATCAAGCTACGAGATACTCTGGTACCTCGATGGCAATCTGATTGGCGAAGGAGAGGAAGTGGAATTCACTCCTGAAGTCGGGACACACAGGCTTGATGTTGTTGCTTCTACTTCGCGTTTAGGCACTTCCGGATCCGCATCAATCAATTTCGAAGCTGTATCAGCAGCAGCTCCTGGCGTTCCATCACATGGGAATGTAGTTGAAAATGGCGAAGGCATTGAGATAGCAGGATCGACGATTGTGAGATTCCTTCCCGACGGCAACGCAATGATACTCTCCAATACCGAGCGGACTGTGCACATCGCTTCGATAATCCGCAGCAGTCTCGATATCCAGAGAGAGTATACATTCGATGACCTTGGCATCGATGGAACGGTACAGGATTTTGAGTCGATGAAGATATCCGAAGGACTGTCAAAGGTCCTTATTGCACAGGAGGACCCAATAAAGGCCATCGTCTTCAATTACAATCCGTCCTCTGTATCTCTTTCGAGGTTCTCAGAAGGCGTACCTGTCAGTTACTACTATCCGGAGGACAATGAAGTCAGCGAAATCGGAAGCGTCGCGATGATGGAGGATGTAACTGTAAATGGTGTGGAAGGAACTGCTATTATGACTGTCTCGGATCTGGAAACCGACGAGTGGAAGTACATCACAGTATCGCTTACACGCTCCACAGGCGATGATCTCTACTTTGATGATGGCTTGATAATGAACAGCGTATATGAACCAGCGATAAACGATGTTGGAGACAGGATAAGCACTTCAAATCAGACGCTTTTCCAGATATTCGAGGATGGCGAGCTATTCTTCGCTTCCTATAACAAACCGCGACCTGGAAGGATCATAATCGGATTCATAAATCCGGGACGTGAATACCCGGACAGAGTCGATGAGTTCATGGGGACAACCACAGGAGCTCTCCTGAGTCCTAATACAATGATGATGCTCGGCGACTATGCGTTGATTCTGAAGCATGATTACACGGAGAACAATGACTGGACAATCTGCAGCTCAACGAAGATGGATCATGAAGCGATAAGCCTTATAACGAGCGCTGACTACGAATATGCATACTATATCGATGTGGATACCGATGAAATCGTCACCCTCGATATCTCATCCGATGGCACATCGGTAAGCGAAGTCGGAAGGACAGCTCTCTCCAAAAATGGAATCGACAGTCTCGCGATATCATCGAGCGGAGCGACAATAATCGCATACGACAGCGACAATGCAGATTCGCTGATGGTATTCAGAACGACAAGGTAAATGATGCAAACAGGCCAGGAAGACCCTGGCCTGCATAAAACTCAGTCCTTGTAGAGCGGTGAAGCCTGATACTCCGTATGGAGCAGATGGTGAGCTTTTTCCGAAAGAGGAGCTCCGAGATAATCCGCATAGAGCTTCTGAATCGATGGGTTCTGATGAGAACATCTCTTAACGGACTTCTCATCATCCTCATAAAGACCTTCGATTCTTTCTGCTCTAACATCATCATCCGTACCATATGGCTGGCCACCACCAGCTATACAGCCACCCCTACAAGCCATGATCTCAACGAAGTCGACATCAGATGGACGTCCGGCTTTCTTATCCTCGCGGATTTTGTCGAGAAGCGGCTTTGCATTGGCCATTCCATGGACAACAGCGACGCGGACAGTCTTTCCATCAACATCAATCTCTCCGCGCTTGATATCATCAAGGCCACGGACAAGCTTAATCTCCGGATCTTCCAGGTCCTTGCCGGTAAGTCCATAATATGCTGTCCTGATAGCAGCTTCCATAACACCGCCAGTTGCGCCGAAGATAGTACCAGCTCCGCTGTATTCAGCAATCGGGCTATCGGCTTCGCTATCTGGAAGATTCTTGAAATCAAGGCCGCGCGATGCGATAAGGCGGGCAAGCTCCCTTGTGGTCAGCACAAGATCAACATCCCATTCCCCGCTCGATGCAGCATGGTCTCCATCCCTTCTTATCTCAACTTTCTTTGCTGTACATGGCATTATTGCGACAGAGTAGACATTCTTCTTGTCGATTCCGACTTTCTCCGCCCAGTATGTCTTCGTGATAGCACCCTGCATCATCATAGGGCTCTTTGCAGATGAGAGGTTCTCAAAAAGATCCGGATAATACTCCTCAACATAACCAATCCAGCCAGGGCAGCAGGATGTGAGCTGTGGCATGACACCACCATTCTTGATTCTATCAAGAAGCTCGTAACCCTCTTCCATGATTGTAAGGTCGGCACCGAAGTTAGTGTCGAATACATAGTTTATGCCAAGGCGTCTGAGTGCTGTATAGAGCTTCTTTGTCGTCACCTCGCCAGGCTTGAGACCGAATTCCTCACCGATTGCAACACGTACAGATGGTGCAATCTGGACAGCTACGACCTTATCTGGATCCGCGATAGCGCGCATCAGGTCATTTGTCTGATCCTGCTCATAGATAGCACCTACCGGACAATGCGTGATGCACTGGCCGCACTTGATACAAGGGCTGTCATTCAGAGGAAGCTTTGCAGCAGGACTCATCGTTGTATGATCGCCACGCCCGATGAACTCGAGAGCATATACACCCTGCATTTCCTGACAGACCTGGATACAGCGGCCACACTTGATACACTTCTCAGGATCCAGCACCACAGCGCCTGTAGACCTATCCTTCTTATCCTCAGCAAGCCTGATCTCAAAAGGCTGCTCCCTCACGCCATATTCAATTGCAAGCTTCTGGAGCTCACACTTGTTATTCCTCGTGCAGAGAAGACAGGAAGATGGATGTGTGGACATTGTCAGCTCAAGAATAGTGCGCCTGACTTCATAAAGATCCTGGTCATGTGTGATGATCTTCATTCCCTCAGCAGCTGGTGTAGAGCAAGCACGTATTATCTTCGCAGATCCCTCCTGCTTGCAGACACAAAGCCCGCAGGAACCGAACGGCTTAAGATCCGGATGATAACACAACGTCGGGATTCTGATTCCCGCTTTCCTGGCAGCATCAAGGACGGTTGCCCCCTCAGCCACCTCAACTTCGATTCCCTGTACAGTAAGATGAATCATCGCTAACCTCCATTAATGAATCTCGATGGCCGAGAACTTGCAGGTATCCTTACAGACACCGCACTTGATACATACATTTCCGTTGATCTTATGAGGTTTCTTGACCTCACCGGAAATAGCACCGACAGGACACTTCCTGGAGCAGGCTGTACAGCCGATACACTTGGAAGGATTGATCTCATAGCTTATGAGCTTCTTACACTTTCCAGATGGACACTTCTTGTCGACAATATGTGCCTTATACTCCTCAGGGAAGTAGTGAAGCGTCGAGAGAACCGGGTTAGGCGCAGTCTGTCCAAGAGCGCAAAGCGAACCGATTTTCATAGCATGGGCAATCTGCTCTATCTGCTTGATATCATTCTCCTCACCTTTACCCTGTGTGATTTTCTCCAGGATATTGTAAAGGCTCTTTCCACCAATGCGGCATGGAGCACACTTGCCACATGATTCATCTACGGTAAAGTTGAGATAGAACTTGGCAACATCTACGATACAATCGTCCTCGTCCATGACAATCATTCCACCGGAACCCATCATCGAACCGATTCTCTGAAGTCCGCCGAAATCGATAGGAGTATCGAGATTCTCCTCGGTTATGACACCACCGGAAGGGCCACCTGTCTGGACAGCCTTGAATTTCTTACCGTGTGCGATTCCGCCACCGATATCATAGACAATCTCGCGGAGGGTTGTTCCCATAGGAACCTCAACAAGACCGGAATTGCAGATCTTTCCTGTAAGAGCGAAGACCTTTGTTCCATGGCTGTCTGGAGTACCGATTGAAGCGAACCACTCGCCACCATTATTGATGATCTGTGCGACATTAGCCCATGTCTCAACATTGTTGATGACGGTAGGCTTGCCCCAGAGACCTTTGGATGCCGGGAATGGCGGTCTCGGCTTTGGCATACCTCTATGGCCTTCTATGGACTGAAGAAGCGCAGTCTCCTCACCGCAGACAAATGCACCAGCACCGAGCCTTATCTCGATATCGTAATCGAAGCCGGAACCGAGAATATCCTTTCCGAGAAGTCCATACTCCCTGGCCTGCTTCATAGCCACCTCGAGACGATGGATTGCGAGAGGATACTCCGCGCGGATGTAGATGAAGCCCTGATGAGCACCGACTGTATGACCGCAGATAGTCATAGCTTCGAGAACAGAATGGGGATCGCCCTCGAGCGTGGAACGGTCCATGTACGCACCTGGGTCGCCCTCATCGGCGTTACATACAACATATTTGACAGGATTGTTCTCCTGCTTCGTGAAGTTCCACTTCATCCATGTCGGGAATCCTGCACCACCGCGACCACGGAGACCAGCTGTCTTGAGCTCGTTGATTACATCATCCGGAGTCATATCGAAAAGGACTTTCTCAAGCGCCTTATAACCACCGGCAGCAATGTACTCATCGATATTCTCAGGATCGATTGAGCCACAGTTGCGGAGGACGATTCTCATCTGCTTCTGATAGAACTGAATGTCCTCAACTTCCTCATACGCCTTATGAGGAGCCTTGTTGTACAGAAGCCTTGTCACTTCGCGTCCTTTTATGACGTGCTCTGCGATAAGCTCCTTTGCATCCTCCGGCTTGACCTGGACATAGAAAGAATCCTCAGGAAGGATTTTTACAATCGGGCCCTGCTCACAGAAACCGAAACAGCCTGTCTTGATGACCTGTACCTGGTCAGCAACACCCTGAGCTACAGCTTCATCGATGAGAGCATGATAAATCTGATCGGAGCGCGATGACTCGCAGCCAGTACCTCCGCAGACTAGAATATAGTTCTTGAAACCCATATCACTGCTCCTTCTCAACAAGCTCGATCCTCAGGTCCTCGAGGATTTTGCCATTCTTCAGATGCTCCTCGACGATACGATGTGCCGCATCCTTGTCTACCGAGCCATATGCTACAAGACCGGTTTTAGGCATATAGACCTCAACTACCGGTTCCGGATTAGGAGCTGCGCTCCCCGTCTGTGTGATGATTACATTATCGAGCCCAAGCTTCTCCACATCATCTGCGATGGTATTTAGCGTGAGCTTGGCACCGGCATCTATTCCCGAAGTGCCCATTGCGACAACTACATGGACAGTGCGGCCATGAATATCGCGTTTTTTCAGATTCTTCTCCTCGCGTTCACGGATACTGCGAAGATCGGAAAGCGAAAGCTTAGCCATAAATCTCTCCTTTCTCAAGGTCGGATAGAAGTTCTCTAAACCTTTTTATGCACCCGGCCCTGTCAGGGACTGCGTCCCTCTCTTCAAGAAGCTTCCGGGAAACAGAGATGTCCCGGCCATCCTTCTTTATTGTAATCGTTATGCTTTCTTCTCTGCAGAAAACAGGCAGCAAGGCTTCGTAAAGGTCATCGAAGCTGCCATCATCAGAAGCAGAGAATTCAAGCACCGTTCCTGCCCATCCTCGTGTTAAGCGGCATCTGCCTTCGCTTCTCTCTTTTATGATATGAAGACCACGGCCACGCCCTTCGCCCTTGGTAGTGCTTCCATCCTCAAACGGATCAGACAACAGGTTGTATTCCCCATCATCCTCGACCCGGACACCAATCTTTCCGCTCCCTATCTCAACCAGTGCATTTATATGCCTGGCACCTGCTTCAATGCTGTTCTCTACAGATTCAAGCAGAAGAGCGGCGGTGTCATGCATCAGACGAACTTATCCAGGATTCCGGATATCTGATTCTTCGAAACCTTTCCGAATACCTCTCCGGATATCGTCATAACTGGAGCCAGTCCGCAGCATCCAACGCATCTGACGGCTTCAAGTGAGAACTTCCCATCCTCTGTAAGTCCTCCAACTTCAAGTCCGATTTCCTTTCCAAGTTCCTCGACAATCATATCGCCACCCTTAAGATAGCAGGCGGTACCGAGACATACCTGGATGTTGTATCTGCCAGGTTTATTCAGCTTGAAGAAATGATAGAAAGTAAGAACTCCCCATATTGTCGCAAGCGGAACACCAGTCTCAATGGAAACGCCTTCTGCAGCTTCCCTGGAGACATAGCCGAATTCCTCCTGGACTCTATGAAGGATCATGATGAGATTACCCGGCTTATCCTTCCACTCGGAAATGTAAGCGTTAAGCTCATCAGAGAATATGCTCTGAGCCATAACTCCTCCTTTTAGTCACCAAAATGATTCTAGCTTAATGGGATATCTTTTTGCAATAAAAGTTATTTGAAAGAGGGATGAAGAACACAAGGAGAACATCTTCCTTTATTTATTGACATGGTTTTTCAATTAATATACTTTCAATCACATAAACTGGAGAAAAAATAATGAACAGTGATATGCTTATCCGCATTACCCGCTATTACAGGGCTCTTAATCGTCTGAGAGCCATTGGTTTAGAGAAAGTCTTCGCACACAACCTTGCAGATGCAGCAGGAGTTTCCGCGGCAGTCGTCAGAAAAGACTTCTCAATCCTGGAGATCCATGGCCAGAAAAGAGGGGGCTATGAAATAACGGATCTCATTGAGAGAATCTCTAAAATACTCGGGAAAGGGGATCCTCAGAATGTCATTGTCGTAGGCTGCGGAAGAATCGGAAAGGCGCTGATGCACTATTCAGGATTCGAGCCGGATGGAATAAGGATTGTCGCAGGGTTCGATTCCGACCCCATCGTCTACTCCGATGTTTCCCACCCCGTTCCGGTGTATCCTATGTCCAGGCTAGATGAGATGGTGGAAGCGCTGGATGTAAAAGTCGCAATCATCACAGTTCCGGAATCAGCGGCAGCAGATACAGCGGAAAAGCTCATGGAAGCGGGAGTGAAAGGCATACTCAACTTCTCTCCTATCACACTAAAGCCCCATCCGGTAGCGGCGGGAGATACACCTGCAGTGATTCACAACATAAACATAGCACTGGAGCTAGAACAGATCTTCTACCAGTTGCAATTCCCGGATGGAAAATCATCCAAGAGAACGGATCCATGAAAAGAGATACTGCTGTGACAATGCCTCATATGGATGAAAGTATGAGGCATCTTTATCAGGGTAATACTCCCGCATGACCTTCTTCATCCAAACATCCATCGGGAAACCTTCCCTCCTCTGATACGAGAAGATAAGAATACAGGAAGCCACTTTCGGCCCTATCCCCTTTATACTCTGAAGCTTTTCCATAGCTTCATCGAATGTAAGCCCATCAATTTCATCAAGAACGGGAGCTTTCGCAATAGCGTCGAGAATGAAGGGAGCACGGAAACCTGTCCCTAGCGCCCTCAGGTCCTCCTCGGTAGCCCTGCTCATCTCCATAGGAGTCGGGAATGTGAAACGTCCCGGCACTACTTCATGGCCATATTTCTCCGAAAGCCTGTTGTAAAGACCGGTTATCCTCTTGATGTTGTTATTCTGGGAAAGGATGAATGAGATTGTCGCCGTCCAATGATCCTGCTTGAGAAGCCTTATCGTTCCGGTACTCTCAACAGCTTTTCTCAGTATGTCATCCTTCGATGCAATCGCGGCGGCAGCTGCATCATAGTCGTAGCCCATATCGAAATAGTCATAAAGGAACGGATCGGACAAAGCATCCTCCAGCTTTGCTATCCTGTAAACCCTCTCATTCAGGACAGCGGAGAAGCTGCCATCCTCCTCTTCCCTCCAGCTGAAAGACTGTCCGCCTAAAAGTATTTCCCTGAGATTATCCTTCATTCTTCTCCTCCAATGGATTCTTCCTGACTTTATCCATATATTCGCCGGGTGTCATCCCTGTATAACGCCTGAATATATGGAAGAAATAGCCAGGATTGCTGTATCCAACCTTCTCGGCTATCTCGCTGACTGTACTCTGATGATAGACGGACATGAGCTTCCGGGCTTCATTAACCCTTGTCGTATTAAGATAATCAGTAAACCTCTGCCCCATCTCCTTCTGGAAAAGCCTTGAGAGATATTCGGGATTCATATAGACGACATTCTCCGAAATCCACTTCAGGGAAATTTCCGGATTGGAGAAATTCTCGCTTATGTATCTTCGCATCGTATCCACAGGGAACGGATCACGGTCCCCTGGAACCTTATGGTCAACAAATGAACGCGCAAGGGAAATGAGGTCCTCCATATTGCCGACTTTTCCCAGTTCCTTGAAAAGGAGCTCATAATCGATGCTTCTGAGAGACATCCTAACGAAGAGGGATTCTGCTTCATCAAGTTCCTTCTCCCTGAAATTTCTCTCTATATCATCGATGAGCGACGAATCCTCGCTGCCGGAAAGGACTGCCCTGTAACGTTTGACAAGCTCCCCATCGGAATCCCTGTATCCCGGAATTACTTTGACAGCTTCCTTCTTCCCCTCATCGTCGTAGATCGATGCCGTACTGGACGAACTTGCTTCCTTCACGAACTTCATAATGAGGTCCGAGGGTGTGCCACGAGAAATGGAGACAAGCACCCCGCGCTTTGACTGTATCTCATCTTTTATTGTCTCAAGCGACGACAAAGAGGAGATATCGAGGACAAAAAAAACGCGGCCGGACACAGAGACAGGATGTATTGGCATCCTGATTCCAAGCTTCCTGATCACTGGCAGCATGAAAGAGATAAACCGGTCTGGCTCCAGTACCTGGGAAGCAATCATTGTAAGAGTCTCATCCGGATCGAAAGGAGCCAGTCGCCTGCATCTTTCGATTATCGCATCGATTGAGCTGGAATCAGAGAGGACTTCCATCAGCATACTGCGCTGCAGATAGAATGCATACTTTTCCTTTGAGTCGAAGAAGGCACTGAGCCTTGTGCTCTGCCGCTCCTCAATCTCGGCCTTTACCTCCAGAAGGCTTTCCTTGAGTTCTTCCTTGAGAGCTGGCTTGAGCATATAGTGTTTGACACCATAGCGCATCGCAGTCTGGGCATATTCGAACTCGCTGAACCCTGAGAGGATTATGAACTCAGTATCCTTCAGCTTCTTGTGCACCTTCTTGATAAGCTCCAGCCCATCGAGCTTCGGCATCTTTATATCGGTTATAACGATATCGGGATGTAGCTGGACAATCAGGTCATACGCCTCCTCCCCATCGGTTGCAAGACCTGCAAGCTTTATCCCAAGTTCCTTCCAGGGAATCCATTTAGCCATGGAGCTACGGACTATTTCTTCATCATCTGCCAGAATCGCTGTCAGCATCTTCCCTCCAAGGAACGTAGAACGAGACAATGGCCCTTCCATTCTCGTTCCTAAAACCAAGCCCACTTCCATCGCCGAAAAGAAGATGGAGCCTTTCATCAATATTCTGGAGTCCTATCCTCTCCGAAGAGGATGACACCGTACCTTTCCTGAGTTTTTCCTGCAAATCGGAAGGGAACTGAGATCCCGTATTGGAAACCTCGAAAAGTACCCCATTATCGCACCGGGAGCATTTCACTTCAATCTCAGTTGAACCGCCATGCTCCTCAATCGAATGCTTTACTGCATTCTCAACTAGCGGCTGAAGGGAGAATTTAGGCAGAAGAACATTCATAAGAGCATCATCGGCATCGACTTTATATGAGATCTGATCGGGAAAACGACTGCGCTGGATATCGAGAAAGCTCTTCAAAAGCTCAAGTTCTTTCCTGAGAGTTACAAGGTCCTCAGATGACACTGCCGCCCGGAAAAGAGATGCAAGGGAATAGCTCATTGCCGCTATATCATCGGCATCGTATTTCTGGCTCAGCCAGTATATCGAATCGAGTACATTGTAAAGGAAATGTGGATTGATCTGCTGCGTAAGCATTCTTATCGCGCTGTCCTTGAGCATGATCTGGCGGTTGTAGTTGTCTTCAACAACCTCTTTGTAGCGTTTTGCCATGCTGTCGAAACGTTCATTGAGACCAGCTATCTCATCAGTCCCAGGGAGCGCTTCGATATCGGAGAAACTCTGCCCGCTTTCGAATGCATCCATCTTGTCTTTCAGTGCATTTATCCTGGAAATCATCCGCTTGACGATATGATGAAGGAAAAGAAGAAAGAGAATCAGTATGAGCAGAAGGAAAGCAAAAGCTTCCACAACGCTCTCGACCATTCCATTATAAAGGGAAGCCCTGGGCACTGCTGCTATATAAGAAAAACCGCTTTCAGGCAAAGTCCCCCTGTATATGAAACATGGAACAGAATCCACGGAGAATGCCACAGCATCATCGTCAGGTATTTCGGAGAACTCCGAATACAGCAATCTATCGCCGTATGAGAGCAGCAGATTCGTACCGAAGTTCTGGGAAGTAGACCTGAGCGATGCGACAAGAGACTTTGTATCGATTCGCAGGAACAGTACCGCAAGCTCATCTAGTGACAGGAATTCAAGGCGCCGGATTACTCTTATCAGATAGATGCTGCCATCATCGCTGCCAATCCAGAGCGATGCACCCTCTTCGCTGCGGGCAAGCGCAGAAGCTTCCTCAATTGCCTGGGATGAAAGCCCAACACCTTCACCGAAGTGGATTATCGATCCATTGGCTGTCACAAGCGATATATCCGATAGAAAAGTGTATGAATCCTGGAATGTACTAAGCCTTGCAAGGATATCACCTTCAATTCCCTCCAATATATCCTCATCGCTCTCATCCTTCATCGCACTGAGATTGCTCTGGAAGAAATCCTCCGTGACAATCATATCGCTCAGAAGCAATGCAGATGAGAAAACAGAGTCGGCTTTTGAAAGTATGTTGCTGGTATTCTCACCGTTTATCGTATATACGCTCTCCTCATACTCTCCCCTGAGCCGGAAAAGCAGGGCAAATACAATCAGGAGCATCGAAATGAAAAATGCAACAAGGATGAAAGTAAGCTTCTTAGTAAGCGTCAGGGCTCTTTTCATATCGCACCCGCTCGCTCAAGGATTATTCTGGAATCATGTATGAATAGAGACGTAGCTTCTGATGCATCGAGCATTCCTGAACGCACTTTCGATGAATAATCAAGAAGGATTCTTGCAACCTCCGGGCTCCCAATCGGCGGCAGAGAACCATATGGGATGAAGTCGACAGAAGAGATGAAAGAAAGCTGTTCCTTCTCATCTCCCGTAAAATGCTCTTCAGATATATCCCTGAATGCCGGCACACCGAAATCAAGGCGGAGTATTTTCCCAGCTTCTTCCGACAGCAGCAGCCAGGATAAGAACTGTCCAATGCTCTTATTCTCCGAAGCTTCCGATGTAATGGACAGGAGGGCATATGGCTCCAGTCTGGAGAATGGAACAGCAGAGTATCCCTCTCCATGTTCAAGCTCAGTTGTATCTGTAAACGAATTCCAGCAACCGGAGCCGCTGAAAGAGAAAAACCCATAATCAGAGAGCGAGGAGAGGAATCTGAAATACTTAAGGACAGTGTCTTTCCGTCCTTCCGCTATCTCCTCATATATATCCCTACCATCTGCCGCGGCGAGCGATTCAAGGAAATCCATCTTGAGGGAGACTGCTGTCTTTATACCCTTTTCCTCGTATATACGCTCTCCAACATCGACGAGATTATCCATTGTCAACGGATTGGAGACCACTGTCCCCGATTCATCGACCAAAGCTTCATCGTAAAGCATCACATCGGAAACAAGGCCGAGCGGAAGCCCGTAGCCTGAAATGCCATCAAAGTATTCTGAGATATCTTTTATCAAGGAGCGCTGCTCAAATGTACGCAGATGAGTTCTGTCCATTTCGATGATATCCGAAAGGCGGCCGCTACCTGCATCCAGCGCAATATTCCCCCAGTAGCCATTATAGTCTATGAATTCCGCATCTATCGATACGCCGGGGTGAAGGGATTCATACAGATCGAAAGCCCTCTCGAGTCTCTCCTTTCTCTCCCCGCTCTCCCACATGGAGACGGTTATAACCTCTTCCTCAGTGCTCTCCGGCTCATAGGGCAAAGTCCCGAGAAGAGTGCTGCCAGGAAATACGAGAGGTTCTGCTTCAGCCTGAGGAACTGGCTTCTCCTCAGCCGCCTCAATCTCGGGAGGGACTATCTCAACAGGAAATTCCTGCTCTTCAACAACAGGCTTATCATCGCTCTGAGGAACTTCCACAGGCACCTCTGGTGAAGCAACAGAGGGTGTTACAGTAGCACAAGATGCAAGGGCAAGGCAGAGAAATGCTGCAAGCATCCCCAAGACTTTCCTTACTCTCCTTCTACAAAAATTCAATGCATTCACCCCTTCCAAAAAGAAGCATACACCATAATTTCCATGTTTTCCTCTGTTTTCTGCATATAGCTTATCGCTTTTTTGAATTAAATCATTTGAACAATGGGTATAGATTAAACTTGTCAAACGGGAGAACAATGACTGGTCTGTCTCATGTTGATACGCATGACAGGACACAAGACCCTGCTGGTTCCGATCCCCCCTTCTTTTTTCCAGCAGGAGTCCGCTATTCCCTCGGGCTATGCTTGAGAGCATGAGAGCATAGCCTTTTTT
>CALXXO010000007.1 GCA_944392705.1 uncultured Spirochaetaceae bacterium
AGCTCCCCCGGAGGGATTCGAACCCCCGACAGGGTGGTTAACAGCCACCTGCTCTACCGACTGAGCTACAGGAGAATGCTTTATTTTCAGTGCTCTTTACAAGCACGAGAGTATTTATAAACTTTTCACTTGATTATGTCTAGTGGTTTTCATTCATATTTGCAGTTTTTCTGTCAGAAATTTCCTTCAGCAGTGTAAATGCGATTGAGAATATTGGGACAGCTATCAGCATTCCCCAGATTCCGAATAGAGCACCGCCAAGTGTTACTGCCATGAAAACATATACAGAAGGCACACCTGTTGTTGTACCGACTACCCTTGGGTATATGAGATTACCTTCAAGCTGTTGCAGGACAATTATGAATACCAGGAAAAAGAGTCCCTTCCATGGAGATATCATCGCAATCATGAAGGCTCCTATGAGCGCTCCGATTACAGCTCCATATATAGGGATGAGTGCCATAACACCTGTCAGAACGCTTATGGTAGGTGCATAGGGGAAGCCCAGGACCAGCATTCCTGCGAAACACAATCCTCCTATGATCAAGGCTTCTGTCACCTGTGCTGTTATGAATCTGGAAAATGCTATGAAGCTTATCGAGGCCGCGTGTTTTATATAATCAATTCTCTCTTTCCTGAAGATGAGCGCCAAGAGCTTTAGAATATGTCTCTGCAGTCTTTCCTTGTTTGATATGAAATAAACGGCGAATACAAAGGAAACGAAGAAGAGAATCAATGTAGAGAGCATTATCTGTATCGTTGATAGCGTATAGGAGATTATAGAAGGGGTGAACTCGCTTATTTTCTGCTCTATCGCTTCTGCAATCGTAAGGATTCCTGAATCGGCACCATCGAAGAATGTATTCAGCACCGGTATGCTTGATACATCTGTATTGTTCCAGAAGTCGCTGTCTTCTGCGAACTCCCTCAGCGATGATACGAATAATGATATCGCGTTTATCAGCTCAGGAATAACCAAGGTGAATACCAAGGCCAAGATAATCACAAGAATCATGATTGAAATCAGTATTGCAATTCCCCTGCTATGGCTTGCAAGTTTTTCATTCCCGAATCTCTTTATTCCTTTCTCGAGAAAAGAAGCCGGAAGATTCATTATGAAACCAATGCAGATTCCACCAATAATGGGCATTAAAGCTGAAGAAGCTCTGTCCTTGATCCATGGCAGTGTCGTCTTGTAGTTCCAGATGAATGCTGTGGCAGCTGCCAGAAGCACTCCAAGCAGAAGATAAGAGATGAAATCCTTCCGTTTCATACGACGATAGTAGGGGATAGGGCGTTCATTTGCAATCAGCTTCGGAGCGCTGCCATCTTAACAGATCCATATGATTTCTCGATTCTCAGCTCTGTTCCATCGATTTTGAAGGTGCCGGTAATTGTCCCATATATCTCGATGCCTTCGCCCTTGGATGATAGTATCTTCTCCCTCTGCGATATGAATGCAACAGGATTCAGATCTATGCTTATAATTTCATCGCTGTCCTCTATATGCCATGATGATGACATATAGTCATGTGGAAAGAAGAAGTTGCAGCCGCTGATTTTTATTACCCTGCCATCGATCAGAATGGCATTCTGCAGACTGCTTGTCCCCGATACGGCAATTCCGAAGTTCCTCCCGCCTGCAGATCCGAAAGCTGTGAGTTCTGAGAACTTGCTGGAAACAGTCCCTCTGCTTCTGGACCATGTTACAGCCCCAAGGCTCCTTGCGCTGATGGTTTCGATGCTGTCCCCGCGGAATATCGTTCCCTCTGTTTTCAGCGGTACATAGCGCGTTTTGTACATGAAGCCCTTTCCATTGCTTGCAAGGCTTGAGAGGCTCTCATCTTCCGCTCTGTGAGTCAGGGTGATATCGGCCTTGAAGCCTTCTTCTCCTGAGGGGAGGGCAAGGTATGGTGCTGTGATGAGAAGTCGTCTCCTTTCTCCTCTTTTCATCATTGCGACCATCAGAGAACTGTCGAAGTATGTAATGTTGCTGTCTTCCTCTGAGGATCTTGGAAGCTGGCTGATCTTCCTTGTCAGAGAGTTTACGGATACAGCCTGTTTTCTTTCATAATCCATATACGATATGGAATGGATACCGGCAATACCGATATCTGCAGAGACTGTGCTTACCAGTATTCCCTTGTCGAAGTCGGCGAATGTCCATGTGTCATACCCCCTTCTGACAATAGCCTTGCCCTGGTCTTTCTTCTGGTATTGCCAAACAGGATGCCGGCTCCATCCTTCCGGAGTGTTTTCCTTTATTTCCGTTCTCTCTGTAATCTCCATGGCTTGAGTATAGCAGGGCAAAAAGAAAAGCGGCAGTCCCCCGCCGCTTCTGCTTTGCCTGTAGCTTCTTCACTGAGCCATCATCACTTCCGAAAGGTAGGTATTGATGAAATTATCTTCGAAACCATCGGATGAGAGGATGCTTGACTGGATATCCTGTGCCGCAAGCGAAGCGGAGCTTGCTGTATATGCAAGATTGAGGTAGGAAACCCAGGACTCATCTGCTGTACCGCCGCTTACAGGGCGTACGATGATATATCCAGAGCCGCTTGCAACAGGTCCATGGACGGAGTTATCTGGAGCGGAGAAGATTTCCTTCTGGAATGCTGTGTCGGATACAGCTGCATTGTAGAGAAGTCCCTCTGCATCATTTCCGGCAAGACCGTTGATGAATGTAGAAGAAGCAGGGTTGTATGAGGAAGCATTGACATCTGTTATTTCAAGGCCATTATCTGCGGCAGCTTTCTCGAAATCCTCTGAAGCCGCTGCGAATACTTCGTCAGCCTTTGCGGCAACGAATGCATCCATTGTCTCGCTATCGTTGAGGGAGATATATCTCTTTATATCGGAGAGCACAGCTGGGTCTGTTGTATCTGCAGGTGTTGCCTCCCCATCTGCACGGAAAATCATCCAGCCTGTATAGCCCTGTACTGGTGCTGTCAGCTCGCCTACGGCTGTATCAAATACAGTAGCTGCATCCTCTTCGTTTGAAAGCATATTTGTCAGATCATTGTAGACTACATTGCCCATGCTTCCATTATCATCGCTATAGCTGTCTGTGGAGCTGGAAGCTGCTGCATCCTCGAATGTGGTCTCACCGCTCTGGATTGATGCAAGAAGCTCATTTGCTGCATCTTCATTTGCAACTGTTATCACAGAGAGCGCCTTTGTCATGAATGGGGCAGGATTTGACTCTGCATAAGCTATAGCGTCGGCATCCGGGTATGAGTTGTAATCAACAGCGATGTACTGGAATGCGCGAGGAGAAGCATTGAGGGCTGCAACGAATTCATTCTCTGCAGTCGAAGTCTTTACAGACGTCATATCCTGATAGACAACCTGTGAAGGAATCATGCTTCTGAGCTGGTTCTTCAGAGCATCTTTCTCGACCTGGGAAGCAGCGTTGTATGCATCCATGTCGAATGCTCCGTTCTCATCGCGGTAAAGGCCGCTGTTTACAATACCAGAGCTGAGCATCCTGTCAGATACTGTGATTCCAGCTGTATCAGCAAGCTGTGAAAGCGCTGTATGGAATACAGTCTGATAGAAAGCCTGTGCATAGAGCTGCATCATATTCTGAGTGCTCATCGGATACATCTGTGAGAGCGAATTGAGCTGATTGAAGAAGTAGTTGTCGTATGCCATCTCAAGGGAGATCTTCTCTCCGTTATAGCTTCCGAAATCAATGCTTCTTGAATTGCCTACGCTGAATACTGTCGTAGGAAGAATGAATGTTACGGAGATGAGGATGAGAACCACTACACCGATAATCCAGCCGATGGATTTTCCATGCTTTTTCTTATCCTTGCCGATCTTCTTTCCCTTCTCTGGAAGGGTAGCACCATTTGCGTTATTGTCAGAAGGCATCCTGAAACCTCTTTTCCGTGTAATATGAAGCTGCTTACAAAGAAGCAGCTAGATGAAAAATTACCATCGATGGAGTGTATCTGTCAATTCAAAGGACAGTTAACCGACGCCAAGGTCGGTATTATCTATGAGTATTTCTGCCTTGCTGCTTTTCTCTATTTCAGGAACTATTTCATTTATGAATACCCTGGCAAGCTCATCGTTCCTTCTTTCGATTGATGAGTTTGGGCAGAACAGGTTCACAGAGTAGTAATCGAAAAGCTTTTCAGCAATCTCTACGGATGAGATTATATCCTCCTTTGTCTGTCCTTCCATTCCTGCAAGAAGGCATACACCATCGAAGTACTTGCGTATCATTTCAGGGGTGACATCTCTGCCGATTCCCTTCTTCCATCTGATTCGCAGCTCGGGGTTGAATGATTCGACCCCTACGCGGTAATGGACACGGCATGGGAAGTTCTCTGAGAAGGCTGCAAGCTCATTCCTGTATATCCAATGTGCTTCGAACCATAGATCCGTTATGTCCTTCTCTGCTACCACTTCCCTTATAAGTGCGATTGTACGTTCATCGAACTCCATTGCAGAGCCTGAGTTTATTATGTCCAGAACGCCATATTTACCGGTCACTCTGGACAGTACAGCTTTGTTTATTTCGTAAGGATCTGCGGAAACATCTGTGTAATAGTCGCAGAATGTGCACTTCTTCCAGCGGCATCCCGTGCCCTGCAGCAGCAGAAATTCTCTTTTCATCCCTTTATCTATTACGCTGTATCTTTCGAGGTCGCTCATAAATACCTCCTTCTGAGATAGCCTATCGCTGCATATGCAAGCGGGGTTCCCGCAATAGCTTCTATCAGGAGCTTTGCGATGTACTGGACTGCTATCATCGATATAAGGTCTTCAACCGGTGCGGTTCCTGTGAAGGCAATCAGCACAAAGAATACTGTATCAAAGAGATAGCCGACTGCCGATGAACCTATTGTTCTAAGCCATAGCCTTTTCCCATCTTTCTGGCGTTCCTTCATGATTACGAGGACTTTTGCATTTGCAAGTTCGCCGAGAAGGAACGAGATAAGAGAGGAGAGCACGATGCGCGGCACATAGGTATAAATCATCGTATAGGCGTCTTGTATATCGGACATATAGTCCGGATAGGGCAGTACTATTCCTATAGATGTGAATACAACAAGAAGCACATTGCAGATGAATGTAAGCACAATGATTTTCTTCGCAGTCCTGTATCCCCAGACTTCAGCGAGCACATCCCCGAGCATATATGCGAATGGGAATGTGATTGTCCCTGCATCGAAAAGGGACATTGATCCGACTGTGATTATCTTGACTGCCATGAGATTGGCTATCAGATAAAATGTCACCAGGAGGGCAGAGACGACCACTAGGGGCGTGAAGTCGCCTTCCCGGTTTTTTGAAGGGTTCTCCGGTACCTTGTTTTCCATAATGGCCGGAATATACACTAAACCCCCTGTTTGCAGCAAGAGATGGATGCGGAATGGAAAAGGATGCTACTATCGAATGGATGCGGAAGATAATAGCTGTCATTGTTATTTTGATTTCGATGCTCCCGGGTTATGCGGAGGTATTTTACTCGAATATCATCAATGCGTCCTATCTTTCGGATTTTGCAATGAGCACGTTCCCTGTCAGCTTCTGGGGCGAGTTCGGCATAGACGACCTGGGCCTTGTCGAGGATCTGAACACAAAAGCGCTTGTCCGCGTTGAAGCTGGTATGGCACAGCGAACGATAAGGCAGAGACCCACCGATGGTTCGATAATTACCGATCCCTCCGAGCAGGAGAAGTACTCAGCGGTCTTCTCAGAAGGTCTTGTCGGTTTCGAGCAGGGGGTCATCGACAATCCAGCGGAAGGTAAGGGGGACTTTCTGACTTTCTCATTCCTTGTCGGCGTGAGATGGGAGCAGGCCTTTGCTTCGCTTCATGATGTACAGAGCGGGAAGTATGGCGGGGTTTTCGATAATCCAGATTATTTCCCCGATGGCGAAGAGATTATCGGAATACCGGAATTGAATGGAAACAAATACTCTCTTTCGAATTCAATAACGCTTGGCCTTGATTTCAATAATCTCGACAGACATTACCTTATCCCTGAAGGATATAATTTCTCCTTTGATTTCATAATCGGTCCATGGTGGCTGCTGAATACTCCCACGATATTCAACACCAGTTCTACGATAGATTACTGGAAGATCATGTATACGGCCTCCTATGCACATACATTCTTCCAGCGGGATCAGGAAGATGCCGATATGAATCTGTACTCGCTGTATATGAACTTCGATTTAGGCTGTCAGATTATATTCGGCGATGCAATCCCTCAGAATGAGCTTTCCGTGGGATTCAGGGGAATGGTCATCCCACCGCGTCCATTCATAACCGATGTAAAGGCATCGCTTTCGCTTGTCGGGCCTGAGTTCATTTCCGTCGGTACCTATCCCATGGTGACTATAATCATGGAAAATGCCGTAGCAGCTGGCCGTCTTCTCAACAGCAAGTATGAAAACATCGGCATTGGATTTTATGGCACAATAGGGGCACGCTTCGATCTTTATATAATGAGAATGTTCAGAGCGTATGCCGGAGTCTACTACGATTATCTCGCACCTGAAGGATACGACAGTGGTTTCGACTACGAATTCGGTGCATACTTCACTGCTGCTTTCTGATTCTCTCCGTCTCTTCGATAAGCTGGTCGCAGAATGCATCGGCTCCGAAATGAATCGGTATATTCCTGAATGTTTCTTCTATGTCAGTTCTGAGTTTTTCATCAATCATTACCTGCCTTATGATTTCCTCCTGGATATCTACATCGTTCTCACACCATCCAACAGGGTAGTCTTTCAGAAAATCTTCCGATGCCCCGAAAGGATATAGCACCTCTGTGACAATGAAAGGCCTGTGCATATAGATTGATTCCATAACACTGTTTGCGCCTGCTTTTCCAATCTGGATATCGCAGGCTGCGAGGTATGCTGGTACATTATCGACAAAACCTCTGGTTTCAAGATGGAAATCTGGGTAATCCTTTCTCAGGCGTTCTATATTCCTCTCAGTGCTCTCGCTTTTCCCTCCTATTGTCACGACCTGCAGATCCAGGCCCGATGCTGCAAGCTTGTATAGGAGCGAAATGCTTCCAATACCTTCTCCTCCCATGGAGAGTAGTACAGTGAATCTGTTATCAAGTCCAAGCTCCTTTCGCGCTTCTTCCTTGCTCCTTGTGCCATACGCTTCGAATTTATGCTGTATTGGAAATGAGCAGAGCGATAAAAGACTTGCATCCTGTCCTTTAGCTATTGCGTTCCTTATTCCGATTTCCGAAGCTGTATACATCCGGCTCAGGCTGTTGTTCACTCCGATTCTGGGTGTGTCGAATACATCTGCAAGATACTGATAGACCGGAATATCTATCCCAAGCTTTTCAACAGCCACAGGAAGGACTGCGCCCCCTATGAAATTTGTCGAGAGGATGAAATCTGGCTTTTCCTTTTCATACCACTCCCCGAATGCATCGAGATTTCTCTCGAGTTCTGCAAGTTTCTTCATCAGAAATGCATTGATGCGCGTATCCGCACTTTCCGTGAGAAGTGGTTCAAGGCGAGGGATGTGGAGCATGAATCTCCATGTATCTTTTGTGATTGAGTTCCAGACTTCTGAACCGACCATCAGAAAGAGATTTTCCAGTATTGCTTCTTCTCCTTTTCTGATGAAGCTATCAGCCACGGCTTTTGCCGGGGTATAGTGGCCTTTCCCTGCATCGACGTAAATCATGGCACCTTTCATGATTATGATGATATCAGATTGAGAAGCTTTCTGTATCTTTTATAAGCATATCCCTGAAAAGGTCGGAGCCGAAGGAGATAGGAAGATTGTCAAAGGCTTTTTCAACCCTCATTCTGAGGTCTGCGCTTTCGATGTATTCCTTAATAATCTCAACCTGCTTCTGCACATCGTTTTCACACCATCCGATTTCATGGCGTTTCAGGAATTCCTTGGAAGCTCTGAATGCATAAAGTACTTCAGTTACAATGAAAGGCCTACGCATATAGATTGCTTCCATAACAGCATTTGCGCCGGCTTTTCCTACCTGCATATCACAGGCAGCAAGATACTCCTGTACATTGTCGACGAAACCTCTGCGGAAGACAGGGAAATCAGGGTATTCTGCAGAGAATCGCTCAAAACTGTTGGATGTTGTCTTGCTCTGCCCTCCGATAACCACAACCTGGCAGTTTATTCCAGCTCTGGCAAGCGCATAGAGAAGGTGAGTGCTTCCTATTCCTTCGCCGCCTAAAGAGCAGAGGATTGTGAATCTATCGGGCAGTCCAAGTTTTGCCCTGACCTCTGATTTCGATGTGTATCTATATGTTTCGAACTGCTCTCTGAGCGGAAATGGGCAGATAGCAATCGTATTCTTATCCTGTCCTTTTCCTATTGCCTTCTCCACACCGAGTTCAGTAGGGAAATACATTTTATTGAGCTTGTTGTTTATACCTGCTATCGGAGTATCAAATACATCCGCACAATACTGGTAAACAGGGATATTTATACCAAGTTTTCTCGCGGCATCCGGAATGATTATCCCACCGATGAAATTTGTTGAGATAATGAAATCGGGTCTGTTTTTATCATACCAGGCTTCAAAAGCCCTCATGTGCTTCTTCTGAAACCCCTGTCCTCTGATCAGATAGAAGTTCAGCCTGTTGTCTGTGAGGGAATGAACGAATGGTTCAAGGCGTGGATGGTGCAACAGAAAACGCCAGTCATACTTGCAGAAAAACTCCCAGAATGGAGTATCAAAGGTGACAAACAGATCCTCCAGAACTGCTTCATGTCCCCCTCGTATGAAACTATCTGCTAAAGCTTTTGCCGGAACATAGTGTCCCTTACCGGCATTGACATAAAGCATCGCGCCTTTCATTTTTCAACTCCCCGTAAATGATAGGGGAGAGCGGGGGATAAATCAACAGTGTGTGGAGAGAATTTGTTCTTTTCAGTTTTCCTCATGTATTATTAAGCATAGCTAGTTGAATGAAGATAAAAGAACAATCAACAAGAAAGGATAAAAAATGAAGACAAACCAGCAGAATCAAATACAAAGAGAGAGTGCTAAAAGAATAGCAAAAGACACATACAAAGCATCTCTAGTTTCTAGCAATATAGATAGTAAAGGAAAATATTCCATCTTTGATATTGCATCATGGTTTCTCTCCAAAGAGAGCATGACGCATAACAAGCTCCAGAAACTTTGCTACTACGCACAGGCATGGTGTTATGCCTTGTATGGTTATAAGTTGGCTGACACAATATTCGAAGCATGGGCATATGGCCCTACATCTCCAGAGCTTTATGACAAATATAAAGACTCTGGATTTGATCTGTTAGACAAGAATAAAGAATGTACTGCGGTATTTGATTCCAAGGATTTCAGATTGCTTGAAAGGGTTTGGGTAACTTACGGAGATCAGACAGGAAATGCATTGGAAACGCTATGCTATAATGAACTTCCTTGGAGAATTGCACGGTATGGACGCGCCCCTGGCGAAAGCTGCACAACTCCTATATCCCCTGAAATAATGCAATCATTCTACAAATCAATCTATTCAGGGGAGGATTAATAAACAGAACATCAGTACCATTAATTCATGCATAAATTCGAATATGGATATAAATCGATTCTAAGGAATACTTCATTATTTAAGCTTATATTTTGATTAAAAATGCAGACCCCATAATGAGATCTGCATTGAGCTTTTAAAGTTAAGACTATTCAAGCCAAGGGAATACATCTGGCTTTGCCGGATCCCAGATAAATGTTCCAGGATGATCCTTGATATTAGTTACAGTGAATGTTCCATCTTCATTTGCAAGGATAGTCAGATCAGCTCTTCCGTTGTATGTCTCTGTATTTGTGTTGACTATACAAGAGATTGCAACCCCCGCTGCATTTTCAAATGTACTCGACTGGTAGCCACACATTACCACGTCATTGCGGAAGAAGTAGAACAGCTCAGCCGGAATGGAAGCATCAAGGCTTATGATTCCAAGCCTATCAAGGAGAGCTGCTTTGTTGGAATCGAAGTCCGCAGCATATCCAGGATGAGCTTTGTAATAGAATACATAATCATCACCATAGTACGTTGTCATGAATGTCAGATAATCTTCGAAATAGACTTCGCCAGCTGTTGATGTTCCGAGGAATATCATGATGCCCTTACCATTTTCATCAGCTTCTTCAAAGACAGATGAATCAAATTTATACATCTTCTGGAAAGCTGTTATTTCATCGGGAGATAAGGCTCCGAGGATACTATTCATATTAATCTGTGGTGCTCTATCATTTCCCTGTACCTTTTCGGTATATGCCTGTGAAGTTCCGAAAGCATCGGGATTGTTTCTGTTCATAATCCATTCAATTTTCAGCTCTGGATCATTTATAAGAACAGGCATGAAATCTATCATCTGACGGTTTAAGGCCGGGAACAAACCTGTAAACTTGACAAATTCATCACTGTAGCCTTGTCCATTTAACGCTTTGACCTTTACAGAGTTCCATGCTTCCTCGACCTCTGAATAGAACGCCATTGAATTGTCAGGAGAAACACCTGTTCCGTATTTCTCTCTGAATATAGCTGGAGTTCCTGTGCCATCGGAGATTGCATAGACATCGAACTGATCAAATCCTATGCCATTCTCAAGCATAAGATATGGAATCAGGAATGACTCGAAATCATTTATAAAAAGATGAAACACTGAATCTGAATTAAGCCCATGGAGATATCCAACATATTGATGGAAAGCTTCAGTGAGCTCAAATAGTGCAATAGTATCGAGATTTGAACCATATTTACCACTGTCAGCAAATGGGTTCTTGATAATATTTGGAAGACATTCATCCCAGTTGTATGCAGCAGATCTCTCTAGTGCCATGATTGTCGGTATTTGAGAATTAATTCCCAGTCCAAGTTCTTCTGCATATGCATTATCCTCATCTGCCATGAAAAGGCTGAAGTAGGTGACAGGGACGGTAGCAGTAAGAAGTGCAATATTGTATTCATCTGCAGTGAGAATGTATTCGAAGTTCTCAAAGTCCGTTATGGTTCCGTCCGCTGTGTACTTAAGTGTTACCTGATGCTTTCCAAAGCTTCCGAGATCATAGTTGATATAATAACCATCTGCATCTTCAAGTATTTCGCATTCATCGGTTTTAATGCTGACAGGAAGCTCCATGCCGTTGATAAGTGCCGACTGAACTACAACGCTATCAGCATTATTGGTTTCAACGCTATCAGAAGAAAGGTTTATTCTGACTGTTGTGCTCGATGCCGTTGTGCTTACTTCCTCGGCTCTGTCCCAGTTGACGAAGAAGTCACAGCTACTGACAAGAAGGAGAATGAGCAGGATTGATATTATGCTAGAGATTCTTTTCATGTTCTTCCTCCTTAATAGAGATAGCTTACAGCCACACCACAGGACAGCAGGTGCTTGTCAAAGGCGACAGTGCTGCTTGATTTACCATATCCGGATACAAGTGGAAGTGAATAATCTAGCAGCAGACTGACTCCAAGATGCTCAATCGGCTTGAATTCAAATCCGCATCCGAGTGACATTCCGAACTCTGTTGATGCGATATCATTGAAAATGTAGATGATATCAAATACTCCGACTCGTGGCTCGATTGCGAACCATGATGTTATGTCGAAGCTGAAAATAGCAGCCACATCGAGGTGCAATGGATTGAAATCCGTCAATCCATCGAATGTAAATCCATATCCGATGGAGTATCCAATTCCAAACATTCTATTTTCATCAAAGAAGTTAGAACCAGATACGGAGAGAATCAGTTCCTGAGCATTTACAGGATTGCTATCGGATTCTAAGTATCCTGAATAATCGAACTGTACTCCGATTCTGCCTGCATCTGGAGCTGCAAACAGCGTAGACATTGCCAGTAGTAGTGCTGTTACAACAATTAAGCGTTTCATGTTGACTCCTGTTATGGAGAATTAGGCCTTATGCAATAAGTTCTGCATAAAATCCTCAGACTCCTCCCTACAAAGAGATTCTAATGCATGGAATCCAGAAAAGCCATGTAATTTGCACTTTGTGGAGATTTTCTGCAAGCTAATGTCATATAATTTAGAACACCTTGTTTTTGGTAAAAAGAGGTTCAGATGAAGAAGCATTATGATTACCTTATCGTAGGAACAGGATTATATGGAGCCGTATTCGCTCATGAAGCAATCAAGAAAGGGAAAAGTGTGCTGATGCTTGAGCGAAGGGCTCATGCTGGTGGGAATATATATACAGAGGTGAAAGATGGGATAACCATCCATAAATATGGTGCCCATATCTTCCATACTTCTATCAAGGAGGTGTGGAACTATGTGAATGATTTGGTTCCTTTCAGACCATTCATAAATTCTCCAATTGCTGATTACCATGGCCACATCTACAATATGCCTTTCAACATGAATACATTTGCCAGAATGTGGGATATCTCAAAGCCTGAAGAAGCAAAAAGAATCATCGAGGAGCAGCGAAAGGAAATTAATGGAGTTCCTCAGAATCTTGAGGAGCAGGCAATTTCTCTGGTTGGAAGGGACGTTTATGAAAAGCTTATAAAAGGCTACACGGAGAAGCAATGGGGAAGGGATTGCAAGGAGCTTCCTCCTGAGATAATAAAGCGGGTACCAATCAGATTCACCTATGATAACAATTACTTTACAGACCCGTATCAGGGAATTCCTGAAACGGGATATACATCTTTGATTAACAAATTGATTGATGGTGCTGATATTCTTCTCAACACAGATTATCTTCTTGAAAAAGAACGATGGGATGAAATGGCTGATTTCATCCTTTATACAGGCTGCCTGGATGCATTCTTTGGTTTCTCCGAGGGAAAGCTGCAGTACAGGTCCGAGGTATTCGAAGAAGAAAGAATAGAAAAAGAAGATTTTCAGGGCAATGCAGTTGTCAACTATACGGACAGAGAAACTCCATGGACGAGAATAATCGAGCATAAGCATTTTTCAAAAGAACAGTCACCTGTTACATGGATTAGCCGGGAATATCCTGTTGATTACGAGAAAACAGGGGAGCCTTTCTATCCGATAAACGATGAAAGAAATAAGAAGCTTTACTCAATCTACAAGCGCATGGCAGATAATGAACCAAAGCTCATTATAGGTGGTAGGCTTGCAGATTATGCTTACTACGATATGGATAAAACGGTTGCGGCAGCTTTAGCAAAAGCGCGGACTGTCATTTGTTAGGATCTTTCCATCTGATCATCATGCAATGTGTCGCAAGCTTCCTTTTCCATTTTGGAGGAAGCTGCATATAGTCGCCATATATCTGTGTAAGCAATTCTTTATATCTCGCAGGAGCGGGGTATTCTTTTCCCTCGAATGGAAGCATGACCGTTTCCTTGAAATACTCAGTTTTATAGAAAAGCTTTGAGATACTCTTTGCTGATGTTGGACTCTTGACTAGTTCGCTTGGAGTATTGCAGCGATGGAGGGCCATCAGTTTCAGTGAGAATGTATTTGGCTTTTCCTTGAAATCCTTGAATGATGTTTCATTCTGGATAAGGTTGAATCCTATCAGCTTTATTTTTCCTATGATTGTTGACTGATGGTAGAGTGCACACCATTGCTGGTGAAGTGTTTTTACCTCTTCCGGGATATTCTTTATATTTTCATCATTGACATAATCCAGAACAAAAACATCTAGCCATATACCGAAATCTGGGATCTGTTTAAGGAACCTCTCTCTGACTTCAGTTTTCAGGGAAACGATTTTTGTCATGAAATATGGATAATCGTCGCGGTTCTCGTATGACCACAGACGGAATTCTGGTTTGCAGTGATTATTGAATTCCTTTTTGAGGATTTCATAATCATCTCTGAAAATCCAGATATCTATATCATCATCCCAGGGAATGAAACCTTGGTGTCTGACTGCACCAAGAAGGGTGCCATATGCAAGATAGTACTTGATTCCAAGTATCTTGCAGACTCTCGTCACCTCATCGAGTATTTCAATTCCGATCTGTTTCCTTTCTTCCAGTGTCAATGATATAGCCATAGTCTTGACTATATTAAAGGATTTAGGTTTTTTACAGCAACTGTAATGATTCACATTATCGTGTATGATGATGCCGTATAATCTTTTTACGAGGTCCTCGATTGACAGTATTTGTAGTTACACATAAGGAGATTCCGGATGATTTCCCTGCTGGATACGAAATCATTCAGGTAGGAGCTGAAGGAAAAAAGCACTTTTCTTCATTTTCAGATGATTCCGGAGATAATATTTCTTTCAAAAATCCGAATTACTGTGAACTTACAGCCCAGTACTGGATATGGAAGAATTATCAGGATGATATCGTAGGACTTTGTCATTATCGGAGATTCTTTTTTTCATGGCCTAAATATCTTCTTAGAACACTATTGGGGATAAGGACTTCGATGATTCCGGAGAAATATATTCTGGATATTCTAAGGAACCATGATGCGATAGTCACCTTGCCGAGTTTCCTAAGCAAAACTGTCCGTGAACGATATGCAATCTCACATTATATTGAAGATCTGGAAAAAGCAGAGAAGGCTATTCAGGAGAAATATCCAGACTATATTGAATCGTTCAATACTGTCATGAACGGACGTAAATATCATTATGGCAACATGATTATCTGTAAGAAGGAACTTTTCGATTCGTATTCAGAATGGCTTTTTGATATCCTCTTTGAAGTTGAGAAAGATACTGATTTAAGCAACAGAGTTCCGTATCAGCAGAGAGCATATGGCTTTCTGTCTGAAAGACTGATGGATGTATTTCTCCTTGCCAATAATGTGAAATGCAAAGAGCTTCCTGTAATTGTTACAGATGAACCTCTTCTGATTGTTCAGACCATTAGGTTCCTGAAGCGTAAAATCAAGAGGATATTTGTACCTCCTGCAAAATAATCATTTCACTTTGTCGAAGATAGCAAGAAGGCTATCTGCAAAATGTGATAGGGAATACTTCTCAACGCTCTTCTTTGCATTTGAAGCTATTTGCAATCTGTAATCCTTTTTATCAACAAGAGGAAGTGCTTTCTCAAGGAATTCTTTATCGGAAGAGAATGCGAAGCCATTGAAACCTTCAATTAGTGATTCTGCCAAAGCTTCATCTTTTCTGCACACTATTGGATGCCCGCTTGCAAGGGCTTCGATATATGTTAGTCCCTGTATTTCACTTGTTGAACTTGAGATGAATATGTCACCGGCATCATAATACTTCCAGATGATTTCCATCGGGATGTTTCCAGCAAACTTAATATAATCATTCATATCAAGCGCATTTACCATATCTTCAAGCTTCTGCCTTTCTGTTCCATCCCCGACAATGAGCATTCTGGTATTATTCCGATTCTTGTGCATCGATACGAAGTGGGTTATTGATTCTTCGACGTTTTTCTCTTCGCTTAACCGGCATATTGATACAAATACAATATCTGAATCAGTGAAACCAAAAGATGCCCTTAATGCCTTTCTTTCATTTTCTGGACATTTCTGGCCAAGCATATCTATATCAAGGCCAACAGGAATGATTGACATTTCATTCTCTGTCCCATATCTCTTCAGCAGATTATATATCTTTGAAGTAGGGCAGATTATATAATCCACATCCTTGAGCAATTTGGGGATGAAAGTATTTGTAGCCCATTCCCATAGGTGTTCATTCTTTGTGAAGTGGATTCCATAAGCATCAAAATCAGTATGGCACGTGTGTACCAAAGGAATTTCCAGCTTCTTTGCAATCCTCTTTGCAAAAATCATTGTGAAGAACTCGCACTGGGAATGCACGATATCAGGTTTCCATTCTAGTATGTCTTTCAACAGGTGATCATGGATTGCAATGGAAGCATATGAATCCTTATAAAGCTGAGGGAAATTGCTTTTGATGTAATAAACATCATCCTTGAAGAAGGATTCCTTTTCCGAAGAGATTGTAAGAATACGAACTTCATGTCCCTTGGCTTCAAGTGCTTTCTTTTCATTTATGACAGCCAAAGTCACGCCGCATCTAAGCGGGAGATAAAATTCTGTTGTTATAAGGATCTTCACGTTTGCTTCCTATTTCCTCTTGAGGAGTTTATCATTGTATAAATAAGCTGTAAATGCGAGAATCAGATACAGTAATCTGAAGTTCTGATTATTTCCATTGAGTATATGGGGGCACAATGTACAAGATGCGAATCTTGCATATTATAGATATTTTAGGGAGCGGTGGAATCGAGACATTGCTAAGCTCTTTAAATAAGAATATTGACCAAGAAGAGTGTGAATTCAACCTTGTTTATCATAATTCACCATATGATTTGATGAAGGGGGATAGAATTCCAGCGTTATGTTCTTTTCAATATAAAGCTCCGGCTTTTTGGATGGTGAATTTATATCAATATAGGAAATGGTGGAAAGACTTTCTCAAATCCCATGGAAAATTTGATATAGTACATATACATGATTACTTTGATTCATTTCCTTTTATAAAAAGCATACTAATCAAGAATAACCCGAGAACAAAATTTGTTTTTCATGCACACAGTTTAAAAGGGCATACAATTTCGGTTTACAATTTATGGCGATCCCTTTTGGCGTACCCTGTAAGATTCTTTGGCGATTATTATCTTGGATGTTCAAATCAGGTTATCCTCAATAGATTTGGGAAGAATGTATATGAGGGTACAAAAAAAGCTATCCTAAATTGTGGTATTAACACAGAACGATTTAGATTTAATCAAAATGTTAGGGATGAAATACGAAAACAATATGAAGCCAATGATAAAATCGTCATTGGCCATATCGGAAGATTTACAGAAGTAAAGAATCATTCATTCTTAATTGATTTCTTCAATGTATTTCATTCGATGTATGGGAATTCGCAACTGTGGTTAGTTGGGGAGGGAGAGCTTCTTCCGGAAATAAAGCATAAAGTTCGGAGTTTGAATCTTATTGATGATGTAAAATTCATGGGTTTTTCATCATGTCCAGAAAAATTCATGATGGGAATGGATTTCTTTGTATTTCCTTCAAAGAGTGAAGGGTTGGGGTTGGTTTTAGTAGAAGCACAAACAACAGGTTTGGCTTGTATTGTTTCTGATGCAATTCAGCCTGAAGCTGATATGCATTGTGGATTACTTAAAATAATCAAATTAAATGATCCGATGGATATCTGGATAAAGGCAGTTGAGTCTTTTATGGGATACACAAGATCAGATCATTCATATAATGTTGTTAAAAATGGGTATGATATAAAAGGTGTGGCATCTGACTTAGTGCTTCTTTACTCCAATCTTCTTAAAGAATAAGAGAAGCCTATATGGGATGCTTAGACAGTAAGGCGAAATATATTTGCCTATGTAATAGCTCAGTTTCAGATACATAGGGATTTTATATTTGAGAATATTTGCGCAATTATCAGATATCGCCTTGATAATCGACAATTTTTCCTCTTTTTCAGTATTCCCTCCTTTATACAGGCAAAAAAAGAAAGAAGCTGATCTGACAATATAGAAGACACTTTTATCAGTGAACATTGGAAAGTCATTTTTCAAATCGTTGTATCTATTCATGCTTACAACAAATGCATCGAAGCACTTCGTTGTATTGAAATTATGAGTAAGGCTTGAATAGTTATTTATTCGATAATGGTATAATACTGAATTAGTTAGAAGAATCCTTTTGGCATTCAAGAAAAGTTTATGGGTTGTAGCAACGTCCTCGCAGTATCTTATTTCTTCAGGATACAGAGTCCCATTAAAAAGCTCTCTTTTATAAATCTTATTCCAGGCATAGCTGCCATAGGTTTCATATATTATACCAGATAGCGCTGTTTCTTTGGATACAATCTGAGAGCAACCAGGTAAATCATGGGGGGGGGTCTCCTCCCCTGTATTGTTATCATATTTAAAGAACCAAAATATAGAAATATCCGCATCGGTCTTTTTCATTTCAGGAATTAAATCAGAAAGAAGATTGGTATTAACCCAGTCATCACTATCAATTAAGCAGATATAATCTCCTTTGCTGTTTTTGATTCCTATATTTCTTGCAGCTGACAATCCTCTGTTCTCTGTTTTTATGCATCTGAAACGATTGTCGTTATTTAAAAATTCAGTGTAGATTGAAAAAGATGAATCCGTAGAACCATCATCAACAATTATTACTTCAAAGTCTGTATAGCTTTGCTTCTGTATGGACTCTAAACATTGAGATAAATATTTTTCTGTGTTGTAAACAGGTATAATTACACTTACTTCTGGCATTCTTTAACTCTCTCCGCTGTTGTAAAGCATGGTATAGACATAATTGAGTATACCTTTATTAATTGCAACTTATTGTTTCTTTGTGAATATTATGATTACCAGAAGTCAATTGCTGCCAACGGTTGTTTGCTATTGGTAATCAATATATATATAATCTGTAAGGATTCTCATGAGAAAAGAAAGCAATGATAGGGAGAAAAAAAGACTGAAAAGCGTAAAACGCAATGTTCAGGCCTTTTCGTTTATTGGCATTTTCTCCGCTATTCTTATGTATCTGGAAAGAGTTGTGTTTGTTGCCCATATGCCGATTGAGTATGTCGGGCTTTATGGCCTTTTTCAGAACATCATGAATTATCTATCAATTGCTGATTTTGGAATTGAGACAGCTCTTACATATTGCCTTTATGAACCACTTGCACACCAGAAATACAATGTTGTTGCTGCAATAATGCGATATATCAAAAAGTTTTATGTGCTTCTTGGTTCAATAATAATGCTAGGTGGATTTATCTGCTGCTGGAAAATAAACTGGTTTGTCAGACCTGAAGATATGACGGAAGGAATCAGAATCTACTTTTTTCTCTTCCTTTTCTCTCAGGCATCTGGCTATTTTATTACTTCCAGAGCTGTTCTCCTTAATGCTGATCAGAAACAATATATAAACATCATCGCATCACAGGGTGGTACGTGTATTCAGATGATTGTGCAGATGCTTATTATTGTTTTAACAAAGAATTATTTCCTTTATATACTTGCAGTAGTAATAGTTAATCTGACAAAGAATCTGGCAGTTTATGGTATATCGACAAGAAATTATAACGAGGTTTTTTCGAAGAAATATAAACAGGAAGTTGTTCCTAAAGAAATCTCAAATAGGCTAAAGTTCAATATAGGTCCGATGTTCCTTCATAAGATAGGAAGGGTAATCATATCTTCGACGGATACTATTATCCTTAGTATCCTTTTCGGAACGGCAGTTGTTGGTAGGTACAATAATTACATTCTTCTCTCGAATGCATTCATGACAGTGTTCTGGCTTCTGGCACGATCAATCACACCGAGTATAGGTGATGTTCGTGTTGATGCTGCTGATGATTCGATGCTTGAACTATATGATAAAATCCTCTATGGCAATTTCCTGCTTTCGATGATTTCAGGTATCGTATTCACTGTAATTGCTCAGTCATTTATAAGAATATCATTCGGGGCAGTGAACGAGCTTTCACTTGCTATTGTTTTTTCTTTAGGAGCAAGTCTTTTTCTCAACAGCCTGCGGATTACGAATTCAACATTCCGCGATGCTCTTGGTCTTTTTTCACCAGATTGGTATAAGCCAATTATAGAAGCTATATTCAATATTGTTGTTTCCTATTATCTGGCCATTAAAATGGGGCCTGTTGGTGTTATTATCGGAACTGTTCTTACTTATTTCTGTATATCGCTATGGATTGAAACATATGTAATTGTTTCCGTCGGATTCAAGAATAAGCTTTTCAGATTTATCGTTAAGAACCTTGTATATGTAATTGTTTACTGCGTTTTTGTCTTTATTGCTTACTATCTAACAACTTTGTATACAATTTGTAGCAATCTGGTAACACTGATAGTCAATGCTATTGTTGGTCTTGTTGTATCTGTGATTGGCAGTTTGCTGCTTGCAATACACAATAAGTCAGCCAAGCTTGCTCTTGCTCAGTTTGTAAAGATTATAAGGCAGAAGGTATGAAACTTTCAGAGAGAATAAAAGAGTACCCGCGACATCTCATTGTTCCAGCAGTATGGTGCGGAATAACTGATGTACTTTCTCTTAATTCTGATAAGAATATTGTACATAAAAGACTGCGAGTTCCTGCATACAGGCGCTATTGCCAAATGCTTTCAGACTGGGTTTATGAGCAGCATCGCAACCTCTTTGATAAAGCAGATACACTGTCTCTTGGTTCTCCCGATGAAAATCCTCCAATCTGGATTATGTGGCTACAGGGAATGGATAAGGCCCCAGAATTGGTAAGAATGTGCTATGAATCTGTTAAAAGGCACGCCAATGGGCATCCCATAAGGATTATTACAGAGGAGAATATAAGTTCATATGTAGAGCTTCCATCATGGATTTGGGATAAATACAGCAATGGAATTCTTTCAAGAACAAATTTTTCGGATATAACACGGCTTGCGCTTCTTGCAGAATATGGTGGGTTGTGGATTGATTCTACTGTGTTCGTCAATAAAAATATTGATGAGGAAGTTTTTAGCTTTCCTTTTTTTTCTACAAGAAGGCTTCCAGAAGATGATGTTTTTTACAGATATCCGAAACCGGAGTGGGCTGTCTTTATTTTTGGTGTCTGGAAGGATTCATTCATAATGAAGACTTGTCGGGATGCCCTTTATGAACACTTTAGGGAGCACAACAGTTTCCCAACATATTTCATGATTGATTATGTTTTTGCAGCATTGCGTGACCATTCCAGGAAGTTCAGAGAATGCATTGAGATGGTGCCTGTGAATAATCTCAGGGTTACACATCTTATGCGTATAATAAACGATGAATATAACCCGGATGTATTTGATGATTATCTGAACGACAAGGATTATTTTGCCAAGCTTTCGAACAGAAAGAAGGTCCAGAAGACTACGGCCTCCGGTAATTTGACATATTATGGAGAGTTATGCAGAAGAATGCTCTCCACTGATGAATAATAATATGATTCTTGTGTATACTGGAAAACATGAATTGGTTCTTCCGCTTTTTAGAGAAACATCCTAAGGGTGTAATTGCTGTAATCCTTTTGATTACAGTATTCATGCTTTATTTTGCCTTTGGGATTGGTATGAATGCCAGTTATGGAGCATTCATGCCTGTTGGAGAAGATACAGATACTTTTCAGGGGGGCGTATCTGGACAGACTCCAGTGACAGGTGTAGAGCGTAGGGTGAAAACAACTCCCGTTGCTCCTATAGATTCTTATGATACACCTTCTGATGGAACAGAAGATGCAGAACCTGCTCCCGCTGTAGAAGATACAGTCGTGGTAGATGAGAATGCTGATCTGCCGTATACCGCTACATATCTTCTTCTTGTCGGTGGGGATGATATCTTCTCCGTTGATAACCTGAATCTCTTGGAAGAAACACTCAATGGTTTTTCTGCATTCAGGGATGTAGGGGAGCCCTATTCTGTTTTCGATTATTTCACATTCGAGTCATCTGGACCAAGATTGAGGGTAACTCCTATCTCGCCAGAAAATGGTGATATGGAATGGATTGAAGCAGAAGCCAAGCTTCTAGAGAAGCGTATAACTTCAGATCCGATTATAAAGTATTTCCTTGTCAGCGGAGATGCACATCACTTCCTTTTTTCGATTCCTATCGCATCTGTTTCTTCCGCACGGCTCGATGAATTCTATGATTATTTCGATCCTCTTCGAGAAGCAGGCCTTGATGTATATATCAATGGCGGTCCTGTTATTACGGCAAAGATTATGGAGTATCTTGTAAAGGACCTTTCCAGTCTTCTTGTCCTCTGTTTCCTTGCGATTATCGTAGTTTATTATTTCAATTTCCGCTCTAAAAGAAGTGTCCTTATTCCTGCATCTTTGTCGCTCATAGGTCTTATATGGACACTTGGTACAATGTCTCTTCTCGGGATTGATATATCGATACTCAATGTCGTTACACCGTGTATGGTGCTGACTCTTGGGTCTGCATATTCGATATATATCCTTGGTGATTATTACGCCAGCTATGCAGCTGGAACGACTTCAACAGCAGTTCAGGTCGTCAGAAAGACTTTAGGGACCATTTTCTTTGCTTGCTTTACGACTGTCATTGGATTCTTGTGCCTTCTTATTTCAAGAACTTCTGGGTTGAGAGAGTTCGGCGTATCTGTTGCATTCGGTCTTTCATATTGTGCAATTCTTTCATTTACATATCTTCCGGCTATTCTGATGATTGTGAGAAAACCTTCAGAGAAACAGCTTGCAAGCTATGAGAACGGTCTTCTCTCCAGGTTTGTCAGAAAGCTTGCCGGCCTGATTACAAAGTATTGGTATGTTCTTTGTGTTATATTTGGTCTGCTTTGCTGTGCCTATTTCTTCGTAAATGATAGAATTCCTCTTGATTCGAACTATATGTCCTATTTCCCTGAGTCTGATCAGTTTGGTCAGGATTCCAGGGCTTTTGCTGAAGAGATTGGCGGAACTAATCCATTTACAATAAAGATAATCGCACCTGAAGGTAGTAAGAATTATTTCCAGGATAGGGATAACCTTGTCAGCGTGCGGGAGTACGAGAAAGCAATTCTTGAATGCCCTGATATTCTACAGAGCATTTCCTACACGAACTATATGTCCTTTGCAAATGCGACTGTCAGCGGTGATTATGGCATTCCTTCAAATCGAGGACTTATATCGATGCTCTCAAGGCTCGTTTTGATGCTTGGAAATTACAATCCGCAGGTATCGCAGATAGTCAGCGATGATTTCAATACCCTTAGCCTGATCATACAGCACTGGGATTCTGAAGAAAGGGATTTGATGACTGTCTCAAGCATAGGAAGGGCTTATAAGGCTATGGTCGATAATCTTGACCTGCTACCAGAGGGAACTACCGTCCAGATCCAAGGATATCCAATAACCAACTACAAATTCTCTAATAGGCTTCTTGATGACCAGAACTATAGTACTATACTCTCTGTGTTCCTTGTCTTTCTGACAACGGCGCTTCTTTTCCGTTCAGCTAAAAGAGGGCTCCTGACAATCATACCGGTTCTCGCTGGTATCATGATTAACTATGTATTCATGTTTATTGCAGGTATCCCATTCGATATGGTGACAGTAAGCTTTTCTTCCATAGCAATTGGCTGTGGGGTAGATGATGCTATTCACTTCATGTTCAGAATCAGGTCTAAGGCACATGGAAAGGTTGCAACACCTGAAGCTATTTATTCTGCGCTTGCAGAGACTGGAAGATCCATAATCATGACGACTGTCTCGATTGTTGTGGGAATGATGATGCTTTCATTTGCTTCTTATACACCAATCAGGTACTTCGGGCTTCTTATGAGTGTGACACTCTTTGGGTGTATGGTATCGACATTGCTTTTCCTCCCTTCGTTTGCTCTGCTCTTTGCAAAGATTGGTGGAAAGCTTAAGAAACTCAGGAAATAATGTATAAGTGCACTATGTGGAGGGAACCGTGAATTTTAAGAATATTCGTTCAATGATTATTATCCTTGTCATTATGATGGCGTCTCCGCTTTTCGGAAACAATCTTCAGAAGACTTACACTGTTAATGATGAGATATACAGAAGAGTTGATATCCTTTGCCGTGAAGCCGGGGTTATCGGGCCATCTTCATTCTCGCCTGTAACAGGAAGGGTCCTGCAGATTGCGCTCGATAGGATTGATAGAGCGGAGCTTTCTCCTGAGTTGGCTGCAGAATATGATGAGCTTTATCAGGTGATTACGGATAAGGAAATTCTCTTGGATTTTGAGTCGGATTTCTTTGCGGCCGATCTGAATATAAATGCTAATCTTCAATTCAATATCGCTGATTATGACAAGTTCATCTATGCGAATGGAAAGAATATTGAACCGGAATATGGTCATCAGAATGAGGTTTTGATTCCTTATAGATACGAAAGCCCAGCATTGTCATTGGATCCTGAACTTTATTTTGGTGATATCCTTTTCCTCGAAGCGGATTTCTCAATAAGAAACAATCCTTATAGATTGTATGAGAGCAGCTTTGGCTGGTTGCTTACAGGTGTAACAGGCAGTCCTGTTTTCTTTGGGGAAGGGACTAATTCTTCCCTTGCGCCAGAGCTTCCTTATAAAGCTGGTCTGTCGCTTGGAAATGAATATATAAGCTTCATTCTTGGCAGGTATCCACATAGCCTTGGAAGCGGTATTACCGGGAATATGCTCGTTGGTGACAATTTCACTTTCCAGGAGGTGATGAATCTTTCCTTCATCAGCAATTACTTCACTTATAATATCTCGCTGACAAGATTCGACCAGCAGATAGTTCCGGATCCATCAAATCCATATCTGACCAATTTCTCCAGAAGCGAGTTCGGCGGTGATCAGCAGTTCCGTGTCGTTCATCGTTTTGATTTGAATATAATCAATAGAATAAGATTCGTGCTTAACCTTGGAACGCTTTACAATTCCACGAACAGCTTTGATTTCCGCTTCTTCTATCCATTCGTGATTAACCATAATTACTTCAATTACACAAATGTCATTGAAGAGTCGTACTTCGATGAAGCGAATAACATAATAAGCTTCGAGCTTGAGTTCGTACCATGGAAGGGCATAACAGTTGGCGGGCAGTTTGTTCTTGATCAGGCTCAGATGTACTTTGAGGATTCAGATGGTATACCAGCAGCTTATGGTGGTCTCGGAAACATCAAGTATTCGACAAGGCTTGGAGGTGGAAGTCTCAATACATGGTTTGAAGGTGTGTATACCAGCCCATATCTATACCTCAACGGCAAGAGAACTGGTGAACAGGTGAATTTCAATCTGGATTATGTTGTTGGTTATCATATTCAGCATCTTGATTCCTATGGCTTCTCCGGTTATATCCATGGACCAGATACCGTCGCATTCGCCCTCGGTGGTGAATATACCTCTGCGGATAATTCCTGGAATGTCGGATTTAATCTCATGTACAAGGCAACAGGTGAGAAGGGCCTTAAGCATAGTTTCGAGACCAATCAGATTACGAATATCGATATGAGCAACGCTTATATTGAAGAAGAAAGCAGTGATTTCATGAACAAGTCCACGCCATCGGGTGGCTGGGCCAATGCAGAGCATCTCGTGAAGCTGGCCGCATTCGGAGGGTATCGCTTTGACGAATATAATCTGGAGCTTTTCGGTGCTTTCGGAATCAATTCATATTTCAACTACAACAGAGAGAAAGGTGTTAATGTTACACTACCTCAGTTCTCGTTCGGTGTAAAATGGACTGGACTGAAAGCTGAATGGTTCAGATAATACCTTAGATATGAATATCGCGGTAATCTTTGCAGGTGGAGTCGGCAAGAGAATGCATTCCGGTTCCACACCTAAACAGTTTCTGGAACTTCAGGGTAAGCCGATACTGGTTTATACTCTGGAGCATTTCCAGAAATCTAGGGATATTGATGGGATTGTGCTGGTCTCGATTTCCGAGTGGATTGGTTATTGTTCAGAGCTTGTTAAGAGATACAATCTCACCAAAGTCGATGCTATTGTTCCCGGTGGAAAGACTGGTTTCCTCTCAATTGACAATGGACTGAGGAAGGCTCATGAGCTTTATCCAGGGGATTCGGTTGTTCTCATACACGATGGAGTAAGACCTCTTATTGATGCATCTCTTATTTCCTCCTGCATTTCCGCAGTACGAGAGTTTGGTTCTGCGATAACAACAGCCCCGGCAATTGAGACGATAATCGTGGATGATGCCAATGGCGATGTAAACGAGATAATCGACAGATCCAGCTGTCAGATTGCCAAGGCTCCTCAGGGGTTTATTCTCGATGATATCTTCTCTGTGCATCAGAAGGCATTATCTGAGGGCTACGATGATTTCATAGATTCAGCCTGTCTCATGCATAAATATGAAGTTAAGCTTCATTCTGTTCCTGGTCCTTCCGATAACATAAAGATCACGACCCCCTCTGATTTCTATGTGTTCAAAGCCTTTGTGGAAGCCAGGATAAACTCAGAAATCTTTGGGGTGTGATATGTGGCTTGATAACGATATTGTCCGCAAGGATCTTGAATATGCTGTATCGGTCCCTTTCATAGACTGGCCATCATTTGCTGGTAAGCATTTTTTCATAACAGGTGGAACTGGGCTTATTGGATCTACAATTGTCAATGTCCTTGCTTATGCGAATCGTGCTTATAATCTTGGATTGTCATTGATGCTGCTTGTACGCGATGAAAAAAGAGCCAGAACTATATTCTCAGAGCAGATGAAATATTGTTCTCTTGATTTCATCGAAGGGAATATCGAATCGTTTCCTTCAATTGCTCCTGATTTCGATTATATCATCCATGGAGCCAGCCAGACTGCTAGCAAGGCCTTTGCAGAACAGCCAGTGGAGACGATTAATACCGCAGTTCTTGGTACTCTTGGTATCTTTGAGTTTGCACGGAAGAATCCGCTGGAAGGTTTTATCTACCTTTCTTCGATGGAGGTTTATGGAACTCCTCAGGATGATAGAAAGATAATGGAGGATAATCCAGCAGTCCTCAGCCTTTCATCCGCACGTTCTTCTTATCCAGCCAGCAAGTGCCTTGCAGAATCAATTGCTGTTTCATATTTTGCTGAGTATAAAGTACCAGCTAAAGTTATCAGGCTTACCCAGACCTTTGGACCAGGAGTGAGATATTCCGATCAGAGAGTATTCGCGGAATTCGCAAGGTGTGCTATCGAAGGCCGTAATATCGTCCTTGCCACAAAAGGTGAGACTTGTCGCAGTTATCTTTACACAATAGATGCTGCAACAGCGATATTATCGATTCTTCAGGGAGGAAAGTCCGGAGAAGCCTATAATGCCGCAAATGAATCGACATACTGTTCTGTCAAAGCAATGGCGGAGCTTGTTGCAGGACTGGGGGATGATAGAATCAATGTTGTTGTGGATGAATCCAAAGCAGCAGGGCGGGGTTTCGCCCCAGTGCTGCATATGAATCTTGATACTTCGAAACTTAAGGCGCTTGGATGGTATCCATCATATGACCTTGAAACTATGTTCAGAAATCTCATGGCAACGATGAGTGATTCATAGTTGTACATTAGAAATGAACCAAGAATCAAAAGATAAACCTATAGATGGAGTTTGAATCATGCCTTGAGAATATAAGAAGGAGGCATGAGATGAAAAGAATCCTTTGTTTATTATTGATTGCTTTGTTGGTCATTTCATCTGTTTTTGCAGGAGGAAGCAAGGAGACTTCTGATAATTCGGAAGCAGGTCAGTCCAAACCTCTGAGATTCGCAATAAAAGCTTCAGAAGCTGGTAGAGCAGAGAATCTGCGACTTGTAGAACTTGCAAAGGAGAATGGGATAGATGTCGAACTTGTTACATACCCTGATCCTGGTGCAGGTGAAGCAGATAAGCTCCTGATTTCCCTAATGGCAGGTGATGAGTTTGACCTTGTTCTCAGCGCACATTCGAATATGAATCCATTCTATGATGCTGGTGTTATGACTTGTCTGGATGATCTTGCAGCAGATGCAGGTTATGACATTGCGGCTGTTTTTGGTGATTATCCAGCACAATTCGATGGCAAGTATTATGGTCTCCCTGCTTTTGTTGACATAGCTATCACCATATACAATAAAGATCTTTTTGACCGAGCAGGTATACCGTATCCAGAGAGTGAGAATTGGACTTGGGAGAAGTTTATTGAAGTTGGTCAGAAGATATCAGCACTTGGTGATGATATATATGGGGCGTTTAATCCTCTCTGGGCTCATTACAATTATATGCTTGCAATGCAGAAAGGTGCTTCGCATTACAAAGAGGATGGAACTTCAAATTATGATGACCCACTCTTTAAGGAAGCGCTTGAATTTTACTATGATCTTGGAAATAAATATCATGTGAATCCTGAATACCTTGTTCAGGAGAGTAGGCAGATGCCGCTTGAGTATTTTACATCAGGTAACGTCGGCATGAGCGTCGCTGGTGGATGGACATCTGTATGGCTTACTGATATGGAGAAGTATCCAAGAACATGGAAGGCGGGTGTGCTTCCAATGCCTTATCCTGAAGGATATCCGAAGTCCACAAGTGTTGTTGTCTCTAGCTTCTGGGTCCCTGAAACATCAACTCAGAAAGAGCTTGCATTCAAGTGTGCAGCATTGTTTGCAGAGAATATGTACAAGATGGGATCAGGTAGAATTCCTGCTCGTGTCGATTTGACACAGGAAGAAATTGATAGCTATATCGAGAACGATCTTCTGAATGCATTTGCCTTTGATGGCATTACGGTGGATGAAATCAGAGCAATGTGGTTCGATCCTGAAGTAAAGATCTTCGATGAGAAGGTAACGGGACCTGCAGCTGCGGAAATCAATAAGATCTTCATGACTGAAGGTGGTCTCTACGGAATTGGTGAACAGGATCTTGATACTACGATGATGAATATAAAGGAGAAGGCAGATAAAGCAATAGCAAATGCAACCTGAAGCCGTGCCCCCTTTGAGGGGCACATATTATAAAATCCCGGAGGATTATATGTTGAGTAGAAAGCAGCGTGAGATGTATACAGCTTTTGCTTTTATCGCTCCTTATCTTATTGGATATCTTTTATTCCATTTTTTCCCGATTTTCCTTTCATTCATTATATCTGTTACAGATGTTAGATATATCAGCAGGATAGGGGATGCTTCTTTTGTGGGATTGCGGAATTATCTTGAATTATTCAGTGATACTGAATTTACTAATTCTGTAAAGAATAGTCTCCTTTTTTCTATTATGTATGTGCCAGGCGTTATGCTTGTTGGTCTTGTACTGGCGGTTCTAATCAACAAAAAGCTTTATGCCAGAAATCTTCTGAGAGGAATGCTGTTTATGCCATATGTTTCTAATATGGTTGCAGTTTCTGTTGTCTGGAGTCTTCTGATGGATCCGACTGGCGGTGTCATAAACAATGTACTTAGAAGTATTGGTATTGATAATCCTCCTATGTGGCTAATGAGTACAAAAACTAGCTTGGTAAGTGTTGTGATAATTGCTGTCTGGCAAGGAGTAGGGCTTCAGTTTGTTACTTTCCTTGCTGCTTTCCAGAATGTTCCAACAGAGTTGAAAGAAGCTGCTTACATAGATGGAACTAATGGATTCCAGAATTTTATTCATGTGACATTGCCTTGCATAAGAAGCCAGACTTTCCTTCTTATGATTACATCAGTCATTACATCGCTTAAGAATTATACAATTGTACAAGTCCTCACGGAAGGTGGACCAGGAACTTCAACTACTATCCTTCCTTTGAATATCGTCAATACTGCTTTTACTTCATTTCGGATGGGATATGCCTGTGCCCAGACAGTTGTGATGTTCGTGATAGTTATGGCCATTACCGTACTTCAATGGAGTGGCAGAAAACGTTTTGAGGATTAGGAGGTGTAAGATGATAGAAAGATATGCAAAACCAAAGAAAATTATCCTGACAGTCATTATGCTTTTCCTTGGAATAGCAAATATATTTCCATTTATATTCATGTTATCATCATCTTTCAAACCACTTAATCAGATATTTATATATCCGATTAAACTAATTCCGGAGACATTTATCACGGAGAATTACAAAGCTCTGTTTGATGATCAATATATGTTTATTAGATGGTATGCGAATACCATAGTAATGGTTGTTACCATTATCCTTCTGAAGCTTTTCATCGTATCTATTACAGCGTATGCATTTTCAAAGCTTCATTTTCCTGGTCGAGAAGTCCTTTTTCTATTCCTTCTTTCATCTATGATGATACCGCCAGATGCGATTATTGTCCCTAAATATATAATATTCAAATGGTTAGGAATAACTGATACCATGTGGGCGGTTGTACTTCCTTCAATATTCGATGTTTTCTTTGTATTCCTTCTTCGGCAGTTTTTCATGAGTATACCAGATTCTCTTTCGGAAGCGGCTTTGATTGATGGTGCAAACCATTTCATGATTTACCGAAAAGTTGTTCTTCCTCTTAGTGGACCTGCAATAACAACAATGATTATGTTTACTTTCATATGGGCATGGAATGACTACATGAATCCATATATTTTCATAACTAGTCCTGAAAAGCAGATGATAAGCGTCGGAATGAAGATGTTCCAGATTAACAATAGCGTTGATTACGGACTTTTGATGGCTGCTGCAACGCTTGTTCTTGTTCCCGTCATGATAGTTTTCATGTTCGCTCAGCGATATTTTGTGGAAGGTATTGCAACTACAGGAATTAAAAGTTAGGAGGGACAGAATCTATGAGATACATTCTAAGATGTGTTATTCATGCAGGATGCTGGGAAAGACAGCTTGCTGACATTATTTCAGTCTGCCATAAGGCCAGAATCGAAGAAGTTATGCTTATGGAACAGAGCCATCAGATTCTTATGTCTCCATATCCTTTGCATATACATCATAAGATGGCAGATATATATAGTATTATTGCAGATAAGCTCCGTAAGGAAGGAATAGAGTACAGTGTAAATATTGCAACTATTGCAGGGCACTGCGATGCAATAATTCCTCCTGAATATGTACTTCCATATACTAAATTTGTTTCCGTTTCTGGAATTCCGAACCATAGTACATATTGCATTCTTGATGAAGACTGGGTTGAATATGCTGCAGAAGTCGCTGGAATATATGCAGCAACTCATCCTCATATATTAATGATTGATGATGACTTCAGAAGTGTGAATCACACGGAATACCTTGGATGTTTCTGTCCCATACATCTTGATCGTACAAACAAGAAGCTTGGACTATCTATGAGCCGGGAAGAACTTATCAATATGGTTCTTGATACATCGACAGATTGCGGTCTTGTAAGAAATGCTTGGATGGAAGTGAATTTTGAGGGACAGCTTCATGCTGCAGAAGAAATAGGGAAAGCCGCACGGAAAGCTAGTCCAGAGGTCCTTGTAGGGTTGATGAACAGTGGTGAGCCAGAACACTCTGTCCAGGGCAGGGATATGGAAAGACTACTCAAAGCTTTTGCTGGAGGAGGACCGTGTGTTTCGAGACCTCTTGGGGGAGCTTATGACGATGCGCTGCATGATATGTTGGTCCAGTCTTATACTGGTATGTCTTTGTCAGAATCTGTTATAGATGATGCTTATATCATTAGCGAGGTAGAGAACTGGCCCCATACACTGTATACAAAGAGCGTTCATACAACGGAAAGCCAGATGATATTACATACTATAGCTGGTTCCGATGCTCTCAGTCTTAATGTATATGATTATCTTGCAACTCCTTATGATCATGAGCCGGAATTTGCAGTAATGCTGTGCCGTATGAAAGAAAAACTGGGTGCATTGGAAAATAAAGTAAAGGGCTTAGAGGATTATGGTGTTTCAATGCTATGGAATGGAAATGAAGCTAAGGCAACGAGACATGGGGTTATCCCATCTCGTCTGATGGATAGTCTAATTGGACAAATAGGTATTTCTATTGCATTTAAAGAAGGAAAGATAAATTATCTGTATGGTGAAACGGCTGCAGCTTTGACTAATTCAGATATCCTACGATTGCTTTCTGGAAACCTTATAGTTTCTGCAGAAGCAATTGATATACTGTATGAAAGAGGTTTTGGAGACCTTCTAGGAATAACGCCAAAAGGCAGAATAGGTTCTGTTTGTGTTGAGATGTATATACCGAGTCGATTCACTCTGGGCTATGAGAATAATATGGTCTGTACGAACGAAATGCGTTTTGCCTTAGAGGGAAAAACAATTATACAGTTCAAGGCCCAGAAGGACGAAGAGGTAATCTCAGTTTATAAGAATCTGGATGATGTGATAATTGGAGACGCTATGGTTCTTCACGTTAACCAGCGGGGTGGAAATATTCTTCTTTTGCCAACACCAATCTCTAAATGGACTTATGCATTCAGGAGTCGTGCAGATATTATTAAACGAATCATTCATAGCTTGGATGATAGTGTTATATGTCTTTCTTCTAATAATGTTTTCCCAATTCTTAAACTAAATAGTTTGGGACAAGGTATCCTTGCTTTAGTTAATACAGGGCTTGATTCAGAAGAAGTGAAAATCCCTAAAGAGTATAAGGCTTTTGATTCGGAAGGCGGGGAACCGATAATGAACTCATTCAATCTCAACCCTCTTGAGATAAAGGTGTTAGATATTGAAAGGCGTCAGAATGAAAAATAGAAAAATGAATATTCTTTATGTCTTTGCCGATCAATGGCGGGCAGTTAGTACTGGATTTGAGTGCAATGACTTGATTACTCCATCGATAGATGCTTTTGCAGCATCATCGATAGTATTTGAGGATGCTGTTTCCACCTGTCCATTATGTTCACCTTATAGAGCTTGTCTTTTTACAGGGAAATATCCTGTTGATACTGGTGTCTATGGTAATTGCATGACAGGGTATCCTATAGCATTGAGCCATAATGAAACTACATTGTTTGAGCTTCTTTCTGCAGAAGGATATAACCTTGGTTATATCGGCAAATGGCATCTGGATGAACCTGAACTAAATCATGATTCAGATCCAGTTTCTGGTGCTTCTGGATGGGATGCATATACTCCAGCAGCAGGTAGACATGGAATAAGATATTGGCACGCATATAATGCGGACAATAATCATCTGCATCCACATTACTGGGAAGATTCTGCAAAGAGAATTGATATTGATTGCTGGTCTCCAGAACATGAAACAGATAAGGCTATCCAATTCCTAGAAGAGCAGGACAAAGATAAACCATTTGCATTATTCATTTCATGGAATCCTCCGCATCCTCCATATGAATCGGCGCCAGATGCGTTGGTATCAATGTATTCTTCTAAAAATATAGATTTCCGTACAAATGTTATAGGTGATGTTTTCGACAATCATACAGGAGAGCCTGGTATAAAGGGGAAGAAAAAACTGCTGAAAACCACGGTAGATTACTATGCAGCTATAAGTGGTCTTGACCAGCAGTTTTCACGGCTTCTTAATACGCTTAATGATATTGGTCTTGAGGATAATACTATAGTAATTCTGACATCAGATCATGGTGATATGCTTGGATCTCATGGTCTTATTGGAAAACACGTATGGTATGAAGAATCTGTGCGTGTTCCATTTATAATCAGAATTCCCGGAGTTTCACACGCAGCAATCAATGGTCCTTTCTCTACTGTTGATATCTTGCCAACACTTCTTTCGCTGTTGCATATCAACTGTGGGAAAATGGATGGCAGGGATGTCTCAGATTATATTCTGAAAGGTGAAAGCTTCTTAGGGGAAGCCTTCTTGTCGTGTTATGTCAGCCGTGATGTTTTCATTGAGAATCTGAAAGAACATGGAATAGCCCCACTAGATTCTGGGTGGAGGGCAATTCGGACGAATGATAAAAAACTTGTAATAAGCAGGGGATATACAGCCGATGAAGCTCCTCAGATATTCCTTTATGATCTTGAAAAAGATCCTTATGAACTTAGTCCTATGATCTTGTCGAGTCCTTTTGATGCGGGGAATCTTGGAGAAAAGCTTATTCGGCATCTTAAGGAAAAGAACCCTGGTTTTGCTGACTGGATTGCGGAAGTTTTTCACAATTTGTGAGCGGCAGCATTATTGTGACTGTTGTACCAGCATTGATTTTGCTTTCTATTGTTAGTCCATATTTTATTCCATAGTAAAGCTGTATTCGCTGGTGCACATTCACAAGCCCAACACCCCCTGTTTCTTTTCGTAATCCTTTCTGTGCATCAGAGTGTGAGTATGTTATGAAAGGCGCTGTAAGTCTTTCCTGGAGTGATTTTAGTGTATCGTCATCAATACCTGTTCCTGTATCTTCTATATAGATATATACAATACCGTTCGTTTGTTCTGCATGGATGTAAATATCCATAGTTTCTAGAGTAGATGGAAGTGCATGGAGAATGGAATTCTCAAGTACAGGTTGCAGTATTAGTTTCAGCACTTGTGCATCAAGGATTTTGTCATCATCCACACTGATATGTGTTATAAGTCTATTATTATATCTGCGGTTCTGGAGCTTTATATAGGCTTCAGCATTTTCAAGCTCTTCTCTCAAAGGTAGCATCGTCAATCCTTTATTTACAGCTGTCCTAAATAAACTTCCTAGAAGATGTGCCATTTCTGCAATATCATCATCGCCTGCAGCCTTTGCTTTCCATATGATTGATTCAAGCGTATTGTACAAAAAGTGTGGGTTGATTTGTGCTACAAGGGCATCCAGCTCAGCTTGTTTTTTCTTTTTCTCCAGATCAAATTTGTTGTAGATAAGATCATTGATTGTGAGAATCAATGAATCGTAATCAAGAAATAACTGTCTTATGTCGCTACAGGCTTTCTCTGTTAGCGGGAGCAATTTGAAGCTTTGTGTCTGGCTTGCTATACGCATTTGTGCCATAAGCTCATACAGCGGTTTTGTAGCTTTTCTTGATACAAGTATTGCTGATATAGCGGCGATTGCAGACACTAGGCAGATAATCAGTGAATACATTATGAAATCAATTATAGTCTGTTCATTCATACTATCCAGAGAAATTGTTGCTTGCCAGTTCAGCGGAAGCTGTGACGATTCTATCGTTACTGTAATTGTCCCTGTTCCATTATTTATGCTATATCCCGGAGTTCCTTTCGAGAATTTCAGAGTTCCATTACTGATAAGACTGTTATTGTTTATCAGAGACATAATGAATTCTTCAGATAGGGTGAAAATAGCTTTGCCGGAATAGTGAAACGATGAGTTATAGAGATTTCTTATATGGCAGAAGATAAGGCCGGTTTTATTGCTCTCATCAAAAATGTCATTATTTAGTATGACCCAGCCAGAGTAGGAGAGACTTTCTCCGCTGAGTTCATCTACCATCTGCGAGAAATCCTCTAAATCTTCTCCGCTATATATCATAGGAGTACGAATATTGAAAATCGTACCATTCTCATCAATGAGCAATGAAAGATTATCATTGAAGCTATAGTATGGAGCCTTTTGTTTTAGATAAGTACTCAGAAGATATGTACTGATTAGTATTTCATTTTCCGTATCATAAGAATCCTGCCTGTTTAGTATCGAAGAAAATTCCATGTCGGAATTCAGGTACGTTTCATGTGAAAATATAGCGGACTGAATATATGCCGATAATGTTTCATCTGCGGCAGAAAGAGAATCTGCGATATTTGTTGCATAACCATCAATTAGGACTTTTCTGTGGCTTATTAAAAGCATTGAAGCAATCACCGCAGAGCAAAGAACTACGGATGCCACTATGATGATTATATTCATAGTCCTGAGTTTCATGCTTTATTCCTGTATTCCACAGGAGAGTACCCTGTGATTCTTCTGAAAAGCTTGCTGAAATAAGAACAGTCCGTGTATCCGATTTCAATTGCGATTCTATATGTTTTTAGATTAGTCTCTTTCAACAATTTCTTTGCTTTCTCGATTCTTTGCTGTGTTATCTGTGAAAGGATTGTGCTTCCAGTTTCAGCTTTATATATACTTGATAGATAAGCTTCACTTTTACCTATTTTCGTACTGATGTATGTCAGTGACATCTGTGGATTTGCATATTCTTCTGTGATTATATTATCTATGTCTTTTATCGTTTTACTACTATTGATTAATGAGTATTCCTTTGTACTTGTTGCAACAAGGAAAAGAAGATTCCTCAGATAATTCTTCATTTCATTTATATCTGAGATTTTCCCAAGAAATTCATGAAGCTCAGATACTGGTGTTATGTAAGTTCCTTGTCTGACAGCTTTTTCAAGGCATCTGTAGTATATCCCTGAGCATAGATAGTCCAGACTGTCATAATTTGCCGCATTTTCCTTGACGACAGAAAAGACTTTTTCGATATTTCTTTCTATTTCTTCATGGTTGTTTTCCATGACACTTGATACTGTGTCGTTTATCAAATTGTCATATTCCCCATATTTCCAGAATCCGGGAGATGATAGATTTTCATAAAAAAGAAATGATATTTCTGGTGCAAGCATATGTTCTTTTTCGGTAAGTAGTACCTGATTGTATGCTTTCCCGATTTCCTCAAGCGAAGAAAAGCTTTTGCTTATAGAAGCTTTGGGAGGATCTCCATGACAGGATTGAGTGATTATTTCTGATAATATCTTCTTGATTTCTTCAGTTTCCGTATCATGAATCAATATGAAAGCATTCTGGTTCATTCCCTTAAAAGCAAGAGCCACCGAAGAAGAGTAAATATGAAATTCTTCAGATTTAATCTGTGTGATTACGAGCCTTAGAGGAGGTGCTGGGACATAAAGACCAAGCCTTTCCGATTCTTCTTCTATGTATTCCTCTGTATATTCTGATGTGAGCATTCTGTTCAGAAACAATTCACAGGCGAGAACATTGCTTATTCTGTTTGATTCATCTTTTCCTATAGTTTTTTGTAGGCGCTTGAACACATCGATTATTTCTGTTGTGCTGCTTGGCTTTAAGATGTAGTCGAATACGCTATTTTGTAAGGCTTCCTTGTAATAAGCTATATCGCTGTACCCGCTTAATAGAACAACTTTTATTTCTGGAAAACTATGATGAAGTATACGTATAAGTTCTATACCATCTATATCCGGCATCTTTATATCAGAAATGACAACAGCCGGATGCTTTTGTTCGATTATATCCAAGGCTTCTCTTCCATTGGCGGCTTCCCCTATGATTGAGAATCCTATATCTTCCCAGTTGATAAGATTTGCTAGTCCTTCTCTGATATCTTTTTCATCATCAATAATGAGAACAGGAATAAATGAACAATCCGCAGATAAATTACTCATAGCAGAATTATTCTATCATACCGATTGTTGGATTTGTGGACTCTGATAGTGT